>JBDZVC010000068.1:0-16072 GCA_040255475.1 Phyllobacteriaceae bacterium | reverse complement strand
GGGCATCCGGGGATATGGAAGCTTTTGAAGCAGGCGAAGGTGCAGATCGACCGCGCACGCCGCCTCACGCTTCCGGTTCTCGGGCGTATGGATTGGGTGGTCGGCGAACACGTCACCATCCGCGATGCGATCGCCGCGCGCGATCCGGCGGCGGCGAGGGCGGCGATGATGATCCACCTGAGCGCGGTGATCCCGGATATCGACCTGCTCGTCGAGCAGTATCCCGACTATTTCGCAGCGGAGTGAAAAATGCGCCAGGGATGGAGATGGTTCGGTCCGCACGCCCGCGTTTCGCTTGATGCCGTGCGGCAGGCGGGCGCGACGAACGTCGTTTCTGCGCTGCATGAGGTGCCGATCGGCCGCGCCTGGACCGAGGCCGAGGTCGCCGAACGCCGCAATCTGATCGAAACGACGCCGCCCGGCCGTACGCCACTCACATGGTCGGTTGTCGAGAGCATCCCCATCCCCGATGCCGTCAAGCGAAAAGGGGCGGCGGCGAAGGCGGAGATAGAGGCATGGATCGCCAGCCTCGAAGCCGTTGCCGCCTCGGACATCCGCATCATCTGCTACAATTTCATGCCCGTCGTGGACTGGACGCGGACCGAACTCGATTTCGTTACGCCGACCGGTGCGACCGCTATGCGCTTCGACCAGGAACGATTCGCCGCCTTCGATCTTTTCATACTGGAGCGCGAGGGCGCGGAAGCCGATTACACGTCGCGGGAACGCGAGCGTGCCAGCGCCGTACGTTCGGCGATGAGCGAGAAGGAGGTGGCGGAGATCGTCCGCATCATCACCTCGGCGCTACCGGGCTCCACTACTGAGCCGATGACCCTGCCGGGCTTCCGTGACCGCCTTGCTGCCTATAAGGGCATCGATGCGGCACGCTTCCGCCGCAACCTGATAGAGTTCCTCGAAGCGGTGACGCCGGCGGCGGAGAGCCTTGGCGTCAAGCTGACACTGCATCCGGACGATCCGCCACGCCCGCTTTTCGGGCTGCCGCGCATTGCCTCGACGGAGGCGGATTATGTGGAACTCTTCGACGCGGTTCCATCACCGGCCAACGGCATCTGCCTTTGCACAGGCAGCCTCGGGGTGCGTGCTGACAATGACCTCCAGGCGATGGCGCGGCGCTTCGCCCCGCGGATCCATTTCGCCCATCTGCGCGCGACGAAGCGCGAGGCCGATCCGCGCAGTTTCCACGAAAGCGATCACCTCGGCGGCGATGTCGATATGGTTGCCGTTTTGAAGGAACTGGTGGCCGAGGATCGTCACCGCGCATCGGATGAGACCATCGTCTTCCGTTCCGACCACGGACACCGCATGCTGGACGATCTCGATAAGGACGTGACGCCGGGCTATCCGTCGATCGGAAGGCTGCGCGGACTTGCGGAACTGCGCGGAATCCTCTGTGCGCTCGGCGCAACGCCGGATTGAAGATCTAAAGCATGTCCCCAAAAGCGGACACCGGTTTCGGGACGAAGACATACGCAAAATCAAGGAACTAAAGCGCATGGAGCGAAGATCGCGACGTCGCTTTAGCGTCTCTGCATTCTCGGCATCCGCGACACGAGAAGCCGGGATCGACTCAGATCGAACATGAGCATGCCGAACAAAATTCCGGCCGTGGAAGAGATCAGAACCGCGGCAGTTGTCGGGATCTGAAGCAGGTCGGCGATTTTGGCTGATACGGAGATCGCGAAAGTGTGCCAGAGATAGATCATATACGAGCCGTCGCCGACGTAGGTTGCCCATTTCGACTGTGGCATGAGCCCGGCCTTTTCAAGCGCAAGCGTTCCGATTAGCAGCAGGCCGGCCAGAGGGCCCAGGACGAACGGACTGAAGCCCCAATAGGTGGTGCCGACGACGGTAAAGCCGCAAGCCGCGATGGCGATAAAAGCGATACCGACGCCAGCCGGCGGCATTTTCCCGGCAAGCCAAAGCTTGCCGATAACCACGCCGAGGATGAATTCGAGCAGGGCCGGATTCGTATAGGTCGCAAGGACTGGATTTTCGAAGCGGAAGGTCAATCCGGCTCCGACCAGGAGAAGAAAGCCTCCGCTCAGGAAGCCAAACCTCGCATCTTCGCGGATGGCTAGTGCCAGGGCGAACAGAGCGTAGAAAAACATTTCATAATTCAGCGTCCATCCCTGCACGAGCACGGGCCAGATCTCGCCGCCATTGGGCGAGTGATGTGGGATGAAGAAGAACGATCCGAGCACATGGCCGGTAGTCAGCGTCAGGTTGGGGAACGCACCGATCAGGCCGCCCAGCACCATCGCGGCTGTGGCCAGCCAGTAGGCTGGAACGATGCGCCGGAGCCTGTCTCCGAAGAAATGGAGCGGGGGAACCGGTCGTCTCTGCGAGATCGTCCACATGATGAACCCGCTGACGACGAAAAAGACATCCACTCCGGCGGCCCCGATGACGAAATGTCCGCCGGAGCGCTCGGTGGCGTGGAAGACGACGACCCCGACCGCGGCGATCGCGCGAAGGTATTGCACGCCATAGAGTTTGTTCATCGCGTGTCGAGGGTCCAGACGGTAGCGGGCTGGACGACTCGCGCAGTGGCCTGTCGGAACTGTGGAGCAGCAAGCAGCGCCGCCGAATAATATAGCAGGAACGACCCTAGGGCGTAGGGGGCGATGACATCGACCTCCACGACGGAGCGCAGCAACAGCATGGCCAGAAGACCAAGCATGATGCGTGCTGTGACATCATTGCGATTGGCGAGAAAACGGACGAAGAATCCGGCCGAGGTGCGGATCAATATGATCGCCAGCAGCAGGACTCCGACAGCGCCGACTTCGACAAGCGTTTCGATATAGGTGTTGTGAAAGTGGAATCCCGTCTGGGTGGTGATGTAGAATTCAGCCCATAGCCTTTCGGCGTCCGGGAATCCCGGTACCCAATAGGCTTGGTAGCCGACACCGAACATCGGTGCGTTTGCCGCCGCCGCAAGCCCCTGGGACCACAGATAGGTACGGCCCGTAAGCGTAGTATTCTTGCCGAATGCCGCGAGGATAAAGTCGAAGCCGCCGAGAGCCATGACTGCCATGGCGGCCCCGATGCCTAGAAGGATGCCGAATATGGCCAGCGTCTTGCGGGTTCGTGGCCGGAACGGCGTCAGGCCGCCGAGCCCGATCAGGACGGCGAGCGCCGCGATCGTGGTGATGAGGGCGGTCGCGGAATGGGAGGCGATCAGCGCATAGCCGGCGAGCGCCGCGCAGATCACTGCCAGCCCGCACCAGAGTAGGCGTTCATGCAGGACGAAGACGCATGTGAAGGCGAAGTAGATACCGATCGAGCAGAAGAATCCTAGCAGGTTCTTCGACGCGAAAGCTCCGGAAAAGCTGAAGTCGCCGTCGAACGGGTCGTAATGGTAGGAGCCGAAAGCGAGCGAGTAGAGAACGACCAGCGAAATGCCGATGAGCGTGCCGAATGTGAATGTCCGGATGCTGATCGTTCGTGCTGCTATGAATGCGCACACAATATGGGTGGCGAGTTGGATGGCCGCGCGAGCGGAAACCCCCGGTGCCTGCGACCAGAAAATGGAGAGGCAGGCCAGGATGCCGAACGGCAGGATCCAGTACGTACGCGGGAAATTTCCCAGGACGCGCCGGTAGTCGACCAGCACCAGCGGGAGCCAGATAGCATAATAAATCAGGATCGGGATTTTGCCGAAAAGGGTCGAATAGGCGAAGACGCACAACGAAAGCGCGACTGCGGCCGTCCCGTATGCCAGGTTGCGGTCCGGATCGATGAAGATGGCCTTGGCGATTTTCATTGGCTGTTTGCCGCTCCGGTGCCGAATTGCACCGATGGCATTTCCCTTAGAGCCGCCGGCCTAGTTGGAATTGGCGGTTGGCAGCGTGAGACGAACCTTGACGATGTCGCCCGGAAGCACCGCGGTGTTTTCGTCCGCTGGGAGTTCGGCGGTCTTCCCGTCGGATTCACGAACGATCGAATAGCTCACAGAAATGGGTGATCCCTCGGCCGAAGAGCGCGCCAGCCCGGGGTCGTTCTGTGCCGCTTCCGCCATCAGGTCCTTGTTCATGCCCATTTTCAGGTTTGCGGCTTCCAGGTCGGATTCCACCTGTTGCCGGGTCTGCGCCACCTCCGAATCGAAATCGTTGCGCAGGCTCGCCGCGTCCTGGTCGGCCTTGCTGATAGCCTGCTTTGCCTGCAACTGGGTGGTTTCCAGGTCGAGGATCTTGCCTTCCAGGTCGGCGGTCCTCTGCTCGAGGGTAAGGACGCGCTGGTTTACTGCCAGACCCTTGTTGGCAAGATTGCCGACGCTTGCCAGTTCCTTCTTCGAGAGATCGGCCTGACGCTGCTGGGTATCCATCTTCTGCGAAAGCGAGACGACTTCCTTTTGAAGCAGGGTTTTCAGGTCGGCCAGCGCCTTCAATTGCACGTCGAGCTTCTTCTTCCGCGTTTCCTTGAAGGCCGTTTCGTCGTCCATCAGTTTCTTGCCTTCGGCAGTGTCGTTGAGTTCCTTGGGGAAGTCGATCTTGTCGTTGCCGTCCGCCTCGGAGATTAGCCGCGCGCGCGCCGCCAGCAGGCCGAGCCGCTTCGAGGCGAGCACCTGATAGTCGCCGCGGGCATTGATGAAGTCACGCAGATAGCGTCCGCCGAGATTGTCGGTACGACGCACCCCGCCCGCGAGACTGACCGCTTTCAAAACGGTCAGGCCCGGTATGTAGGGATAACGCCCGGGTGTCTGGGCATCGCCAGCCACGAAGACGGGCCGGTACTCGGCGATTTCCACGGAGGCATATGGCTGGTCGATGAGGCCGAACTTCTGCTGGAGCTCGTCGCCGATCTTTTTAGCGACGTCGCCTGTTGTCTCTCCCTTTACCGCCATCTCGCCGATGAAAGGCAGGGAGATCGTACCACCCGGGCTGACTGTATATTCGCCATTGACGGATGCCCAGTCGCGGACGGCAGCCTGGGCGGTCTGCCATTCGGCGACGCGGATATTGAGCTTGTCCATCGCTCCGAGTTGGTATTCGGCAGCCCGGGCCGCCGGACTTGCCGATGCGAAAAGGGCGGCCGCGACAATCAGCGCCATGCCTACCCGGATCGCCCGGCTTACGCTTTTAACGTTCGGCTTCATCATTCTGAGCACAGATTGGCTTTCCTCTTCCGGTCCCTGGGCGGGCTTCAGTAGCTGCCGCGCGAGGACAGCACTGCGGGAAACGTCTTGATGATGATGATGATGTCCGCGACGAACGACCAGTTCTCGACATAGTGCCGGTCATAGGCCACGCGCGTGCTGTAGGAGACGTCGTTGCGCCCGCTGATCTGCCATAGCCCCGTCAGGCCGGGGCGGGATTTGAGATAGAACTCGGCCGCCGTCCCGTAGAGCTGGAGCTCGTCTTCGACCACGGGCCGGGGCCCGACGAAGCTCATTTCTCCTTTCAGGATGTTTATGAGTTGTGGCAATTCGTCGAGGCTGAGCTTGCGCAGAACAAGGCCGACAGGCGTGACCCTCGGGTCGTGTTGCAGCTTGCGTGTGGCGAGCCATTCCTGTTTGCTTTGCGGATAGCGCTCGAAATAAGCCTGCATGAGCTCGTCGCCGTTTTCCGCCATTGTCCGGAATTTCAGGCAGACGAAGCTGTTGCCGTTCCGGCCGATACGCCGGTGGCCGTAGAGAACCCGGCCGCCGTCCGAAAGTTTTACCAGGGCGGCGAGCATCAGGAGAAGCGGGCTGAGCAACATGAGCGCCAGAAGGGCGCCCGCGAAATCGAACCCACGTTTGCATACTCCTCCTATTGGAGGATGCTCACCGCCTCGACGTAGTCGAAAAGGCAGATTTGCTAACCTAGCGGCATATCTCATTCGCTGCTCCGAACTGGATAAGTATCGAGGAATGGTGCGACGCACAAACCTCGCTTGCCGCCCGCCAGCGCTGAATTGAGTGGGGAAAGTCAAAAAAGTAGGGCACGCTCTATCATATTTTGTAACGATCGGTTATATTGCAGACATATGACAGTCTGAGTTCGAATTATATTGAAATTGTCATTACTATATATATGGATGTATGTCGATTATAGTTATATGGTTTTGTGAATAGAATAGGTACGTATCGGATATATATTATTTACAATGATGTATATACTAGATTATACATGAATGGTTGACTCTCTCGCTAGGCGATTGGCGAGGTAGGTGCTGCGTTGCAGCGTAACCACACAAGGATGAAAAGTTTACCGGATGACACTTGCAGAAACGGTGACTTTTGTTGCGCCGCGTCGTCCAGTCCAATATAAAGTCAGACAAGGAACATACGGGCACATAGTCAGGCAGGGCTGGTTCCAGAGAAGTTTCACGTTGTGGTGCCCTGCGGAAATACGGCTGCGTGCAACCAGGGCGGGAGGCCTTTTCACGTGACTTGGGACGATCCGTTCTTGGACGGTGCTAGGACATAGCCATGTCCTTCCTGCTTTTTTTCCGTGGAATGGTAGCCGTTTTGATCGCATTCGGCGTCGTCACCTATCTCGTGACACATTCGCTCTGGGCAACCCTGATTCAAACCGCGATTTGTGCCGTTCTTATTCAATTAGGGTATTTCGCGGCTGTCCTTTATATGATCTGGCGTGGATCGCGCGGCGAAGGTACGAAGGCCGGGACGGAAGGCGAAATGTCACGCCCCCAGGTATTGCTGGGCCAGGAAAGGCTGAGGCGCAAGGCGCATGTTCCGAATGTGAACCGGTCGCGCCAACCGTGAACCCGGCCAGCGAGGGCGGTCATGAAATCGCCTTCCCAAACCGTTTAGCGTCAAACCTCGAGATGAAGACCCGTGCGCCACGTGTCGGCGTACCGCGAATCCCATCGAGGTGCCATGCTTTCTGCGCCGGAAATCTGCGTTGTCATCGCAGCCAAGGATGCTTCCCGTACAATCGGTCGTGCGGTCCGTTCGGCCTTGCGGGAGGCGGAGGTCTCGGAGGTCGCCGTAGTTGATGACGGTTCCACCGACGCCACGGCGGAAGCGGCGCGTGCGGCGGATGACGGTACCGGGCGGCTCCAGGTGGTCAGCCTTGCGGAGAACCGGGGACCGGCCTTCGCGCGTAATCATGCTATCGCGCATTCCGAGGCGCCGCTTGTCGCCATCCTCGATGCCGACGATTTCCTGCTGCCCGGCCGTTTTGCGCGACTTCTGGATCAGCAGGGCTGGGACCTGATCGCCGACAACATCGTCTTTCTCGACGCCCGCCGTGGGACTGCGGAACCGGATGTCGTGGAATTCGACCCGGCTCCCCGGCTGCTTGAACTCGTGGATTTCGTTAACGGCAATATCTCGAAACGTGGCGCTTCGCGCGGCGAGACCGGCTTTCTGAAGCCCGTGATCCGGCGGGATTTTCTCGAGCGTGCCGGACTGCGCTATCGCGAGGATCTCCGGCTTGGCGAAGATTACGACTTCTATGTACGAGCGCTTGCACGAGGAGGGCGCTATAGGCTCGTCCATAGCTGCGGTTACGGCGCCGTCGTACGTCCCGATTCACTGAGCGGCCGGCATCGGACGGCCGATCTGAAGCGCCTCTACGAGGCCGATCAGGCGATCCTGGAAACCGAACGGCTGAGCGGTGAGGAAGAAGCGGCGATCCGTCGACACGCGCGTCATGTCCGGGCACGTTATGATTTGCGGCATTTCCTCGACATCAAGGCAGAATCCGGTCTTGCGAGAGCCGGCATTCACGGGCTCGCGAATCTTGGGGCCTTGCCGGCGATCGTCTCCGGTATCGCCCTCGACAAGTACGACGCGTTTACAACTCATTATACGCAACCTGACGTGGTTTCCACCTCGCCCCGCTACCTTCTGGCTGCAACACCGGCGCAAAAGGTCGCGACCGGTCCGGTACGGTGATAAAGCCTATTTCGTTATCTGCAGCCGCATTGCATTTCCGGGCTTTGTCCACGGAAATCAGGCGGATGCGCATCGGCCGCGTTTCCGAAATCTGGCGCGCATCTAACAAATCACTACAAAAAGTTATCGGGTAGGCGGGCTAAATCCCGCAAGCGCCACATTGTTGCATCCTCGCTGCCCTAGTTCGCAGTGCAACATCGTTCCGACTTTCAACAGGCGGCGTGGGGAGGCGCAGCCGAAACAAAGGAACCACTCCATGACGGCAAGCCTGAACGCCAGGATGCCGAGCGGCCTCAAGGCATGTCTGGCCGTCGGCGTCATGATCGCCTCTATCTCGCCAATCCTTCCCTCGGCTCATGCGGCCGAACTGCTTAAAGGCGAGACCGGGAAATCCTTCGTCGACGATTTCCATAAGTTCGATACCAAGCGCTGGTACATCTCCGATGGCTGGAACAACGGCAAGCACCAGAACTGCACATGGTCGAAAAAGCAGGTATCGCTGTCGAAGGGGAAGCTGAACCTGAAATTCGCGGCACAGAAGCTGAAGGACCGCGACCATGTCTGCGGCGAAGTCCAGACGCGAAAACGCTTCGGCTATGGCACTTACGAAATCCGCATGAAGGCCGCAGGCGGTTCCGGGCTGAACACCGGCTTCTTCACCTATATCGGAGATGCCGACAAGCAGCCGCACGACGAGATCGACTTCGAGGTTCTGGGGAAAGACCCGTCTAAGGTGCAGTTGAACCAGTTTGTCGGCGGCAAGAAAGTCGGCGAGGAGAAACTGGTCCCGGTCGAAGGCGGTGCCGATAAGGATTTCCACGACTACGCCTTCGTCTGGGAGAAGGACCGTATCCGCTGGTACGTCGACGGCAAACTGTTAGGCGAGGCGACCGATCCGGCCAAGATACCCACCCACGCTTCGAAAATCTTCGTCAGCCTGTGGGGCAGCGACACGCTGAAATCGTGGATGGGGCCATTCACCGAGACGGAAGCACCGGTTACCGCCGAGGTCGAACGGATCGCCTTCACCGCGCTCGGCGACAAGTGCCAGTTCCCGCAATCCATCGCCTGCAAACTGCAATAGCAGGGTCCGGTTCCCCATGCTGCGTGTGCTCTATCTTGTGCATGACCTCGCTGATCCTGCGGTTCGCCGCAGGGTGATGATGCTCGAAGCCGGCGGGGCCGTCGTGACGCTCGCGGGTTTTCGGCGTACGCACGGCATTCCCGCCGAATTGCATCGCCTGAGCCCGATCGATCTAGGCCGCACCGCGGACGGGAAATTCGCGCAGCGGCTGAAGGCGGTCGCGGCCGCCGCAATGTCGCTTGGCTCGAAACTTGGGCGGATCGACAGGCCCGATGTCATTATCGGGCGCAACTTGGAAATGCTGGCGCTTGCGGTGCGTGCCCGCTCCTTCTTCGCAGCCGATGTACCGATTGTGTACGAGTGTCTCGATATCCATCGCCTGCTGCTCGGAGAGAATGGCGTCTCCCGGGCGATGCGCCGCGCCGAGAGGGCGCTCGGCAGCAAGACATCACTTCTCCTGACGAGTTCTCCCGCTTTCGTGCGCGACTATTTCAGACGCTTTGAACAGATGGATGCGCCCGTTGTGCTCCTTCATAACAAGGTCCTGGAACTGGCCGAGCAGCCCTCTTCGGTCGATGGGCCGGCCCCTCCGGATACGGACGAGCCCTGGGTCATCGGCTGGTTCGGAGCGCTGCGCTGCCGCAAATCGTTGCAATTGCTGGCGGAATTCACGCGGCGCATGCAAGGACGGTTCGAGGTCGTCCTGCGCGGCCGCCCCGCCTATTCGGAATTTGCCAGCTTCGACGGTTTCGTCACCGCCGAACCTTTCATGCGCTTCGAAGGCGCCTACCGGAACCCGGAGGATTTGCCCCGCATCTACGGCGCCGTCCATTTTGCCTGGGCGATCGATTTCTTCGAGGAAGGGCTGAATTCGAGCTGGCTACTGCCCAACCGGCTGTTCGAAGGCTGCCGATACGGTGCCGTTCCTGTTGCTATGCGGCGGACGGAAACCGGCCGCTTCCTCTCCGGTCGGCGCATGGGCATTCTGCTCGATGAGGCTTCGCCGCAGGGGCTGGCCGAATGCCTCGGTTCCATAGACCGGGATGCTTATACGCATTTGCGCGAGAGGGTTTGCGCCGAGGATCGCTCGACCTGGGTCTCTGACCTCAGCGACTGCCGCGTGCTGGTGGCGCGTCTCGCCGCGCTCGGTTCGGAACGGGCGGGCGACGCCGTCCTGCAGGCTGCGTAGTGATGACGGGGACAAGCGATATGGCGAGCAAGCAACGGGCCGGAAATGCCGGGTCCGCGATGATTGTCATTCCCTGTCTCAACGAGGCCGGCCATATCGCGTCCGTCGTCGATAAGCTTACGCCCTCGGCCGAGCGGCTGGACATGATGATCCTCGTCATGGATGGCGGCAGCCAGGACGGCACGAGGGAGATTGTTGCGGAAATGGCTGCAGCCAATCCCCGCCTGCATCTCATCCACAATGAGAAGAGGGTCCAGAGCGCTGCCGTGAATCTTGCGGTCGAAAAACTCGGAGGCGGATTTGAAAGCCTTATCCGGATCGACGCGCATGGCGATTATCCGCCCGACTATTGCGACCGGCTGATCGAGGAAGCAGACGCGACCGGTGCGGACGCCGTCGTCGTATCGATGAAGACCCGAGGAACGGGGGCTTTCCAGAAGGCGACCGCCGTCGCGCAGAATTCCAGGCTGGGTAACGGTGGCTCTGCTCATCGCTTGGTTTCGAAAGGGCGGTGGACGGATCACGGCCATCACGCCCTTATCCGGGTGGAACCATTCCGCGCGGTCGGTGGTTACGACGAGAGCTTCAGCCACAACGAGGATGCCGAATTGGACTACCGGCTGACCGAGGTCGGCTATCGCATCTGGCTGACGGAGAAAACCCATATGGTCTATTATCCGCGCGCCTCGGTGATGTCGCTCTTCCGGCAGTATCTAGACTACGGACGAGGGCGCGCAAGGAACATATTGAAACACCGGGTCGTGCCGAAGGGCCGCCAGATGATCCCGTTGCTCGTGGCCCCCGCGGTTGCCGGAGCCTCGCTCGCACTGCTGAATTGGACTGCGCTGCTGCCGGCGGGAATGTGGGCCGCCTTGTGTCTCGGCTACGGAGGATGGATCGCTGTTCGCCAGCGTGATCCTTACGGGCCACTCGTGGGATTTTCCGCGATGGTCATGCATCTCGCCTGGTCCGCCGGTTTCTGGCGCGAACTTCTCACCTTCCGCGGACGCGAGACACGCGTATGACGGCGAACTTGCAGGATATACGCGAGGCTGGAGTGCGGATCGACATATGCGTCTGCACGTACCGCCGTCCGGGACTGGAGGATACGCTGCATTCCATCGGGATGCTGAATGTGCCCGACGGCGCGGCTGTCCGCATCATAGTCGCGGACAACGACGTGGAGCCGAGCGCGCGCGATCTCGTTTATCGGCTGGCTTCGCTTCTGCCCTTCAACGTATCCTATGTACATTGTCCAGCTTCGAACATTTCGCTCGCCCGAAACGCCTGTCTCGAAACCGCGACCGGCGATCTCCTGGCCTTTGTCGACGATGATGAGACTGTTTCGCCCGATTGGCTGATAGAGCTTTTGCGCGCAGCCGCCGAGACCGGCGCGGATGCCGTGCTCGGCCCGGTCCGGGCGGTCTATGGAGAAGACGCGCCCCGCTGGATGAAGCGCGGTGATTTCCACTCGACCTTGCCTGTCTGGGTTGGGGGCGAAATCCACACGGGCTACACCTGCAATGTGCTTTTACACCCTTCCTCGCCGAAGCTTGCGGGGCGGCGCTTCAACCTCGCACTCGGACGTTCCGGGGGAGAGGACACGGAATATTTCGCGCGTCTCCATGAAGCCGGGGGGACAATCGCATTCTCGCCCCGCGCGGTCGTCTATGAGCCGGTCCCTCCCGGCCGAGCGAATTTCACATGGCTGGCGAAGCGAAGGTTCCGTATGGGGCAGACGCATGGGCGCCTTCTCGCGAGGAATGGCGGCGGCGTGGCCATGGCACGAGAAATCGGCGTCGCCGGTGCCAAGGTTGCCTATTGCCTGACCGCCACGGCTCTCACCGTGATGAGCGCCAGGAGGCGCAATCGCTCGCTGTTACGCGGCATTATGCATGCCGGTGTCGTCAGCGGCTTGCTTGGCGTCCGCGAGATCGTCCAGTACGGCGACCAGCCTTTGGGAGCGCATGGCAATGTCGATTGACGTTACCTTCCTGATTGCGGCCTTCAATGCCGAAGAGACGATCGCCCGCGCGATCGGTAGCGCGCTGGCGCAGGAAGGCGTCGACGTCGAGGTCATCGTCGTTGACGATTGTTCGAGCGACAGCACAGCCACCATCGTCGAAGCCTTTCCAGATGAGAGGGTTCGTGTGATCCGGCTCGGCCACAATCGTGGTCCAGGCGGTGCGCGCAACGCCGGTCTGGACGCGGCACGCGGCCGCTGGATCGCGGTCCTCGATGCAGACGACACCATCCGTCCCGATCGCATGACACGTCTTCTTCGGCGCGCAGCGGAGACCGGTTCCGAAATCGTGGTCGACAATCTCGAAGTAGTCGACGAAGCGGCCGGAACGACCACGCCAATGTTCGCGATAGAGCGACTTCAGGCGATGCCGGAAATGACGCTTGCCGATTTCATCGCGGGAAACCTCCTCTTCGAGGGCAAATTTTCCCTCGGCTACATGAAGCCCGTTGTCAGGCGCGATTTCCTCGAAACGCACGCATTGCGCTATGTCGAGACAATCCGGATCGGCGAAGACTATCTGCTCCTGGCGTCGGCGCTCGCCAAAGGCGGATGTTGCACCCTCGAGCCGGAGCCGTTCTATGGCTATCACGTCCGGCCGGGCTCGATCTCCCGTGTGCTCGAGCTTCGCCATGTCGAAACCATGCTTGAGGCGGATAAGGCGTTCCTGCGCGATCACACGCTCGACGCTGCCGCGTGTCGCGCGCAGAAAAGACGCACTCGCAACTTGCGCAAGGCAGCATCCTACCTGTCGCTGGTCGGCCACTTGAAGGATCACGCCGCGCTCAAGGCAGCGGCGACGGCGATCCGTGACCCGGCGGCGGTCCAGCTTCTCGGCATGCCGATTTCGGTGAGACTCCGGCGTGTCGTACGGCCTTTTCGGCAGGCGGGGCGAGCTGCCGCGGAATGAGAGGCTGGCCCTCTCGGTAGGGCTGTCAACATGAACAGCAACGAACGTAAGGCGATTTTCCCGGTCATGTACCAGAGGAATCAACCATTGAGCGGAACATTCCGGGCGACGCCCGATCGGTCGGACGACTTCATCGACCTCGAGCAACTGCTTGCCATCGCACAGCGTCGCGCGAAGATGGTCATCTTTTGCACGATTGCAGGGCTTGCGCTCGGCATCCTCTATCTCATCGTCACACCACCTGAATATACGTCTGTCGCCGATGTCCTGCTCGACGACAGTATGCAGAAATATGCGCAGGATACGGCAAGTCCGGCGCCTGCCGCCGCGCAACTGGACGCCCAGGTCTACAGCCAGGCCGAGATCATGAAGTCCGAAAGGCTGGCGCGGTCGGTCGTGGCGGCAGAGAAACTCGACCAGAACAATGCCTTCCTCTATCCGCCGCAATCGCCTCTCGACTGGGTGAAAGGAGAAGTGAAAGGTGTGATCGGTTGGTTCCTGCCCAAATCCGAGCAGGCGGGAGAGGCTGGTGTATCGCCAGGCGAGGCGAAGGTGCAGAGGGCCGTAGAAATCTTGCAAAACAACCTGACGGTTACTCGCGTCGGCCACAGCAACGTTATCGAAGCCTCCTATGTGGCCAACGATCCCGGGCTTGCCGGCAGTATCGCGAGAGCATATTCCAAGGCCTATCTCACAGACCAACTCAATGCCAATTTCGATGCGACCGAACAGGCCTCGATATGGCTTCAGGGGCGGATCGACGACCTGCGCGAGCGTTCGCAGCAAGCCGCGCTCGAAACCGAAAAATACCGCGCCGCGCATGGGCTCACCTCGACGAGCGGTGAATTGCTGTCCGACCAGCAGCTTTCCGACCTCAACAAGCAGCTGATCCTGGCCCAGGCCGACACGGCTAACGCCTTTGCGCGCTACAACCAGTTCAAGGCGATCGTGGACAGCGGGCCGGACAATGCGGTGAAGAACGCAACGGTGCCGACCGACAAAACCGTCGGCGGCAGCAACAATGCCATCATCAACGATCTCAAGGCGCGCTATCTCGATATCACCCGTCGCGAGCAGGAAATCGCTTCGCGCTTTGGCGAAAATCATCCGCAGGCAGTGGCGCTGCGTGCCCAGCAGGCAGACCTTGCAAAACAAATCTATCACGAGCTTCAGCAACTCACCGAGAGCTATCGCAACGAATACCAGGTTGCGCAAGCACGAGAGGAATCGCTTCGACAGAACGTCTCCAAGCTTGCCGGGCAAAGCACTTCGGATAGCCAGTCGATGGTGCAGCTCAGGAATCTGGAACAGAGGGCGGACGCGCTCTCGACCCTCTACAGGGATTTCCTTTCGCGGAACGCGCAGGCCTTGCAGCAGGCGTCTTTCCCGATCGCCAAGGCGCGGGTCATATCGGATGCCATTGATCCGAAATCGCCTTCCAGCCCGAAGAAGATATTGGTCCTTGGCCTGTCGATCGTGCTTGGCATGTTCGCCGGAGGCGGCATCGGCGCGGTCCAGGAGTTCCGCGAACGTTTCTTCCGAACCGGCGAGGACGTCCGTAACACGCTGAACCTCAATTTCTTTGGTTATCTGCCCAGGCTGGGCCGACGGGTTGTCCATGCGAAAAAGGACGACCTCCCGGTCGGCGGCGTTCCGCCCTCGCAAACGCCCAGTCCGCTCCGCATAGCCTCGCGCGCGCCAGCTTCATCCTTCGCGGAAACGCTGCGCAACATAAAGCTCGGCGTGGACATCGTCCTGCATGGCAAGCCGTGCAAGCTCGTCAGCTTCATCTCGGTCCTGCCGCGAGAAGGCAAGACGACTGTTGCGGCCAATTTTGCAGAATTGTGCGCCGCGACGGGCGCCCGCACCCTTCTCATCGACGGCGACATGCGTAATCCAGGGCTGAGCCGCGCCCTTTCGATCGCACCCGAGGCCGGGCTGGTCGAAGCGATCCTCGGTGAGGAACGCTGGCAGAACGTCGTCAAGGTGACCAGCGGGACCCGGCTGTCGATCATTCCGAATGTGCTCGGCGGGCGGCTGTCGCATACGAGCGAGCTACTTTCGGGGCCAGGCATGGCGAACCTCATCAATGCCGCCCGCGGTTCCTACAATTACATCATCGTGGATCTTCCGCCTTTCGGCCCGGTGGTGGATGCGAAGGCCTTCGAGCAGCATGTTGACGGTTTCGTCCTGGTGGCCGAGTGGGGGACTACGCCAAGGAATCTCGTTCGCACAGCCTTGCAGAACGAGCCCCGGATCGCGGCGAAGGTCCTCGGTGTCGTGCTGAACAAGACGGAGACGAAGAAGCTCGGCCGCTACGGGATTTACGGGGCGTCGGAGCACTACCTCGACAAATACTCTTCGTATTATCGGGAGCCCGTGGATTCGATCTGAGCGGGTTCACCCCCTGTCATGAGGAAGCGGCCGCGGCCCTTCCATATGCGAAGCGCGCTCAACCGGCCGCTGAAATAGGCACCCGTGTCGATATTGATGCGCTTTCCCTCACGCGCCGCGCTATCGACCGGGGTGTGCCCGTGAACCACGTAGTTGCTCAATAGATGGGCCTGATCGAAGAAGCTCGACCGAATGGTGACGAGGTCCAGGTCGGTCTGCCGGTCCAGAGAACGTTCCGGCCGGATGCCGGCGTGGACGAAAACGAAGTGTCCGCCCGTCACCATCACCGGCAACGAGCGCAGGAAATTCCGGTGCGAGGACGGTATGGTGGCCCGGATCATGCCGTCGATGTCGCTGTCGGTCGCGTAGATTGCCTTGAGCCGTTCGTAATCCAGACCGTAGGATGTCAAGGTCGGCGACGCGCCCATCCTGAGCCATTCTCCCCGGCCGATCCGCTCCTCAAGATAGTCGAGCATGGCGATCTCGTGATTACCGGTCAGGCAAATGCGCCCGAAGCCATCCGGCGGCGGTGCCATGAGGTGGTCGAGCACCTGCGCCGAAGAAGGGCCGCGATCGACATAGTCGCCGAGCATGACGATCAG
>JBDZVC010000067.1:0-16098 GCA_040255475.1 Phyllobacteriaceae bacterium | reverse complement strand
TCGGTGAAGATGCCGCTGTCGAACGGCAGGTCGCCGAACACCTCGTCGGTGGATATATGATGGAAACGGAAACGCGATCTCGCCGGTGCGGCGAGTTCCCGCCAATAAGCGAGTGCGGCGTCGAGCAAACGGAACGTGCCGACCACATTGGTCTCGATGAAGGCGCCCGGCCCGTCGATCGAGCGATCGACGTGGCTTTCCGCCGCGAGGTGCATGACAATGTCGATCTTTTCGTCGCGCAGGATTTGAAGCATGCGCGCGCTATCGCAAATGTCGGCTTTTTCAAACCGATAGTTGATATTGTTCTCGATCGGCTTGAGGGACGCCAGGTTGCCGGCATAGGTCAGCTTGTCGACATTGATTACCCGGTTCTCCGGATTGGCGCAGAGGTGTCGGCAAACGGCGGACCCGATGAAGCCGGCACCGCCCGTCACGAGGAAATTCATCGGCCGGCCCTCCCCGTCACTCGAATATCTCGGCCATATGCAGGCGCGGTGCATTCCGATCCTTCTCGGAAAGGACAAGCTTCGCCGCCGGCAACGGCCATTCGATGCCGATATCCGGATCGTCGAAACGGATCGAGCGGTCGTGTTCCGGCGAATAGAGGTCGGTGACCTTGTAAAGCACTTCGGTGTTGTCGCTCAGCGTCACGAAACCGTGTGCGAAGCCCTTCGGGACGAGGATCTGGTTCCATTTTTCCGCCGAGACCTCGAGTGCGACCCATTTGCCGAAATCCGACGAATGCCTGCGTATATCGACCGCGACATCGAGGATCGCACCTTTGGTGACACGCACCAGCTTGTCCTGAGCGCGCGGCGGCAATTGATAGTGAAGGCCACGCAAGACCCCTTTCGTCACGGAGAACGAATGGTTGTCCTGAACGAAGGCCATATCCATGCCGGCCTTCGCGAAGGCCCCGGCATTATATGTTTCGGAAAAAAATCCACGATCGTCGGAAAAGCGTCGCGGCACTATCTCCATGACGCCTTCAAGACCGAGTTTCCTGACCTCAAGCATATCCTACGCCGCCTCGCTTACGACGCGCCGCAGATACGCGGCATATTCGTTCCTGCCGAGTTCTGCGGCGCGCTTCATGATCTGTTCGGCTGTAAGCCAGCCGGAATTGAAGCCGATCTCCTCGGGGCAGGCGATCTTGATCCCCTGGCGATGCTCAAGGATGCTGACGAAGGACGAAGCCTGGTGAAGGCTCTCGACCGTGCCCGTGTCGAGCCATGCATAACCCCGGCCGAGCCGATGAACCTGTAGCTTTCCGCGTTCGAGATAGACATTGTTGACGCTGGTAATCTCAAGTTCGCCACGAGAGGAAGGCTCTATTCCAGCGGCAATATCGAGCACCTCGTTGTCGTAAAAATAAAGGCCGGTGACAGCCCAGTTCGACTTCGGTTCCACCGGCTTTTCCTCGATCGTCAGCGCCTTGCCCGACGTACGGTCGAAGGTAACGACGCCGTATCTCTCCGGATCATCGACATAATAGGCAAAAACCGACGCGCCTTCCGTTTGCTCCGCGGCAGCCCGACAGGTTTCGGCAAGTCCCTCACCGAAATAGATGTTGTCGCCGAGGATCATGGCCACGGGATCGCTGCCGACGAAATCACGACCGATGATGAAAGCTTCCGCAAGGCCATTGGGGTGCGCCTGCTCCGCATAGGCCAGATTGATGCCGAATCCGGAGCCGTCGCCGAGAAGCGCCTGGAAGGCCGGAAGATCGCGGGGCGTCGATATGACCAGGATGTCGCGGATGCCGGCAAGCATCAGCACGCTCATCGGGTAGTAGATCATAGGCTTATCGTAAATCGGGATGAGTTGTTTGGACACCGCCAACGTCACCGGGTAAAGCCGCGTGCCGCTGCCGCCGGCCAATATGATCCCTTTCACCGTCGACTACCTCCGATCCGCCAACTTCCGGAATATCCAGATCATTCGATATCTTAGGATGGGGCATAGTCGTGCCTGCCGCCTGGCGTCAACCGTGAACCAATGCCTATATGGAAGGCCAAATTCACAGATCGTTGCAAGAGGTCAATTTCCGTTCTCGCCGCCACGCCGCGGACCTGCCTCAATTCGCGGACCGCAAGCGTGGAAACCGATAGGGTTCGGCTGGTTGCCAAGTTGCGCAGCCGTTGAACCCCCACTATAAGGGCGCCGGTCATCGACCATACTTTGGGGCGTAGCCAAGTGGTAAGGCAGCGGTTTTTGGTACCGCCATTCCCAGGTTCGAATCCTGGCGCCCCAGCCAATTCCGTCAGGTCCGCGCCCTGTCGCCGCGCGCATCACCGTCCACGAGCGTATTGATCAGGATCCCGAGATCGGCCGACAGGGATGCTACGGTCAGGTACTCTGCATCTATCTCGGCAAGCCTTACTGGATCGGCCATGTCGATGCCGCGCATCTGCGCCAGTCCCGTGATCCCCGGCCGCAGCCCGGCTACGCCGCGTCGCCGCCTCGCCTCCACGAGCGCGGTCTGCTCCGGCAGACAGGGCCGCGGCCCGACAAGGCTCATCTCGCCTTTCAGCACATTCCATAGCTGCGGAAGTTCGTCGAGCTTCGTGCGGCGAAGGAACCCGCCGATTGGCGTGATTCGTGACGCCGACACCTCATGCGTCGGCACGGAGACCGTACCCGCATACATGGTCCGCAGCTTGTGACAGCGGAACGGTACGCCGTCTCCGCCCACCCTTGCCTGCGAGAAAATCCCGGGGCCGGGCGAAGTCCACCGTATGGCCAGAAGCGCGATTACGATGACGGGCGACAGGATGAGCAATCCAAGCGCCGAAAGCACGATGTCCAGCGGACGCTTCATCCTGTACGTGCCTTCGATCATCCCGGTGATGCTCTCTCCTCACCTATGTGGGGCTATGCTAAAATCGCACATACTGCAATCAAGTGTGAGGCGCTCGACCCCGGCCCGGCCTTTCGCGCCAACCTATTCGATGGTAACGACCCCCACTCACGAAACAACATCCCCAACAAACTCGGAGACTGACGCATGCGGATTGCCATGATCGGCTCGGGCTATGTCGGCCTCGTCAGCGGTGCCTGCTTCGCGGATTTCGGCCACGAGGTCATCTGCGTAGATCTGGACGAGACCAAGATCGAGAAGCTGCGACAGGGCGTGATCCCGATCTACGAGCCGGGACTTGACCAACTGGTCTCGGACAACGCGGCCGCGGGGCGGCTTTCCTTCACCACCGACCTCACCGAGGCGGTCGCCGGTTCGGAGGTGGTGTTCATCGCAGTCGGCACGCCTTCGAGACGCGGCGACGGCTATGCCGACCTCTCCTACGTCTATTCCGCCGCCGCCTCGATCGCGAACGCAGTCAACGGGTTCACCGTGGTCGTCACCAAATCGACGGTACCGGTCGGCACCGGCGACGAGGTGGAGCGCATCATTCGCGAGACGAACCCGAAGGCCGATGTGGCCGTCGTCTCCAACCCGGAATTCCTGCGCGAAGGCGCGGCGATCGAGGATTTCAAGCGGCCGGACCGGATCGTCGTCGGTGCAGACGACGAGCGCGCGCGCGCCGCGATGAGCGGCGTCTACCGGCCGCTCTACCTCAACCAGTCGCCGCTGGTCTTCACCAACCGGCGCACCGCCGAGACCATCAAATATGCAGCGAACGCCTTCCTCGCGATGAAGATCACCTTCATCAACGAGATGGCGGATTTCTGCGAGAAAGCCGGCGCCGATGTTCAGGACGTGGCGCGGGGGATCGGCCTAGACAAGCGTATCGGCGCGAAATTCCTGAACGCCGGCCCGGGCTATGGCGGATCCTGCTTTCCGAAAGACACGATGGCGCTCGTCAAGACCGCGCAGGATTTCGGTACGCCGGTGCGGCTGATCGAGACGGCGGTCGCGGTCAACGACCAGCGCAAGCGGGCGATGGGCCGCAAGGTGATCGCGCTCTGCGGCGGCAATGTTCGCGGCAAGACCATCGCGGTGCTCGGCCTCACCTTCAAGCCCAATACGGACGACATGCGCGAGGCACCTTCGATCGCCGTCGTGCAGGCGCTCGTCGATGGCGGCGCGAATATCCGCGCCTACGACCCGCAAGGCATGGAGGCCGCGGCGGGCCTGCTGCCGCCGATCGACTACACGTCGAGTGCCTACGAAGCAGCCGAAGGCGCCGACTGCGTGGTGATCGTCACCGAATGGAACGAGTTCCGCTCGCTCGACTTCAAGCGGCTGAGGAAGAGCATGAAGACGCCCGCACTGGTCGATCTGCGCAACATCTACAAGCGCGCCGAGATCGAGGGCCAGGGCTTCGCCTATGAAAGCATCGGGCGGCGATAGGTGCGGGCGATCGATGGCACTGGAATTCGACATGAGTTTTGAGCCGGCCTATGGCGAAGCCGTCGTCGTGGCGCCCGGCATATTACGGCTCACCGTCAACAATCCGAGCCCGTTCACCTTTCGCGGCACCAACAGCTACATCGTCGGCGACGATACGCTTGCCGTAATCGATCCGGGCCCAGAGGACGAAGCGCATTTCCAGGCGCTCCTCACAGCCATTGCCGGCCGGCCGGTCAGCCACATCTTCGTCAGCCACACGCATCGGGACCACTCGCCGTTGACGAAGCGGCTGAAGGAGGCGACCGGAGCGACGGTGGTCGCGGAAGGCCCGCACCGCCCTGCCCGGCCGCTGCGGATCGGCGAGACCAATCCGCTCGACGCGAGCGCCGATACCGACTTCCGGCCCGACCGGAAGCTGGCGGACGGCGAAATCATCTCGGGCGACGGCTGGGCCATCGGCGGCGTCTTCACGCCCGGTCACGCCGCGAACCATATGGCTTTTTCCCTGGAAGGCACCGACATCCTGTTCTCGGCCGACCATGTCATGGCGTGGTCGACCTCGATCGTCGCACCGCCGGATGGCGCGATGTCGGACTACATGGCCTCGCTCGACAAGCTGCTTGCGCGGAGGGACCGACTCTATCTGCCGGGCCATGGCGGGCCGGTCGTCAACCCGGCGCAATTCGTGCGTGGGCTGAAGGGCCACCGCAAAATGCGCGAACGCGCCATCGTAGAAAGGCTGCAGGCCGGCGACCGCACCATTCCGGAGATGGTGGAGACGATCTACCGCAGTACCGACCCACGTCTTCACGGCGCGGCGGGCCTGTCGGTCCTGGCGCATATGGAGGATCTGGTGGCGCGCGGAGATGTGAAGGCCGAGGGCGAAGTCGCCATCGATTCGACCTACCGATTGGCCTGACCTGCCATCTCCGCATCCAGCGCATCGAGAAATTTCGAGATCCGCGCGGCGTTGTCGCCGAAATCGCCATGGCCGTAGCGCGAGGCCGAACGCATGTCGACATAGGTCGATTCGCCCTCGTCGGTGAGCCTGATCGCCACATCGGAGGAGAAGCCCAGCAGGAGGGTCTTCGCGACCGCCTCCAGCGTATATTCCCGCTCACCGTCTACGAGCGCCGGATGGGAGACGATTTTCCAGCCCTTGCCGGCGATCACATGATCCACCGCGCTCAGCACATCGTCCGGCGAAGCGTTATAGCGGCGGCCGGTGACCTCAGGATAGGCAGCAATCTGGCGGGCGGCCGCTTCGCGGGTGATCGGCCCAACCGGATTCATGCGCCCGTGCCTTGCTTTCGCGGCCATGGCAAGCGCGGGTGGGCTCACGAGGTCCGTCGAAATGTCGTTAAGGGGTGGATAAAGGAAGAACCTGATCCCGGTAACGACGAAGGGCGCCAGCACCAGGAAAGACACCAGTACGGCCACCGCCACCGCGCCACCGCCGTGATCGCCCCTCACCCAGACCCTGCGGAAGCTCGCCGCTACGAGCAGAAGCGCCGCAACGGCGAGCATGGCTACGATCAGCAATATCCAGAGGAAGTCGAAAGTATCGATGAACTCCCGGCGATGGCCGAGAGCGGAAACGACAAAAAGCACCAGTGAAAACAAGGCTATCCGGCGCGACCATAATGCCGCGGCGGAGGTTTTCGGTTCAAAGCGTGCTATCACCCGGCAACCGGAGGTTCTTGAGTATCAACTCACGCGACTCCCGCCTCCTCCGTCGGCAGGCGGTAATCCTTGAAACGGTCGCGCAGCGCCGTCTTCTGGATCTTGCCGGTCGCGGTATGCGGAATCTCGTCCACGAAGACCACGTCGTCCGGCATCCACCATTTGGCGATCTTGCCTTCCATGAAATCGAGCAGTTCCTCCTTGGAGGGGTTCTTGTCCGGCTTCCTGACGACAACCAGGAGGGGGCGCTCGTCCCAGCGCGCATGTTTCACGCCGATCACCGCGGCCTCGGCCACATCCGGATGGCCGACCGCCAGATTCTCCAGATCGATGGTCGAGATCCATTCGCCGCCCGACTTGATCACGTCCTTGGCGCGATCGGTGATCTGCATGTAGCCGTTCTCGTCGATGTGGGCGACATCGCCAGTGTCAAACCATTCCTCCTCGTCGAACTGCTCCTTGCCGGCGCCACCGTAATAGGCCCGCGACACGGCCGGGCCGCGCACCTTGAGCCGGCCGAAGGTCTTGCCGTCCCAGGGCCGCTCGACGTTCTCGTCGTCGGTGACCTTCATTTCCACGCCGAAGGGCGGGAACCCCTGCTTGACCTTGATATCGAGCTGTTCCTCACCGGACAGCGAGGCGTATTCCGGCTTCATGGAGCCGAGCGTGCCGAGCGGCGACATCTCGGTCATGCCCCAGGCATGGATGACGTCCACGTCGTAATTGTCGCGGAACTTGCGGGTCATGGCGCGCGGGCATGCCGATCCGCCGATCACCACCCTTTTCAGGTAGGGCAGTTTCTTGCCGGTCTCTTCCAGATATTGCAGCAGCATCAGCCACACCGTCGGCACCGCGCCGGAGCAGGTGACCTTTTCCGTATCGAGAAGCTCGTAGATCGAGGCGCCGTCCATCTTGGCGCCGGGCATGACCATCTTCGCGCCGACCATCGGCGCGCTCTGGGCGAGGCCCCATGCATTGGCGTGGAACATCGGCACCACGGGCAGGATTGTGTCGCGCGAGGAAAGCCCCATCGCGTCGGGCTGCACCGCGATCATCGCGTGGAGCACGTTGGATCGATGGCTGTAGACGACGCCCTTCGGATCGCCCGTCGTGCCGGACGTGTAGCACATGCCGGCGGCATCGCGCTCATCGAGGGCCTTCCACCGGTAGTCACCATCCGCTTCCGCCAGCCATTCCTCGTAGGGCACGGCCGGCAGGGAAGTCTGGGGCATGTGCGCCGCATCGGTCAGGATGATTACTTTCTTCAGCGAGGGGACGTTCGGCGCGATCTTCTCGACCAGCGGCACGAAGGTGAGATCGACGAAGAGGCACTTGTCCTCGGCATGGTTCATGATCCAGGCGATCTGGTCCGGGAAAAGGCGCGGATTGAGCGTGTGATAGACGCCGCCCATGCCCATGATGCCGTACCACGCCTCGATATGGCGGGCGGTATTCCATGCCAGCGTGCCGATGCGGTCACCCTTCCGATAGCCGTCGCGCTCGAGCCGCTGGGCCACCCTCAGCGCCCGATTACGGACCTCCGCGTAAGTCGTCCGGACGATAGGCCCCTCGATCGAGCGCGAGACGATCTCGCGGCGCGGATGCTGACGTGCCGCATAGTCGATGATCTTGCTGCAGAGCAACGGCCATTCCTGCATCAGTCCTTGCATATTGTTCCTCCCGAAACTGCTAAAGCCTATTGTGTCGCGAACGGCCGGAAAGTCCAGCGTTTCAAGATATTTGACCATTGGCGTTTCGTCTCAGGCAAGTGGTCCCGTTGCCACAATTGAGCCATTCTCGCCGTTAATCTCCGTTAACGGGCGGCGTGGGCGAGTGAGCGATATGAGGCTCCGATGGACGCGTCGAACGTAGTGGCGGGGGAAGCATCCCCTGAAACGCAACCAGCCATGCCGGCAAGCACCGATCATCCGGCGGCCGAGAAGCCGGACACGATGGGGTTCGAGCTCGCCCTGCAATTACAGGATCTGCAATCCTCCGGCTTCGAGGGAGCGGTGACTGCAGCCGTCGACAGCGTCGGTGGCGAACTGCTTTTCGATATGCCCATGCCGGCGGAAACGGATTGCCAGCGCGTGGCTGCGGTGTCGGTCGGCTCCGGCGAGGAACGGGCACTGGTGCTGGTGATGCTGCCGAAGGACGGCGAGGCGCTGCACGTCGAGGCGGTCGAGGAAAGCAGCCATCCGGTTGCCGGGATCGTAGCCGCCTATGCCGGGCTGATGCAGCATCTGGCGGTCGCGGCCTGATCGGACCAATCTGGATCAGTATTTTGTGCCAACAATGCCGAGGCCTTAACCCCGGCACACGGAGCCGCTACAGTCACGCCTTCCCCTGGAGGCGATCATGGCTGAAACGCGACCCCTGACCAATCTGCAGACCCGCGACATCGAGGCGGTACTGCATCCCTATACGGCGCTCCATAAGCTGAAGACGACGGGCACGCTCGTCATCGAGCGCGGCGAAGGCGTCTACGTCTACGATACGCACGGCAAGGCCTATATCGAGGGCATGTCGGGCCTATGGTGCGCGGGGCTCGGCTTCGGCGACGCCGAGCTCATCGACGCTGCGACGAAGCAGCTCAAGGAGCTGCCCTACTATCATATATTCGGTGCCAAGGGCATCGAGCCGGCGATCGAGCTTGCCGAGAAGCTCAAGGAGATCGCGCCGGTGCCGATGTCGAAAGTGTTCTTCACTTCCTCCGGCTCGGAAGCCAACGACACGCAGGTGAAGCTCGCCTGGTACCTGAACAACGCGCTTGGCCGCCCCGACAAGAAGAAGATCATCTCGCGCCAGAAGGCCTATCACGGCGTCACCATCATGTCGGCGTCCCTGACGGGGCTGCCGGCCAATCATGCGAGCTTCGACCTGCCGGTCGACCGCGTGCTGCACACCGAATGCCCGCATTATTACCGCTTCGGCAAGGAAGGCGAGAGCGAAGCCGAGTTCACGGCGCGCATCGTGCGGTCGCTTCGTGACCTGATCGAGCGCGAGGGACCGGATACGATCGCGGCGATGATCGCGGAGCCGGTCATGGGCGCCGGCGGCGTCATCGTGCCGCCCAAGGGCTACTACCCGGCGATCAAGGAAGTGCTCGACGAATACGATATCTTCCTGATCGACGACGAGGTCATCAACGGCTTCGGCCGCACCGGAAACTGGTGGGGCGCCCAGACGCTCGGCATGACGCCGAAGACGATTTCGGCCGCCAAGCAGATGACTTCGGCCTATGCCCCCCTCGGCGCGGTGATGGTGCCGCAAGACATCTATGACGCCTATGTCGACCAAACGTCGAAGATCGGCACGTTCGGCCATGGCTTCACCTATGGCGGCCATCCGCTCGGCTGCGCGCTCGGCGTCAAGGCGATCGAGATCTACCAGAAGCGCGACATCATCGGTCATGTCCGCTCGCTTACGCCGCTCTTCGCGAAGCGGATGAAGGAACTCGGCGAGCATCCGCTTGTCGGCGAGGCGCGCTATTGCGGGCTGGTCGGCGGCGTCGAGCTCGTCGCCGACAAGAAAACCAAGCGCTCCTTCGATCCCACGCAGGGCGTCGGCGCGCAAATGGCGAAATTCGCCGAGGGTCACGGCGCCATCCTGCGCGCGATGGGCGACACGATCGGCTTCTGCCCGCCGATGATAATCACCGAGGCCGAATTGAACGAACTGTTCGACCGGGCGGAGAAGGCACTGGACGATGCGGAAGCCTGGGTCGGCAAGGAGCAATTGCGCGCTGCCTGAGATTGGAACTTCCGGGGGCCGGGCGGGGTTAGTCGGGTTCAAGGAGATTTTGTCATGCCTGATCTCGAAGTGAACCCCTCCCCCGGCTTCCGCGACCATCCGGAGCACACGATCACCGTCGAACCCTTCGACGGCGTGGTGAACGTCAAGTTCCGCGACGTCATGATCGCCTCGAGCGACCGTGCGAAGCTCCTGCGCGAGAAGGACCACAACCCCGTCCTCTACCTTCCTTTCGAGGACATCTATTTCGTCAATCTGGAGAAGACAGCGACCTCGACGCACTGTCCCTTCAAGGGCGACGCCAGCTATTGGCGTGTGAAGGGCCAGGACCAAGCGGCGAACGATGTGATGTGGGCCTACGAGCACCCCTACGACGAGATGATGGAGATCAAGGATTACGGCGCTTTCTATCCGGATCGCGTCGTGATCGACACGGACGACGAAAGCTGGCAGAAGCACCGCGCAACCGGGGTGCCCGTCTCCTCCTGACGGCCACTATTCACCGTGGACAGCTATTTCGCCGCGACCGTCGTGCTGTCCGATCCAAAGGCGCCGTCATCGGCCAGTTTGACGAAACGGTAGCCCTTCGCCTTGAGAGCGAGGATGCCCTTGACCACGCCGCCGCCCGACGACCTGCCGGGCTGGTTGATATGGGCGATGACCACGTCGCCATCCTTCGCCGCCGCGACGCTCTTTTCGGCCAGGTGCGCGCTGAACGTCGCTCCGCCATCGCCGTTCAGCGAATAGCCGGCGACCTGAAGGCCCATGCCCCTGATTTCAGCGATCGCGCTTGGCGTATATTTCGCCGTCGCACCGCGAAACCAGCCGGCATGCCGGCCGCTCGCTTCGAGAATGGCGTCGGCGCCGCCGGCGACCTCCGCCCGCACCGCCTCGGCCGAACCGGCCGCCTTTATGCCGTAGATGCGCATCGGCCGGTCAACCGCTGGCACATGCATGGCGCCGTGATCCTCGATCTCGAAGAGATCGGGATTCTTCAGCATGGTCTCGAACACACCGCGATTGGTCCTGATCCAGCGCTCGGTCACGAAAATCGTAGCCGGCAAGCGGTTGTCGATCAGCGTGTTGAGGATGCGCATGTCGGTGCGCCCCATGCAGGCGTCGAAGGTGAGCGCGACGCGTGGGCCGACCTCGCCGCCCGGGGCGACATGCAGGGTCGGCTCAACCAAAGCCGACGCGCGCTCTGGCGCCGCCGCGAGCGAAGAAAAGCCCCCTGGGAAAGCCGCCAGAGCGAGCAGGACAAGGCCGGGAAAACGCATAGAGGACCACTCGATTTCGACGAGCGACCTCTGGCGCCGGAAAGATGGCGCCTTTTGGGCCGACCGATCCGTCCTTGGTTCCTATTGTTCCGCAATGTCCCAGGGCTCAGCTGCCCTAGACCAGCCAGACCGGGATCGAATTGCGCCGGTTCAGGATTACGAGACCCCAAAAGCATCGGACGATAAAGAGCGCAAGCCCGATGACACCGGCCAGGAAAACATAACCCGCCCAGCGCACCTCGGCCGCCACTCCAGGCAGCATCATGAAGATGGCTGCAATCGAGATCACGAAAACCAGGACATTCCGAAGCTGAAACCAGTAATGCGAACGCACCCATTGCGGGGTGCTCCGCTTGAACAGCCCGGAACACGCCATGATCAGGGCAATGGGCATCGTCAAGACGCCCACTGCCATCATGGAGACGATCAGAAGGATATAGATGGCAAGCGCTCTCTTGCCTTCCTCCCCAGTGGCGGGGCCGATCATTGGTTCCGGCCCCCGTTCGATCCGTGCCATGGACTAGCGATCGGGAAGTTCGGCCCAAAGCTTCTTTGCGAAGCCCCGTTTGTCGAGCTTCCACGGCTCGCCGACGACTTCCGCTTTGCCGTTGCGGCACTGGAAGGAAAAGACGGCGTCGTGGCCGGCGGCCGCGGCTGAGACATGATCTCCATCCCGGGCACTGCGGCAGTACGCTTCTGCTCCGGCATTGTGTCGGTCCGCATTCATCTTCACGCAAGGCAGGTTCGCGCCCACGAAACAGACCATGATCCTTCCGTTCATGCAGCGATATTGCGCCTGTGTCTCAAAATCGGAATCGTTCAGCGCCCCTTTGGCGTCGGGAAAGAGTTTCCTGAAGGCTTCGACCGTTCCGCGGTACAGGGCATGTGAATATTCCCGGATCGTGTCGTCGTTACCGACCTTACGGCAGTATTGGTGCAGATCCTTCACCGGGGCGGCCGCCGTGCTACCGGCCACGAAAGGCGTGGCAAGTATGGCCATCAACGCAGCAGTACAAAGCCCGCCGGCCTTCGAAAAGCGGAATAGAAACATCGCAACCTCCTCAGGAAAATGCACACGAAGCCGCCCGTGGCTCCGCGCCGCACAGCAGGCGCCGGAGCAGAAGCGTCAGGAGGGAGCGCAGCTTGACCGTTATGAGCCAATAGACGGTTCCCCCGGCCGTTCCGGCGAGGATCAGGACGGAAACCGCAACGGCGTCCCTTGCGGTGAACTCGAAACCTTCCGCACCGTGACGAAGAGGCCCGACATAACCGGTAAGCGCCAGGGCGATCGGCACCCCGAGCGCCGCTGCCAGCAGATATGGCAGGAGGCTTTCATTGCCGATCAGGCGACGCACGACCTCCATCGCGATGGCAAAGACCAGCACCATGTAGACCGCCATCCAGGCCGCAAGCATCATCGTGCCGAGAAAGGAAGCGTCGGCAGGCGGAACGGTTCCGGAGAAGAAGGAAAGGACGGAGATCGCGCTGGCGACAGTCGCGCCGGCCGTCAACGCCGCGGGTTTGACGGCAAAGTAGAAGAAGCCGATGGTGGCGGCGGCATCGGCGGCAAGCCTCAGCACGGTTTTCCAGATAGGCCGCATTTTCGGTCCTCCATGATACCGGCCCAAGGCCCATCGAGCCTCCGGCAGATGTTCCTGCCGCCCTTCCTTCCCCTGAAACCCAGCCCCGGAATTTGCGACGCCTGAAAGCGTCTCGATCGCGCCGGCGATTGGTCCTGCCGGAGCAGCGGCGCAGCTCTCATCATTTAGGTAATCAGCTTATCGTCTATCTGTCAACGATTAATTGATTGCCTAATTGATTTAGTGTATGATGCCTTCATGTCGATCCAGATCATCTTCGAGGCCCTTGCCTCGCCCGTTCGTCGCAAGATCCTGGCCTATGTTGCGCATCACGAAATGAACGCCGGCGACATCGCCTCGCGCTTCGAGATGTCCAAGCCTTCGATCTCGCAGCATCTGCAATTGCTCGAACATGCCGGCCTGGTGAGAAGCGAGAAGCGCGGCAAATATGTCTATTACCGCCAGGTGCCCGACACGCTGGCCTCCACGCTCACCGGCTTCGTGCAGGAAATCTGCCCTGTCGGCGGTCCCATCCGGCGCGAAAGCGCCGCACTGGCACGCGAAGCGGATGAGGTGACGCGCATGCAGGACGAGCAGAAGGACCCGGCATAGGCGGTCGGAGTGTTTCGGCAGGCCCAGCCCGGCGCGGGCAATCAGTTCAAAGGGGTGGCACCACACGAGGAGACATCCGGATGCATTTTGCCCAACGAACGGCCGCGATTGAGCGTAACGCCCCGAAACGGTTGCTGACCGCGTTTGCCACACTGGCGGCCGCCATTGCCCTGCCGGCCACGGCGACCGCGCAGGTGCCCGACGATTTCATAGGCAACTGGTCCACCGACCCGAACCGCTGCGAGCAGATCAACGGCGAGGTGGACATGCTCGAAGTGGTGAAATCCGGCTTCCAGTTCTACGAGATCGGCTGCGAGGTGAAGAAACCCGCCCGTACCGGCAAGGACGCCGTCACCTTCCCTGCGCAATGCTGGAAGGGCGGCAGCCCGGTCAGTTCCGGCACGGCGACCCTCAGGCATCTGGGGCCGGACAGGATCGACGTGGCGCTGCACGGCTTTTTCTGGACCGCCGAAAAGCCCGAGGCGTTCCGCCGCTGCAAGGCGGACTGACCTCTGGCGACAAATACGCGGCGGGCGGTCAGTCCGGGCAGTGCGTGCTCTCGGAGACGGTAGCGAGTTGGCGCTCCACCTCCTCGCAGAAGCGGATGAATTGACGCTCGCCATCCACCCACCGCCAGGGAAGGTCGGCGGCTGAACGCCGCCGGATGGGAATACATCTCGCTGCGATGGAGAAAATCACCCCACCCCGGACTTCCGATCCGACCCTCCCCTCAAGGGGGACGGTAAAGGGCGCTACTTCCTCGCCGTCGCCTGCGCCGCCGCGAGCCTCGCAATCGGGACGCGGAAGGGCGAGCAGGAGACATAGTCGAGCCCCACTTCCTCGCAAAAGCGGATGGAGGACGGGTCGCCGCCATGCTCGCCGCAGATGCCGAGCTTTATGCCTTTGCGGGCCGCCCTGCCCTTCTCGGCCGCGATCCTCACCAGTTCGCCGACGCCTTCCACGTCCAGGCTGACGAACGGGTCCTGCGCGATGATGTCCTTCTTGCGGTAGACTTCCAGGAAGGAGGCCGCGTCGTCGCGTGAAATACCGAAAGTCGTCTGCGTCAAATCGTTGGTGCCGAAGGAAAAGAACTCCGCCTCCTTCGCGATCGCGTCGGCGCGGAGTGCCGCGCGCGGCAGTTCGATCATGGTGCCGACCAGATAGTCGATCTTCCGGCCCGACTTCTCCATCACCTTCCTGGCCACGTCGTCGATGCGCTGCTTGACGTATTCGAGCTCCTTCACGATGCCGACCAGCGGCACCATCACTTCGGGCACGACCGGGCTGCCGGTCTTTTTGCCGGCCTCGGCCGCGGCCTCGAAGATCGCCTGCGCCTGCATTTCCGCGATCTCGGGATAGGAGACCGCCAGCCGGCAGCCGCGATGGCCGAGCATCGGGTTGAACTCGTGCAGTGCCTCGGTGCGCTGGCGGAGCTTGTCGGCGTCGACGCCCATCACGGCGGCCACCTCGGCGATCTCCTCCTCGGTCTTCGGCAGGAATTCATGGAGCGGCGGGTCGAGCAGGCGGATGGTCACCGGCAGCCCGGCCATGATCTCGAAAAGCTCGATGAAGTCGGAGCGCTGCATCGGAAGCAGCTTGGCAAGTGCTGCCCTGCGGCCCTCCTCCGTATCGGCCAGGATCATCTCGCGCATGGCGACGATGCGGTCGCCCTCGAAGAACATATGCTCGGTACGGCAGAGCCCGATGCCCTCGGCGCCGAAGGAGCGTGCCGTGCGGGCGTCGGTCGGCGTCTCGGCATTGGTACGCACCTTCATGCGGCGTATCTGGTCGGCCCACTCCATGATCGCGGCGAAATCGCCGGAAAGCTCGGGCTGCAGCATGGCGACCTCGCCTTTCAGCACCTGGCCGTTGCCGCCGTCGATGGTGATCAGGTCGCCTTCCCTCATCGTCGCGCCGGCCGCGATCAGCTCGCCCTTGCGGTAATCGACGCGCAGCGACCCCGCGCCAGAGACGCAGGGCTTGCCCATGCCGCGCGCGACGACGGCAGCGTGGCTGGTCATGCCGCCGCGCGTGGTCAGGATGCCCTCGGCCGCATGCATGCCGTGAATGTCTTCCGGGCTCGTCTCGACACGTACGAGGATGACCTTGCGACCCTCCTTCTTCGCCGCCTCGGCGGCTTCCGACGAGAATACGATCTCGCCGGTGGCGGCACCGGGCGAAGCCGGCAGGCCGACGCCGATCACGTTGCGTTTGGCATTAGGGTCGATGGTCGGATGCAAGAGCTGGTCGAGCGAGGCCGGCTCGACGCGCTGGACCGCCTCCTCCTTCGAGATCAGCCCCTCGGCGGCCATGTCAACGGCGATCTTCATCGCGGCGCGGGCCGTGCGCTTGCCGTTTCGGGTCTGCAGCATCCATAATTTGCCGCGCTCGATGGTGAATTCGAGATCCTGCATGTCGCGGTAGTGGGATTCGAGCCGGCTCGATATATCGACGAAGCTCGCGAAGGCATCCGGCATCACCTTCTCCAGCGAAGGCTTGTCGGAGCCGGCGGCCTGGCGCGCGGCCTCGGTGATGTTCTGCGGCGTGCGGATGCCGGCGACGACGTCCTCGCCCTGCGCGTTCACCAGGAACTCGCCATAGAGCTGGTTGTCGCCGGTGGAGGGGTTGCGGGTGAAGGCGACGCCGGTCGCGGAATCGTCGCCGAGATTGCCGAAGACCATGGCCTGGACGTTGACGGCCGTGCCCCAGCTTTCGGGGATATCGTGGAGGCGGCGATAGGTGATGGCGCGCTGGTTCATCCAGCTTGAGAAGACCGCGCCGATGGCGCCCCAGAGCTGGGACTGGGGCTCCTGCGGGAAGGGTTCGCCGAGCTCTTCCTTCACCTTGGCCTTGTAAAGGTCGATGACCGCGCGCCATTCGG
>JBDZVC010000495.1:0-2954 GCA_040255475.1 Phyllobacteriaceae bacterium | reverse complement strand
CCGTCTTCCTGCCGGGCTGGGAAGAAGGGCTGTTCCCGCACCAGCGCGCGCTCGATGAGGGCGGCCGCTCCGGGCTGGAGGAAGAGCGGCGGCTCGCCTATGTCGGCGTGACCCGCGCCAAGCGGAACTTGCACATCTGGTTCGTTTCCAACCGCCGCATCCATGGGTTATGGCAATCGACCATTCCTTCCCGCTTCCTGGACGAGTTGCCCGAGAAACACGTGGAGGTGGCCGATGCCGGCAATTCCTATGGCGGCTACGGCAATCCCTATGGCGGCGGCTCCTTCGCGGGCGGCCGCGGGGGTTTCAGCGCGGGACGGCAGAACCCGTACGGTGCTTCGCGCTTCGATGATGTCGGCGAACGTTCTTTTTCCAACACCTACGCCACGCCCGGCTGGCAGCGCGCACAGCAGAACCGAACCCAGGCGACCGACCGCAACTGGGGTTCGCGCTCCGGCCATTCGGTCGAGCGCATCGGTTATGGCGAGACGGATTCGGGCCACGGCGCCGGCCGCGGCTCGGTGAAGGGCCGCACCATCGAAGGCGAACTGGTGGCGAAGTCGGTCTCCTCCGACCCCTCCCCCTTCAAGGTCGGCGACCGCGTCTTCCACCAGAAATTCGGCAACGGCAACGTCGCAGCGATCGAAGGCAACAAACTCACCATCGACTTCGACAAGGCCGGGCAGAAGCGTGTGCTGGATGGGTTTGTGAAAGCGGTTTAAGCTTTTATCTCCGCTCTCCCGAAATCCCTTCCCAAAATGAAAAAGCCGGGATCGAGCCCGGCTTCTTCGTCTGTATCGGTGGGAAACGGCGATCAGTTCACCGCGTCCTTGAGGCCCTTGCCGGCGGAGAATTTCGGCGCCTTACGGGCCGGAATGTTCACCGGAGCGCCAGTCTGCGGGTTACGTCCGGTAGACGCTTCCCTCTTGACCACCGAAAAATTGCCGAAGCCGACCAGACGGACATCGCCACCCTTCTTCAGCTCTTTGGTGATGACGGAAAACACCGCATCGACCGCCGCCTGGGCCTTGCCCTTTTCCAGCCCGGCCTCGTCAGCGACTGCAGAAACCAGTTCGTTCTTATTCATAAACAATCCCCTTCCTCAGGAAACCGGACTCTCGACTCAACCGGCAGAGCGGCACCTTAGTTAGAAGTTGTGCCTCAACCAAGACAGAAACAGCGCAATTCCTCGAAAAAAGCCCGGGTTTCTGCGGTTTTGAACAAAAAAGACCGGGCGCGAGGCCCGGTCTTTCTGTTTCACGCCGGATTGTCAGTGCGCGACCGTTTGCGTGGCCGCATCTTCAAGCCCGTCTGTCGTCGGCGGTGGGCTCACCGGCTCGGTCCACTCGATCGGCTCAGGCACCCTGGTAAGCGCGTGGCTAAGCACCTCGCCCACTCTGGAAACCGGAACGATCTCCATACTGCTCTTCACATTGTCCGGAATGTCCGCCAGATCCTTGGCGTTCTCTTCCGGGATCAGCACCTTCTTGATACCGCCGCGAAGCGCCGCAAGCAGCTTTTCCTTCAAACCGCCGATCGGCAGCACCCGGCCCCGCAGCGTGATCTCGCCGGTCATGGCGATGTCCTTGCGGACGGGGATGCCGGTCATCACCGAGACGATCGCCGTCGCCATGGCGACGCCGGCCGACGGTCCGTCCTTCGGGGTCGCCCCCTCGGGAACGTGGACGTGGATGTCACGCTTGTCAAAGAGGGGCGGCTCGATGCCGAAATCGATAGCCCTCGAGCGGACATAGGAGGCCGCCGCCGAGATCGATTCCTTCATCACGTCCTTCAGGTTGCCGGTCACCGTCATGCGGCCCTTGCCGGGCATCATGACACCCTCGATCGTCAGCAGCTCGCCGCCGACCTCGGTCCAGGCAAGGCCCGTGACCACGCCGATCTGATCCTCGCCGTCGATCTGGCCGAAGCGGAAGCGCGGAACGCCGAGATAATCCGCCAGGTTCTCCGGCGTGACATGCACGGCCTTCTTCTCGCCCTTCGAGCGCAGGATCTCGGTGACCGCCTTGCGCGCCAGCTTCATCAGCTCGCGCTCGAAGTTACGGACGCCGGCTTCCCGCGTGTAGGTGCGCACCATCTCGGTGAGCGCCTCGTCGCTGACCGAGAACTCCTCGGCCTTCAGCGCGTGGTCCCTCACCGCCTTCGGCAGGAGGTGCCGCTTGGCGATCTCGACCTTCTCGTCTTCCGTGTAGCCGGCGATACGAATGATCTCCATGCGGTCCATCAGGGCCGGTGGGATGTTCAGCGTATTGGCCGTCGTCACGAACATGACGTTCGACAGGTCGTAGTCGACCTCCAGATAGTGGTCGTTGAAGGTGTGGTTCTGTTCCGGATCGAGCACCTCGAGCAGAGCCGAAGACGGATCGCCGCGGAAATCCATGCCCATCTTGTCGATCTCGTCGAGCAGGAAGAGCGGGTTGGACTTCTTGGCCTTCTTCATCGACTGAATGACCTTGCCGGGCATCGAGCCGATATAGGTCCGCCTGTGGCCGCGTATCTCGGCCTCGTCGCGCACGCCGCCGAGTGCCATGCGCACGAATTCGCGTCCGGTCGCCTTGGCGATGGACTTGCCGAGCGAGGTCTTGCCGACGCCGGGAGGGCCGACGAGGCACAGGATCGGCCCCTTCAGCTTGTTCTGGCGGCTTTGCACGGCGAGATATTCGACGATGCGCTCCTTGACCTTGTCGAGCCCGAAATGGTCCGCGTCGAGAATCTCCTGGGCGTATTCCAGGTCGTTCTTGAGCTTGGACTTCTTGTTCCACGGGATCGACAGAAGCCAGTCGAGATAGTTGCGCACGACGGTTGCTTCCGCAGACATCGGCGACATGGAACGGAGCTTCTTCAGCTCGGCATTCGCCTTCTCGCGCGCTTCCTTCGTCAGCTTGGTCTTCTTGATGCGCTCCTCGATTTCGGCCGCTTCGTCGCGCCCGTCCTCG
>JBDZVC010000494.1:0-2954 GCA_040255475.1 Phyllobacteriaceae bacterium | reverse complement strand
TCCGCGAAGCCAAGGATTTCCATGAATTGCTCGGCGAACTGAAGGCCGACGAGACAACCGGCTGAAGGCCATGGCTGGCCCGGCGTTCAATGCCAGTGACGAGATTGACCGCCGCTTCATGGCGGCGGCGATCCGCCTGTCGCGTCGGCATCTCGGCCTGACCGGCACCAATCCCTCCGTCGCAACGCTGATCGTGCGTGACGACGGCGAAGGGCCGGTCATCGTCGGCAGCGGTGTCACCGCGATCGGCGGCCGCCCCCATGCCGAGCCGCAGGCGCTTAAGGAAGCAGGTGTTCTGGCGCATGGCGCCACCGCCTATGTCACACTGGAGCCCTGCGCCCATCACGGTCGGACGCCCCCTTGTGCGGAGGCGCTGGTCGCCGCCGGCGTGGCGCGTGTGGTCGGCGCGGCGAGCGATCCGGACGAACGTGTTTTGGGAAAGGGCTATGCCATTCTCCACAAGGCAGGCATCGAGGTCACGGAAGGCGTCTTGGCAGAAGAAGCGGCGGACCTGATGGCCGGCTATCTCATGCGAACGTCCAGGAAACGGCCGGAAGTGACCGCAAAGCTTGCTGTGTCGCGCGATGAGCGGATCGGCATTCCAGGCATGGGACAGGTCGCGATCACCGGCACCGTATCGCGCCGGCAGGTGCATCTGATGCGCGCCGAGGCCGACGCGATCCTGATCGGCATCGGCACCGCGCTTGCCGACGACCCGGAACTGACCTGCCGCCTGCCGGGGCTCGAAGCGCGCTCGCCGGCCCGCATCGTTCTCGACGCCCACGCGCGGCTGCCGCTTGCGGCAAAAATGGTGAAAGAGGCGCGCAGGGTGCCGGTCTGGCTTGCGGCTGCCGCCGATTGCGACAGGGACCACAAGCTGGCGCTGGAAGGCGCGGGCGTGCAGTTTCTCGCCACCGAGGCCGCGAATGGCGGCTTCGCCCTGCCGGAATTTCTGGAAGACCTCGCCGCGCGCGGCGTTTCCACTTTGATGGTCGAAGGCGGTGCCGAGACGGTTCGCCATTTTCTCGAAGAAGGGCTCGTGGATCGCGTAGCCCTTTTTACCGGCCCCGGTGAGATCGGCCCGGAAGGCATTCCGTCGCCGATCGCCTCGGATCGGGTGCCTGAAGGCTTTCGCCTGACGCGCGAAGCGCGCTATGGCGAGGACAGCTACAGCGAATGGGTAAGAGAGGCCTGATGTTCACCGGCATCGTTACCGACATCGGCACCGTTTCGGCCGTCACGTCGAGAGAGAAGGGCGTCCATGTCAGGGTCGAGACGAATTACGATCCTGCCACGATCGCGATCGGCGCGTCGATCGCCTGCGCCGGGGTCTGCCTGACCGTGGTCGGCCTGCCGGAGCAGGGCTCCAACCAGCGCTGGTTCGAGGTGGAGGCCTGGGAGGAAGCGTTGCGGCTTACCACTGCCGCCGACTGGCGGGCTGGTACCCGCATCAACCTCGAGCGGGCGCTGAAGATCGGCGACGAACTGGGTGGCCATATCGTTTCCGGCCATGTCGACGGCATGGCGGCCATATTGTCACGCGAGGACGAGGGCGAGGCGGTGCGCTTTGTGCTGGAGGCCCCGGCGGAGCTTGCGCGTTTTATCGCGCCGAAAGGCTCGGTTGCGCTCGACGGCACCTCGCTCACCGTCAACCACGTCGAAGGCAACCGCTTCGACGTTCTCCTGATTCACCACTCGCTCGCCGTCACGACATGGGGCGAGCGAAAGGCCGGCGACCGCGTCAATCTCGAAGTCGATACGATGGCGCGCTATGCCGCCCGGCTGGCGGAAGCGAACAGGCAGGGTTAGCCCTCCACGAATGATTTGAGGCGGCCGAGCGCCTGGTCCCACTGGCGCGAAACCTCGTCCAGATAGGCGCGGATTTCCTCGATCGCTTCCGGCCGGAAACTGTACCGGCTCTCCCGCCCGATGCGGCTGCTTGCCACGAGGCCCGCTTCTTCTAGCACGTTGAGGTGCTTGGTCACCGCCTGACGGGTGATCGCAGCATCGGCCGACAGGCTGGCGATGGAGCGGGAACGCCCGTCGCTCAGCCGATGGATGAGGGAAAGCCTTGTCCGGTCGCCGAGCGCCGCGAATATGGCGGCCGGCGCATGGGTCGTGACACCTGCCCGGGAAGCGTTAGCGTTCGACATGGGCCTTGATGTTTTTCATCTGCTCGGCCCAGCCGCCGTCGTTCATGCGCATCGCATCGGGCATGCGATGCCTCGGCAGCTTGTCGAAGCCGGATTCGGTCACGGTCAGCCTCGTGCCCTTGCCGGAAGCCTCCAGCCGGAATTCGACCAGCGTCGGCGTCTCCTTCGAATAGTCCACCTTGGGGTCGACCGCATAGGGATGCCAGGTGAAGGAGAAATAGCTCGGCTCCTCCATCTTCACGATAGTCGCCTCCCAGACGAGATGCTCATAGCCGGGATAGGTGATGTGGCCGCGTGAGATCTCGCCCGGTGCGAAGGGGCTTTCGAGCTTCACGCGGAACCATTCGCCGAATTCCCGATAATCGGTGAGCGCTCGCCACACACGTTCGATCGGGGCACCAAGTTCGACATGCTTATCGATACGATCGGTCATGATGCAACCTCCTGGTTGCCTATTACATGGCACGTTGATCGAAAAAGAGCAATAGAAAGGTTGCATAATGACGGAAGAAGCGGCAGGCGCCGCTTAGCGCCTGCCGCTTTCGGGATGCGATCAGCCGTTTATTTCCGGAAGGCCGCTTCCCCCGCGTCCGACACTTCCACCCATTTCTTGTCCGGGGCGGCGCCGGGGACGTAGCTGTCGTTCCAGTTCCACCATTTGTAGGGCGGGCTCTGCGGATAGCCCTCCGGCGATTCTTCCCAATTCTCCTGACGTCCGAGCGCCGTCATGTCGAGATAGCTCCAGACGGTACCCATCGCCTCGTCGCCGCGCCAGTTGATGAAATAGGTGCGGTAGATCTT
>JBDZVC010000493.1:0-2958 GCA_040255475.1 Phyllobacteriaceae bacterium | reverse complement strand
GTCAGCCGGCCCGGCTCGTTCTCCGGATTGAGCAGGTCGATCAGTTGGAGCAGCCCGTCTGCCGTGAGCGAAGGGCCGCATTTCAGGCCGAGCGGGTTCTTGATGCCCCGGCAATACTCGATATGCGCATGGTCCGGCTGGCGCGTGCGGTCGCCGATCCAGATCATGTGGCCGGAGGTCGCGTACCAGTCGCCCGAGGTGGAATCGACGCGGGTCATCGCCTCTTCGTAGCCGAGAAGCAGAGCCTCGTGGCTGGTGTAGAAATCCGTCTCGCGCAGCGACGCGTTGGACTCCGAGGTGATACCCACCGCGCGCATGAACTCGATCGTCTCGGAAATACGCCCCGCCAGCGCCTGATAGCGCTCGGCCTGCGGGCTGTCGGCGACGAAGCCCAGCATCCATTTATGGACGTTATCGAGGCTCGCATAGCCGCCCTGCGCAAACGCCCTCAAGAGGTTCAGTGTCGCCGCCGATTGCCGATAGGCCATGATCTGGCGCTGCGGGTCCGGCACGCGCGACTTTTCCTCGAACTCGATGCCGTTGATGATGTCGCCACGGTAGGACGGCAGCGTCGCGCCGTCCTTCGTCTCCATGTCGGAAGAACGTGGCTTGGCGAACTGGCCGGCGATGCGGCCGACTTTCACCACCGGCTGCGAGCCGGCGAAGGTAAGCACCACCGCCATCTGCAGGAAGACGCGGAAGAAGTCGCGGATATTGTCTGCGCCGTGCTCGGCGAAGCTTTCGGCGCAATCGCCACCCTGGAGCAGGAAGCTCTCGCCATTCGCCACGCCGGCAAGCGCGCGCTTCAGCTTGCGCGCCTCCCCTGCGAAGACCAGCGGCGGATAGCTGGCAAGCTGCTTTTCGGTGGCAAACAGGGCATCGGTGTCCGGGTAGGAGGGAACCTGCTGGATCGGCTTCGCTCTCCAGGAATTCGGGGACCATTTGCCCAATGACCGCATATCTGTCATTTTCACACCCGTTACTTGCTAGACGGCTCCGCCGCCCTTTCCCCGCCACTGTGGCGGAAAACGGCCTCTTACACGATGCCAACGCCCTATTCTACGCCTTTTCCGCTGGCGAACGAAGAACAAGTGCGCGCCATAAGATTACTGGCTTTCAAGGCGCGGCAACGCGCAGCCCGTATTCGCGATAAAGCGCGTCGAACAGCGTGCGATCCGCTTCCGAGAGCATGACGGCGCGCGGATAGGCTGGCCTTTCGCGGTCCGGCCGGATCGGGATCTCGGCAAAGCCATGCGTTTCGGCCAGGAAGCGGCGCAGGCCGGCCTCACCGTGCATGGCGAGAAAACCCTGCATGACCGCGTCGAGATAGGATTGCAGGATCATGGGCGGCTCGCGATGCGGCGGAAGCTCAGGGTCGGCCTCATAGACGAAGGCCGGGATTCCGATATCGCCAGCCTCCGAAAGTTCGACCTCCCGCGCCGACAGCCGGACCCTGCGATAGCGCGCTTCCCGCGCATCCACGGCGGCCAGGTTCTCGGCGCGGTCGATGATCAGCACGCCATCGCAAACGTGGTCCGGTTCACGCCTGACCGTCAGCAGGGCAGCGGGAAATCCAGGCATATCCGGCCGCGGTCGCCAGATGCGCCGCCACCCGACAAGCCGCGCAGGAACGATATCGACAATAGCCGTCCTGAGCGTCGCCCGATTGACCAGCGAGCCGTAGCCGAAATAGGCGACGAGGGCTCCTTCGGATACCGTTCCCGCCGCGTCGGCAAACCGTTTATCCATCACTGTTTCGCGACCGGCGAACCACGGGCCGCGTTCCCGATTGACTCACATGAAAACGGGTATATCTACGCTTTGCTGAATTTCCCATATCCGGGAAAGGGCAGAACGAAAGGGTCACGCCGCCATGCCTGGCGACAGTTACAGTCGAACGCAATCGCCGTCCCCGGCAGGCGCCTGATCCGTCAATCGGCTCGCGCCCCCGCGGACGGCAGTGGAGCGAGCCATGAACGAAATCCCGGTCATCGCCGGCGAGGCTGAACTGGCCATCGCCGAAAAGCTGGCGAAACAGCACGTCGCCGATCTCGTCGACACGTTGAATGAGGAGACGCGCGAGGAAGCGGCGCGCGCCATCCAGTCCCTCCCCTTCGAACGCGCCGTCGATGTGTTCGACCAGCCCGGTCTCGATGCGCCGGGCGAACTTATCTCGCTCTTGCCGCAACCGCAGGCCGCCGCCATCCTGTCCGGCATGTCGGCCGACCGCGCTGCGGACGCATTCCGGGAGATCGACCCCGCATCCCGGAATGTGCTGCTTGAGGCGGTGGACGCAGATGCCCGGCAATCCATCCTCCGCATCCTCGGCTATCCCGAGAACAGCGCAGGCGCGATCATGACGACCGAGTTCGTCAGCGTGCCGTCGAACTGGACCGTGGCCCGCGCGCTCGATCATATCCGCAAGGTGGAGCGCACGCGCGAAACCGTCTATGCGATCTATGTCACCGACCCGAAGAGCGGCAAGCTGGTGCGTTCGATCGGGCTGCGCCGCCTCGTCGTGAGCGATCCGGGAAGCCGCATCGTGGATATAGCTCAAAGGACCAGGCCGATCATCGTCAGCCCGCTCGCCGACCGTGAGAAAGTGGCGCAACTGATCTCGAAATACGATCTGCTGGCGGTTCCGGTCGTGGAGGAAGGGCGCGTGATCGGCATCGTCACCGTGGACGACGTCATCGATGCCATCCTCGAAGAGACGACCGAGGACGTCCAGAAATTCGGCGGCGTCGAAGCGCTCGACGAGCCGTATATGAGGATTGGCTTCGTCGAGATGATCCGCAAGCGAGTCGGTTGGCTCCTTGTGCTGTTCCTGAGCGAAATGCTGACTGCCACCGCGATGCAGGGCTACCAGACGGAGCTCGAAAAGGCGATCGTACTGACGCTCTTCATCCCGCTCATCATGAGTTCCGGCGGCAATTCCGGCTCGCAGGCGACGTCGCT
>JBDZVC010000492.1:0-2964 GCA_040255475.1 Phyllobacteriaceae bacterium | reverse complement strand
CCGGCCAGCCATGAAAGCTCGGGCATGTTGTGGAAGTTCATGCCGTAGATCGACGCCACGAGGGTAGGGGGCATGAAGACGACGGCGGCGACGGAGAAGATCTTGATGATCGCGTTCTGTTCGACCGATACCAGCCCCACCACGGTGTCGAGCAGGAAGGTGATCTTGTTGGACAGGAAGCCGACATAGTCGTTGAGCGACTGGGTATCGCGCTCCAGCGATTTCATCCAGGCGCGGCTTTCTTTGCTGCTCTTGCCGTTGATCGCCCCGGCGGAGAGGTAGACCAGCATGCGGTTGATGCCTGCGAGGCTTTCCCGGACCTTCGAGAGGAAGGCGCCTTCCTTGCCGATGCTGCGCAATGCCTCGCGGAAGGCGGGCGTCCCCATCGGCCGCTCGCCCGGTTCCGTGCTGAACAGCATGGAGGAGGTGTCGTCGAGGCCGCTCGCGACGTTTTCCAGTATGTCGGCGATGCGATCGGTAATGGCTTCGATCAGGCCGAGGAACAGCCAGTTCGCATCGCATTTGGGCGCGATGATGCCGTTGCCCGGCTTGGCGATCCGGGCTTCGAACTGCATGAAGGATTTCGGATTGGAATAGCGCAGCGTGACGAGACGGTTGCCGGCGAGGATGAAGGTTATCGGTGCGATCCCCGGCGATCCGACATGCGAGGAGTGGAGTACCGAAGCCGTCATGAACTGCACGCCGTTTTCCGTATAGAAGCGGCTCGATTCCTCGATCTCGCGCATTTCCTCGGGATTCGGGATGCCGACGCCGAGCAGCCGCTCGACAGCCTGCTCCTCGTCCTTGGTAGGTGTGTTGAGGTCGATCCAGGCGACACCGTCCGGCACGCCGATTGCCGGATCGATGGCGGTAGGAAGCAGACACTCGCCTTCCCTGAGATACGCCGTCAGCATCGCGGCCTCCGCATCGCTTGATTATGCCGGGATACCGCCGAAGGGAGGCGGGAGTCCATATTTGAGCGGAACAAGTGTCGCTTCACGTGCCGTGGCGGCGCGCCGGCCCGGCGGCGGCCATAAGCGTGTCGACCAGGTTTTCCGCGGCTTCCGGGATGACCGTGCCGGGCGGAAAGATCGCGTCGGCGCCGGCCTTGCGGACGGCATCGAAATCGTCCGGCGGGATGACGCCGCCGGCGACGATCATGATATCGCCGCGCCCGAGACGCTGAAGTGCTTCTTTCAACTCCGGTATCAGCGTCAGGTGCCCGGCCGCGAGCGACGAGGCGCCGACGATGTGGACATCGTTCTCGGCCGCGAGCTTTGCGATCTCCTCGGGCGTCTGGAACATCGCGCCGACCGTAACCTCGAAGCCGAGATCGGCGAAAGCGCTGGCGATCACCTTCTGGCCGCGGTCGTGGCCGTCCTGGCCCATCTTCGCCACCAGGATGCGCGGATTCGTTCCCGTCAGGCGATTGAAGCGTTCGACCTTGCCGAGCACGCGCTCGACCACGGCATTTTCGCCGATCTCCTTGCGATAGACACCGGAGATAGTGCGGATTTCCGCCACGTGCCGGCCGAAGGCCTTTTCCAACGCAAGCGAGATTTCGCCAACCGTTGCCTTGGCGCGCGCTGCGCGGATGGCGAGATCGAGGAGGTTGCCATTGCCGCTTCGGGCAGCCTCGCTGAGTGCGCCGAGCGCGCTTTCCACCGCCGCGACCTCGCGTGTGCCCTTCAGCTGCTGCAGCTTGGCGAGCTGGCGCGCGCGGACTTCCGCGTTGTCGACCTTGAGCACGTCGACCTCGATATCCTGCTCCGGTCGGAAATTGTTGACGCCGACAACCATCTGCTCGCCGGAGTCGATCCGCGCCTGCGTGCGCGCCGCCGCTTCCTCAATCCTGAGCTTGGGGACGCCCTTTTCGATGGCCGCCGCCATGCCGCCCAGCGTTTCCACTTCCTCGATATGAGAGAGCGCACGGGTGGCCAGGTCATGCGTCAGCCGCTCGACATAGTAGGAGCCGCCCCAGGGGTCGATCACCCGCGTCGTGCCGGATTCCTTCTGAAGCAGCAATTGCGTGTTGCGCGCGATGCGCGCGGAATGGTCGGTCGGCAGCGCCAGCGCCTCGTCGAACGAATTGGTGTGCAGCGATTGCGTATGGCCCTGTGTCGCCGCCATCGCCTCGATCATGGTGCGCATGATGTTGTTGTAAGGGTCCTGCGCGGTGAGCGACCAGCCCGAGGTCTGGCAGTGCGCCCTGAGCGACAGCGAGCGCGGGTTCTTCGGTGCGAAATTCTTCTGCATCAGCACCGCCCAGATGAGCCGGGCCGCGCGCAGCTTCGCCACCTCCATGAAGAAATTCATGCCGGCGTTCCAGAAGAAGGAAAGCCGGGGCGCGAACTTGTCGATGTCGAGGCCGGCGGCAACGCCCGCCCGCGCATATTCGATGCCGTCCGCGATCGTATAGGCGAGTTCGAGATCGACCGTCGCTCCCGCTTCCTGGATGTGGTAGCCGGAAATCGAGATCGAATTGAATTTCGGCATGTGCTCGGACGTATAGGCGAAGATGTCCGAGATGATCCGCATCGAGGGCTTGGGCGGATAGATGTATGTGTTGCGGACCATGAACTCCTTGAGAATGTCGTTCTGGATGGTCCCGGCGAGATCCTTCTGGGCGACGCCCTGTTCCTCGCCCGCTACGATGTAGAGCGCCATGATCGGCAGCACGGCGCCGTTCATAGTCATCGATACAGTCATCTGGTCGAGCGGAATGCCGTCGAAGAGCTGCCGCATGTCGAGGATGGAATCTATGGCCACCCCCGCCATACCGACATCGCCCGCGACGCGGGGATGGTCGCTGTCATAGCCGCGGTGGGTGGCGAGATCGAAGGCTATCGAGAGCCCCTTCTGGCCGGCCGCGAGATTGCGCCGGTAGAACGCGTTCGATTCCTCAGCCGTGGAGAAGCCGGCATATTGCCGGATCGTCCATGGCTGCTGGACATACATGGTGGG
>JBDZVC010000491.1:0-2970 GCA_040255475.1 Phyllobacteriaceae bacterium | reverse complement strand
AAGCGCTCGACGATCGGCATGCGCAGGCGCACGGAATTGATGTTCCAGGTGGCGATCGTCAACGGCATGGAAAAACCCCGGATGCGGAACGGACGGAAGGCTATTGCCAGCCCGGGCGCGAGCAGGCAAGCGCAACGGCCGTGAAAAGCCCCGAGGCGTCCAGTCGTTCGCGCCGACGCAGCGCTCCCGAAGGGAAAATCCTCTCGGCCTCCCAAATTAGCCGGATTCGAATGGAAGATGGCGGCGACGACGTTTCAGGCAGCGTATCCGGGGGCAACTGGCGGGAACACGACCAACCCTTCATGAGGCGTGCCGACATGACCGTCAAACTGCTCCTTGCCAAAGGCCTTCGAAAGGCTGCCCAACGGATCGACCATCGCAACCCGCCGCGGGCAGCCGAGCCGAGGGATTGCCCCATCTGCGGATATCACGGGGCCTTCGAGCCGTTCGGCGTCGTCCCGCGCCCGGACGCGATGTGCCCGAACTGCAACGCGCTCGAAAGGCATCGGCAGTTCAAGCTGATGCTGGACCGCATCGAGCTGCCGGGACCCGACTCCTCCCTGCTGCATTTCGCTCCGGAGGCCGCGATAACCCGGCTCGTGCGTCCGCTATGCGAAAAATACGTGACCGCCGATCTGATGCGGGACGATGTCGATCTCAACCTCAATATCGAAGCCATCGACCTGCCGGACCGGAGCTTCGACTGGGTTATCTGCTCGCATGTCCTCGAGCATGTGAACGACATCGCGGCGCTCGGCGAGCTGTACCGCATTCTGAAGCCCGGCGGCATCGCGCTCCTGATGGTGCCGATCGTGGAGGGCTGGGAAACGAGCTACGAGGATTCCACGGTTACCGAAGAAAGCGCCCGCCTGCTGCATTTCGGGCAGCGGGACCATGTCCGCCGCTATGGGCGCGATTTCCGCGACCGCGTCAGGCAGGCCAGCTTCGAATTGAACGAATTCGTCGTCGGGGGCGCCGAATCGGTGAGATACTCGATCATTCCGGGCATAAGGATCTTCATCGCCGGAAAGCCGACGGAGAAGCACGCGAACTAAGCGGATGAGCCCGGGCGGGGGCCGACGCGACCTTTGCGTCACCTGCCCCGCTGCTTCACCTGCGCACTGGCATAGTCGATCTTGAAGAGCGACGGATCGACCTTCACGCCTTCCTGGACGTTGAAGATCATCACGGTCGTGTCCTTGCCCTGAGCGTCGGTCACGGTCCACTGCTTCAGCGCATAGGTTTTTGGATCGAACATCATCATCAGCTTGGAATCGCCGAAGACCGATTTGTCGGCGAGCTTGATCGTCGTCGCATCGGGCGTCTGCTGGATGTCCTTCACCTCGTTTCCCGACAGGTCGATGCGGTTGCCGAGCAGGAGCTTCAGCGGCGTCTTCGACAGTGGGTAGATGTTGTAGGTCTTCATGCGGACATTGCTGACAGCGACCGACTGGCCGTCCGATATCACCTTGAAATTGCTTTTCGTATTGTAGTCGAAACGAAGCTTGCCCGGCCGCTCGATATAGAACGTGCCGCCGGTCTGCTCGCCATTCGGCCCAAACTGCACGAACTCCCCGGTCATCGTCTTGATGTCGGCGAAATGGTCCGCGATCTGCTGCGCCGACGCCGTGACGGCCTGCTCGGGCGCGGCGATCGAGGGCGCCGAAGCCGTTCCGGCGGCGGCAGCCGTCACCAGCGCCACGGCCACGGCACGCGCAGTCCAGATAAGGAAGCCGCGGCGGGCTTGCGATAAAGACATCTGCTACTCCTTGCGGACGAAGGCCGGCTGCCGCCGGCCCGTTTCATATCCGATATGTAGGCCCCCGATATATAGGTCATGGGCGCCTGCCCACCACCATCTCGGTTCCTGGAGCAACGGGCGTTCTCACGAACGCAATACCCTCAGCTCCAGCCTGGTTTCCTTAGCCGCATTTGTGCGATGCCAGACGATACCGTCCAGCTGCAAAATGCTCTAGCCATCAGCTAGGAAGGCAGTAGGGCCGAAATTTGACCCGGCTGTTTTTTGCTACAACACGTCCTCTTCGGTCGGCACCAGGATCTCGCGCTTGCCCGCATGATTGGCCGGCCCAACGATGCCTTCCTTCTCCATCTTCTCGATGATGGAGGCCGCGCGGTTGTAGCCGATGCCGAGCCGCCGCTGGATATAGCTGGTCGAGGCCTTGCCGTCGCGCAGGACCACGGCCACGGCCTGGTCGTAGGGATCGTCCGAATCGTCGAAATTGCCGCCCCCGCCGCCCGCCGAGCCGCCGCCATCGGCGTCGTCCTCGTCGTCGTCGGCGGTGATGGCCTCGAGGTATTCAGGCGCGCCCTGCAGCTTCAGGTGGGAGACGACCTTCTCCACCTCGTCGTCGGAGACAAAGGGGCCATGGACGCGCTGGATACGGCCGCCGCCGGCCATGTAGAGCATGTCGCCCATGCCGAGAAGCTGTTCCGCGCCCTGTTCGCCGAGGATGGTGCGGCTGTCGATCTTGGACGTCACCTGGAAGGAGATGCGCGTCGGGAAGTTCGCCTTGATCGTGCCGGTGATGACATCGACCGACGGCCGCTGGGTGGCCATGATGACGTGGATGCCGGCCGCGCGTGCCATCTGGGCAAGGCGCTGCACGGCGCCCTCGATGTCCTTGCCGGCGACCATCATCAGGTCGGCCATCTCGTCGATGATGACGACGATGAACGGCATCGGCTCGAGATCGAGTTCTTCCGTCTCGTAGACCGCCTCGCCGGTCTGCTTGTCGAAGCCGGTCTGCACCGTGCGGACGATGTTCTCGCCCTTCTTCTGCGCCGCCGCGACGCGCTGGTTGAAGCCTTCGATGTTGCGGACGCCGACCTTCGACATCTTGCGGTAGCGGTCCTCCATCTCGCGCACGGTCCATTTGAGCGCGACGACCGCCTTCTTCGGGTCGGTGACCACCGGCGTCAGGAGGTGCGGGATGCCGTCATAGATCGACA
>JBDZVC010000490.1:0-2982 GCA_040255475.1 Phyllobacteriaceae bacterium | reverse complement strand
CCGACCCGAACGTCGTCCATCCGATGCCCGACCAGAAGCGCTGCGGCTTCCTGAAACCGCTGGTGACGCGGCCGACCATCGAGATCGGTGATTTCACCTATTACGACGATCCGCTCGGGCCGGAGCGCTTCGAGGAACAGTGCGTCCTCTACCATTTCGATTTCGTCGGCGACCGGCTGGTCATCGGCAAGTTCTGCGCGATCGCCGCCGACACGCGCTTCATCATGAACGGCGCCAATCACGACATGCGCGGCTTCTCCACCTACCCGTTCGGCATCCTCGGCGGCGATGCCCGCGCGGCCTGGGACGACGGCTCGGTCGAAGCCGGCTTCCGCGGCGACACGGTCGTCGGCAACGATGTCTGGTTCGGCACGGAAGCTATGGTCCTGCCTGGCGTGACGATCGGCGACGGCGCCATCGTCGCAACGCGTGCGGTCGTCTCGCGCGACGTGCCGCCCTATGCCATCGTCGCCGGCAATCCGGCGCGCGTGGTAAAGATGCGTTTCGACGAGGAGACGGTATCGCGCCTCCTGGCGGTCGGCTGGTGGCATTGGCCGATCGACAAGATCATGCGCAATGTCGATGCCATCGCCGGAGCCGACATCGGGAAGCTGGAAGCCGCATCGTGAAGGACAGGGATTCGCAGACGATCGCCGCCGCGCCGTTCGGGCGCCCCTTCGTGTTCATCCGCGGCGTGCCGTCGATGAAGTTCCTGCCGCCGGAGGGGCCGCCGGAAATCGCCTTCGCCGGCCGCTCGAATGTCGGCAAATCCTCACTCATCAACGCGCTGGTTGGCATGAAGGGGCTGGCGCGCACCTCCAACACGCCCGGCCGCACGCAGGAACTCAACTATTTCGTGCCGGACGGGTTCTCGGGCGCGGCGGGCGACCTGCCGCCGCTGGCGCTGGTCGATATGCCGGGCTACGGCTTTGCCAAGGCCCCGAAGGACACCGTCGAGCGCTGGACGAAGCTTGTCTTCGACTATCTGCGCGGCCGCGTGACGCTGAAGCGCGTCTATCTCCTGATCGACGCGCGTCATGGCATAAAGACCCTCGACGGTGAGGTCATGGACCTGCTCGACAAGGCAGCCGTCTCCTACCAGATCGTGTTGACCAAGACCGACAAGATCAAGCCGCCCGCCGTCGAACGGCTGGTGGTGGAAACGCTGGAAAAGATCAGGAAACGCGCCGCCGCCTATCCGGAAGTGATCGCCACTTCGGCCGAAAAGGGCAGCGGCGTCGAGGAACTGCGCGCGGCGATTGTTACTGCAACGGCTGGTTAGGCCTTCTCCACTGCCAGTTCCCGCCGCAGCTTCTCCGTACCGTATGCCTTGAGGAAAACGTCCACGCCCGCCGTCACCACGTAGCGCATCTCCTCCTCGCTCGGCGGGTCGCTGCGATAGGCGAAGATGCATTGCCGGAAAAGGCCGGCCATGGCGAGGTCGGTGAACTGGTATGCCGCCAGCGAGGCGTCTTCCATCTGGAGCAGGCCCTTCTTTGCCGCCGCTTCGAGGAAATCCATGAAGATCTTGTGGCCGTGCATCGGCCCACGCTCGTAGAAGCGCTTGCCGAGGTCGGGCATCCGCTCCGAGACTCCGATGATCGTGCGCTGCGCGCGGATGACCTTTTCGCAGGTGATCTTGAACGAAAGCGCCATGCCGAAATTGATCAGCGTCTGGCGCAGGCCGTCGCCGTTTTCCAGCGCACCGTAGAGATTGTTGAAGATGGAGCCGCGCTCCTCCTCGACGATCGCCTCGAAAAGCTCTTCCTTGTTGGCGAAATAGACGTAGATCGTGCCCTTAGACACGCCCGCCTCGCGCGTGATGTCGTTCATCGAGGCGGCATCGAAGCCCATATCGATGAAGACCCGCCGCGCGCCGTCGACGATCTGCTTGCGCTTGACAGGGTCCTGCCCAGCCGCGGGACGCCCTCGCTTCACGCCTTCCGGCGCAAACGGACAACCGTCCGCCTCGGCCTTCTCAAGCTGCAATTTAAATTCACGCTCCATTTTCTGCCCCGGAAATCCGCCCGAATTCCCGCCTCGGAATTTTTTTTCGAACCGAACGGTTCGATGCCCTTGATATGGGCCTTCCCATAGTCTATGTCAAGCTCGAACCGAACGGTTCAGTTCACCTACACGAAGGCTATCCCATGTCCACTTCCGCCAGTTCAACGGTTGCCGAACTACGTCCGTTCCCGAACGCCCGGACCGCGCCCGAGATCGAAAGGCCGGTCGACAAGCCGGAACAAGATGCCCCAGCGCCGGCCGAAACGCAAAAGAAGAAGCGCTCCGCCCGCCAGATCGTGCTGCCGGTCATCGGCCTCGGCCTTCTCGCGGGTGCAGCCTGGTACGGCTACGATTATTGGACGGTCGGCCGTTTCATGATCAACACCGACGATGCCTATGTCCAGGTGGACATGGCATCCGTCGCGCCGAAGATCACCGGCTATGTCGAGCATGTCGCGGCGACGGAGAACCAGCACGTCAAGGCGGGCGATCCGCTCGTCACCATCGACGCGGGCGACTACCGCATTGCGCTCGAGGAAGCTCGCGCCAAGATCGCGACCGAGGAAAAGACGCTTTCGCGCATCGACGCCCAGATCGAGGCGGCAAAGGCTTCGCTGCAGCAGGCCGAGGCGCAGAAGGCGGCCGCCCTGGCCGCCGCCGACAATGCGAAGCGCACGCGCGACCGGGCGCAAAAGCTGGTCGCCACGAAGGTCGGCACGCAGGCGCAACTGGATGACGCCCAGACCGCGGTCGAGCAGGCGGACGCCAATCTCTCCGGCGCCGATGCGCAGATCGCCGCGGCGAATGCCAATATCGGCGTGCTCAAGGCGCAATACGAAGAGGCGAAGAGTTCCATCGCCTCGCTGGACCTGGCGCGCGACAAGGCCATGCGCGACCTCTCCTTTACCGTGCTGCGGGCACCCTATGACGGCGTCGTCGGCAATCTTTCGGTCAAGGAAGGCGACCTGGTGTCGC
>JBDZVC010000006.1:0-72916 GCA_040255475.1 Phyllobacteriaceae bacterium | reverse complement strand
GGCGTGTGGGCGAGGTTGAGCACGCCGCGCTGCGAGAACATGACGTTGTAGTTCAGTTCATGGGAAAGGTTCTCCCACAGCTTCATCGAATGTTCGTAGAAGCGCACGTTTTCCGGCAACAGGTAGTTGGAGCGGACGATGGTCGTGTTGCGGCCGATATTGCCCTGGCCGAGCCAGCCGCGCTCGATGACGGCGACGTTGGTAATCCCATGCTCCGCCGCGAGATAATAGGCTGTGGAAAGACCGTGTCCGCCGCCACCAACGATGACTACGTCATAGGCAGGCTTCGGGTCGGGCTTACGCCAGGCGGGCTTCCAGTCCTTGTTGCCCGAGAAGGCGTTGCGCAAAAGCGATAGTGCCGAATATTCCGCCATGTTCCCCTGCCGAAACGACGCCGAGCGAACCTATAGGTAGTGGGATAAAGCCAAGGCAAGGAAAGCGCCATGGCTTTTTAGCCAGCCGACCTCGGATTCCATGAACATTCACCGTCCGTCCGGCTCTGCTTGCCGTCATCGTCAGCCCCGCTATAAGTCTCTCCCGGGAAAATACGGATCGTCCGGATCAGGGAGACGGTGGCGACACCGGCCGATGATGAAACGCCTAATCGCAAGCGCCTTGCTTACCTCGTCCGTCGCCGGCCCGGTATTCGCGGCAGACATTACAAACGGAGACGCCCAGCGCCAGACCATCACGATCATGGAGGCTGGCCGTGTTTCGGATAAGACTCTCGACCCCGGCGAGCACGTCGATATCTGCCAGAACGGATGTATCGTCAGCTTTCCTGACGGTAGCCAGATAGCGCTGAGCGGTATGGAAAGCGTGGAAATAAGAAACGGCGCCGGCCATCTCGACTGAAGTCGCAGCTGGAAAAACCGTAGTCCGCAAGCAGGAAGAGGGGGAAGAATGAGCGGATACATTCTAGCGATCGACCAGGGCACGACATCGAGCCGCGCCATCATCTTCGACGACGCCATGAAGATCGTTGCACAGGGCCAACAGGAATTCCCGCAGATCTATCCTGCCTCCGGCTGGGTCGAGCACAATCCCGAAGACATCTGGAATTCGGTCGTCGCGACGGTGAAAACCGCGCTCAGGAAGGCGAAGCTCAAGGCGGGAGACATCGCGGCCATCGGCATCACCAACCAGCGCGAGACGGCCGTCATCTGGGACCGCTCCACCGGCAAATCGATCCACAACGCTATCGTCTGGCAGGACCGGCGCACCGCACCGCTCTGCCAGAAACTGAAGAAGATGGGACTGGAGCCGAAATTCTCGCGCAGGACGGGCCTCCTGCTCGACCCCTATTTTGCCGGAACCAAATTTGCCTGGCTGCTCGACCATGTGAAGGGTGCACGACAACGCGCGGCCAAGGGCGAGCTTGCCGCCGGTACGATCGACACGTTCCTGATCTGGCGGCTGACAGGTGGCCGGATACACCTGACCGACGCGACCAACGCCTCGCGCACGCTGCTTTACGACATCGGCCGCAACGTGTGGGACGAGGAACTGCTGAAGATTCTGAGTGTCCCCTCGAATATCCTGCCGCAAGTGAAGGATTGCGCGGACGATTTCGGCGTGACGGACAGGAAGCTCTTCGGTGCGGAAATTCCTATCCTCGGCGTTGCCGGCGACCAGCAGGCGGCAACCATCGGCCAGGCCTGCTTCAAGCCGGGCATGATGAAATCTACTTATGGAACGGGCTGCTTCGCCCTGCTCAACACCGGCTCGGAGATTGTGCGCTCGAAGAACAGGCTGCTAACCACCATCGCCTATCGGCTGAAGGGCAAGACGACTTATGCGTTGGAAGGCTCGATCTTCGTCGCAGGCGCTGCGGTACAATGGCTGCGCGACGGCATGAAGCTGATCGGCCACGCGGCTGAAAGCGGCGAACTTGCGGCAAACGCCGACCCGGAGCAGGCGGTCTATCTCGTACCTGCCTTCGTCGGCCTTGGCGCGCCGCACTGGGACGCCGACGCACGCGGTGCGATGTTCGGCCTGACGCGTAATTCCGGTCCTGCCGAACTGGCACGGGCCGCGCTCGAATCGGTCGCCTTCCAGACGCGCGATCTGCTCGACGCCATGCGCAAGGACTGGAAAGGTTCAGAGAAGACGGTGCTCAGGGTCGACGGCGGGATGGTGGCGTCGGATTGGACCATGCAGCGGCTCGCCGACATCCTCGACGCGCCGGTTGACCGGCCGGAAATCCTTGAAACTACTGCGCTCGGCGCGGCATGGCTCGCCGGATCGAAGGCGGGCGTATGGCCGAATGCCACCGACTTCGCGAAATCCTGGGCGCTGGAAAGGCGTTTCCAGCCCGAAATGGATCAAAGAACCCGCGCGGCGAGGATCAAGGGCTGGAAGGACGCCGTCAGGCGAACGAAAAGCACCGGCTGAATTGGCTTTTTGATTCAAAAAAACCCCGGCGAAAGCCGGGGCTCGTTATCTATCTCGTATGGTATCGCCTCAATAGGGCGAGACGCACTGACGGCGCGGCCCGCCGTAGGGCTGGTAGGTGTTGTCGGACGCACGATACGAGCGATAGCGATTGTAGCACCATTGCACGTGTGCGCTGCCGCCATTGCTCGGCGCGTTGACGATTGCATTACCGATAATGGCGCCGCCGAGTATCGCGGCAGGGAACCACCAGCCATTATACTCGCGATAGCCATGCCTGTAGTGGCGGTAGCCACGATGGCCGTTGTACCAGCCATAGCCGCCATGATTATAGAAGCCACGACGGTTGTGGCCGCGCCAGTGATCGCGGCCGTGTCCGCGCCGGTGATGGTCGCGGACGCGGTAGAAGCCGCCCCCGCCGGGATTGCCGAGATTGCCGGCACCGAAAGAACTGCGGGGTGCGAACGGATGCGGGGTCATATCGGTGTCGCCGCCTGCCGCGGCCGGCCCGGCCATGGCGAAGGCCAGCACCCCGGCCGAAAGCAATGTAAGAAATTTTTTCATAATCCGCTCCTCAAGCAGTATCGCGTTCCTTCGTCCCTGAAACGGAGTTAAGGGTTGAATAGTTCCATCGCAAGGTATCCATTCGTGGTTGAACCCATTTTGCCGCTGCATTGAAGTTCGGCGGGACCCAAGAGGAAGGTCAGATGGCGACAGAGGCTCCGCTTTCGCTGCATGTACCGGAACCCGAGGTCAGGCCGGGTGGCAAGCCGGACTTTTCCGACGTGAAGATCGCGGCGGCCGGTTCGGTGCGGCGGCCGGAGATCGATGCGAAACCTGAGGACATACGCGATCTCGCCTACTCGATCATCCGTGTGCTGAATCGCAAGGGCGAGGCGGTCGGACCGTGGGTCGGCCTGCTTTCCGACGACGATCTGAAGGAGGGGCTTCGCCATATGATGACATTGCGCGCCTTCGACGCGCGCATGCTGATCGCCCAGCGTCAGGGCAAGACATCCTTCTATATGCAGCATATGGGCGAGGAAGCGGTCAGCTGCGCTTTCCGCCGCGCGCTGAAGCCGGGGGATATGAATTTCCCGACCTACCGGCAGGCAGGGCTCTTGATCGCCGACGGCTATCCGATCGCGGACATGATGAACCAGATCTTCTCCAATGAGCGTGACCCGCTCAAGGGCCGTCAATTGCCGATCATGTATTCCTCCAAGGATCACGGCTTTTTCTCGATTTCCGGCAATCTCGGAACCCAGTTCGTGCAGGCGGTGGGTTGGGCGATGGCGTCCGCCATCAAGAAGGACACGAAGATTGCTGCCGGCTGGATCGGTGACGGCTCGACGGCGGAATCGGATTTCCACGCCGCGCTGGTCTTCGCCTCCACCTACCAGGCGCCGGTCATCCTCAATATCGTCAACAACCAATGGGCAATCTCGACCTTCCAGGGGATTGCGCGCGGTGGGTCGGGCACATTTGCTGCACGCGGGCTGGGCTTCGGCCTGCCGTCGCTCAGGGTGGATGGCAACGACTATCTGGCGGTCCATGCCGTCGCCTCTTGGGCGGCCGAGCGGGCGCGGCGCAATCTCGGACCGACATTGGTCGAATACGTCACCTACCGTGTCGGCGCGCACTCCACTTCCGACGACCCATCGGCTTACCGGCCGAAGACCGAATCGGAGGCCTGGCCGCTCGGCGATCCGGTGCTGAGGCTGAAAAATCATCTGATCATGCGCGGTGTCTGGTCGGAGGAACGGCACAAACAGGCCGAGGCGGAGGTGCTCGATACGGTGATCGCCGCGCAGAAGGAGGCGGAGGGTCACGGTACGCTTCATTCGGGCGGTCGGCCCTCGGCGCGCGATATGTTCGAGGGCGTCTATGCTGAGATGCCGCCGCATCTGAGGCGCCAGCGGCAGGAGGCGGGGGTTTAGACCATGCCGCGCCGCACGATGATCGAGGCGATACGCGATGGGCTCGACGTATCGATGGGGCGTGACGACAATGTCGTCGTGTTCGGCGAGGATGTCGGCTATTTCGGCGGGGTGTTCCGCTGCACTGCGGGGCTGCAGGCAAAATACGGCCACGACCGCTGCTTCGACACACCGATCAGCGAGCTCGGCATCGTCGGCACGGCGATCGGCATGGCCGCCTATGGCCTCAGGCCGTGCGTCGAGGTTCAGTTCGCCGACTATGTCTATCCGGCCTATGACCAGATCGTATCGGAGGCCGCCAGGTTGCGCTACCGCTCTGCGGGAGAGTTCACCTGCCCGATCGTCATCCGCATGCCGACCGGGGGCGGCATCTTCGGCGGCCAGACGCACAGCCAGAGCCCGGAGGCGCTGTTCACGCATGTATCGGGGTTGAAGGTGGTGGTGCCGTCCAATCCATATGACGCCAAGGGGCTGCTGATCTCTGCGATCGAGGATCCGGACCCGGTGATCTTCCTGGAGCCGAAGCGGCTTTATAACGGTCCCTTCGACGGCCATTACGAGCGGCCCGTGACGCCGTGGTCGAAACACGGGCTGGGAGAGGTGCCGGATGGGCACTATACGATCCCGCTCGGAGAGGCGACGGTCAGACGGGAAGGGAATGCGGTTACCGTGCTCGCTTACGGGACGATGACGCATGTGGCGGAGGCAGCCGCGGAGGACACCGGCATAGACGCGGAGGTGATAGATCTCAGGACGCTCCTGCCGCTTGACCTCGATACGGTAAAGAAGTCGGTTGCGAAGACCGGGCGATGCGTGGTGGTGCACGAGGCGACGCTGACCTCGGGCTTCGGAGCGGAGCTCGCCGCACTGGTGCAGGAGCACTGCTTCTTCCATCTGGAAGCGCCGGTGAGGCGCGTCACCGGCTGGGATACGCCCTATCCGCATGCGCAGGAGTGGGACTATTTCCCCGGCCCTGAGCGGGTCGGCCGTGCGCTTCGCGAGACGGTGGAGGTTTGATCATGACCGAGCGCACGATCAAGCTTCCGGACGTGGGCGAGGGGGTCGCCGAGGCCGAGCTCGTCGAATGGCATGTGAAAATCGGTGATCTGGTGCGCGAGGACGCGGTGCTCGCAGCCGTCATGACCGACAAGGCGACGGTGGAGATTCCCGCTCCCGCCGATGGCGAGATCGTTTGGCTCGGCGCGGAAATCGGCGACACGGTCGCGGTCGGTTCGCCGCTGGTGAGGATGAAGGTAGTGGGCGAGGGTGGGGAGAGTGCTTTCGCCCCCGACGATCGTGTGCAGGATGAACCGGCGGATACCCCCACCCCTGACCCCTCCCTACAAGGGGGAGGGGAACGGCCGGCCGGATCTCTCAGCGCCTCGCCTGCAAAAGCCCCGCGACCTGAAATGCCTCCGGCGAAAAAGGGCGCTGAAGGCGCAGAACCAGCATCCCCCGCCCCCTTGCGGGGAGGGGACAGGGGTGGGGGTACTGGCGAGTCTAATGAAAAAGCCTCGGCCCGGCCCCATTCTGTAGCCGCCCCGCGTGCGGAGGGCCAGAAGCCGGTTGCCTCGCCTGCCGTCCGGCTGCGCGCGAAGGAGGCAGGCATCGACCTCAGGCAAGTGACAGGCACGGGGCCCGCCGGCCGCATTACCCACGAGGATATCGAAGCCTTCTTCGCGCATGGACCCGAACTGGCGCGGGGTGGTGGCCTTTCCCCGAACAACGAGATCGAAAACGTCAAGGTGACCGGCCTGCGCCGCCGCATTGCAGAGAAGATGGCTCTCGCCAAGGCGCGCATCCCGCACATCACCTATGTCGAGGAGGTCGATGTCACGGCGCTCGAAGACCTTCGCGCGGCGATGAACAAGGAAAAGCACGCTGAACAGGCGCGACTAACCGTTCTGCCCTTTCTCATGCGGGCGATGGTGAAGGCGGTTAGCGAACAGCCAGGCATCAACGCCGTCTTCGACGATGAGGCCGGCATCGTTCATCGCCATGGCGGCGTCCATATCGGCATCGCCACGCAGACGCCGGGCGGATTGATGGTACCAGTGGTGCGGCATGCGGAAGCGCGCGGTTTGTGGGATTGCGCAGCGGAAGTCGCTCGGTTGTCGGAAGCCGCGCGGGCCGGCACCGCGAGCCGCGAGGAGCTTTCCGGCTCGACCATCACTATCACCTCGCTCGGCGCGATCGGCGGAGTGGTGACGACGCCGGTGATCAATCATCCGGAAGTGGCCATCGTCGGCGTCAACAAGATCATGGTGAGGCCGGTCTGGGACGGCGCTTCCTTCATCCCCCGCAAGATGATGAATCTTTCCTCCAGCTTCGATCATCGTGTGGTCGACGGCTGGGATGCGGCGGTCTTCGTGCAGCGGCTGAAGACGCTGCTCGAAACGCCGGCGCTGATCTTCATTGGTGAGGCGTGATGAAGGAAATCTCCTGCAAGCTCCTCGTCATCGGTGCCGGGCCGGGCGGCTATGTGTGCGCCATCCGCGCGGGGCAACTCGGCGTCGATACGGTGATCGTGGAGAAGGCGCGGCCGGGCGGCACCTGCCTCAATATCGGCTGCATCCCCTCCAAGGCGCTGATACATGCAGCGGAGGAGTTTGCAAAGCTCGGCCATATAGTCGCCGGCACAAGCCCGCTTGGCATCAGCGCTGTGCAGCCGGCGCTAGATCTCGCAAGGACGGTTGCCTGGAAGGACCATATCGTCGGGCGGCTGACCGGCGGCGTTGCAAGCCTGCTCAAGAAAGCGAAGGTGAAGAGCGTCCAGGGACAGGCGACGTTCCGGGACGGCAAGACGGTGGATGTGGAGACCGAGACCGGCACCCAGACCATCCGCGCCGAGACGATTGTGATCGCGACGGGCTCGGTCCCGGTCGAACTGCCCTCGCTTCCCTTTGGCGGCCCCAATGGCAACAAAATCATCTCCTCGACCGAGGCGCTGTCGCTGAAGGCGGTGCCGGAAGAGTTCGCCGTGGTCGGCGGCGGCTATATCGGGCTGGAACTTGGCACGGCCTTTGCCAAGATGGGTTCGAAGGTCACCGTGGTGGAGGCGCTGGACCGTATCCTGCCGCAATACGATGCCGAACTGACGCGGCCGGTCGCCAAGAGGCTTGGCGAGCTCGGCGTCGAGGTGCTGACAGGCGCCAGGGCGAAAGGTCTGGCCGGCAAAGCCGGCGCTCTGCTGGTCGAAATTGCCGGCAAGGAAAGAAAGATCGCAGCCGATCGCGTGCTCGTGACGGTCGGCCGCCGGCCGCTGACGGAAGGCTGGGGCATGGACGAACTGGTGCTCGACCGCGAGGGCAGGGCGATCCGCATCGACGACCAGTGCCGCACGTCCATGCGCGGCATCTTCGCCATCGGCGACGTGACCGGCGAGCCGATGCTTGCGCACCGCGCCATGGCGCAGGGCGAGATGGTGGCGGAAATCGTCGCCGGCCATAAGCGAAGTTTCGACAAGCGCGCCATCCCCGCCATCTGCTTCACCGATCCGGAAGTGGTCAGCGTCGGCCTGTCGCCGGATCAGGCCGCCGCCGGTGGCCGCGAGGTCAAGGTCGGAAGCTTTCCGTTCCGCGCCAACGGCCGCGCCATGACGCTTCTGGGCGAGGAAGGTTTCGTGCGTGTTGTCGCCCGCGCCGACAATCATCTGGTCCTCGGCATCCAGGCGGTCGGGGAAGGGGTCTCCGAACTCGCCGCCGCCTTCTCTCTCGCCATCGAGATGGGCGCGCGCCTGGAAGACATTGCCGGTACGGTCCACGCCCACCCGACGCTCGGCGAAGCCTTCCCCGAAGCGGCCATGAAAGCGTTCGGACAGGCCATCCATATCTGAGAAACCTGCGCTCGGCGGACGCGCCGTTTTACGGTTGACCGGCCCAGCGGCCCTCCTTATGTTCCGCGCACTTTCGGGGTCGCCGCTTCGCGCCCTCTGGGAGCGCGTAGCTCAGCCGGTAGAGCAACTGACTTTTAATCAGTAGGTCCAGGGTTCGAATCCCTGCGCGCTCACCAAAAATATCAAGAAATTCAACTGCTTACGGAAGATTGCGAGTCAACCAGCCAGCGTGAGTTCTGGAAAAGGTTACAGGGCAGGTAACAAAATACCCTTGCACGAAAAACCCGCCGCCTCTTGCGAACCAGCGGGTTAGCCCCGAAGGGGATGCCTAAGATATCCCATTAATAGTACGGAAGGGCAGTTTGGCAAAACGCTATACGCCCTTTTCATCCCGCCATGTGGTGCGCCGCACCCATCGTACGCGGTCGAGCCGCCGTATCGTCATGGCTTCCAACTCGGCAATGGACGGATAGGCGGTATCAACCTCGGGGCGCGGGCCTGGCTCGCATCGCTCGCAATGCATCCGGTATTCCAGATCATCAATGGGGATATGCTTGCGCGTTATAGTGGCATCTGCCAGTGTCTACCATCGGGGGGCATGAAGAGAGAGGTCACAAAATGAGCGGTGCAGGCGTTGGCTGGATAGCGGCGATCATCATCGGGGGCTTTGCCGGGTGGTTCGCAGAAATGTTCATGAAGAGCGGTACGGGCATCTTCATGAATATCATCCTTGGTATCGTGGGGGCGGTTGTCGCTAACGCCATCCTCGGTGTCTTCGGTGTAGTGCTCACTGGATGGCTCGGTTATCTGGTCGCTGGTTTTATCGGCGCATGTATCCTGATAGCTCTGTGGAGATTGATTAAGCGGTAGCGCCGCGAATGACTTTCATCCTGTACACCGCCGCCTTCATTGGCTTCTGGTTCTTTGTCGTGCCGGCGGCGCTTAACTTCCTTGCACCGAAGCAGCCGTGGATGCGATCCAAAGCTGACATGGATGCTAGAGCAAGCCCGGAAAGGAAAAGGCGGCCAATAGGCCGCCGGCTTCCCTGTTACGCAATCAGGCATTCATTCATAGCCTTTATCAAAGCGTCGTCGTCGGCGTGCTCTTAAGGCCGCGTGGATGCGCCGCGCTCAGGCCGGCGTCGAACCAAGCTCCGGGGCGATAACGTTCCGGTTGATCGCCATTCCGTCGCTTCCGAAGAAATGGATCGCACCTGCATCCAGCTCGACGCCGATTCGCTCGCCCGCCGCAACAGCGGCCTGGCCCCGGACTTCGGCGACGACGGTTTCTCCCGAGGCGAGCGCGACGTAGAGAAAAGTCTCGCCGCCGAGATGTTCCGCGATCTGCACCTCGCCGGTGAGCATCGCGCGTTGAGGGTCGGCGATCTTGATATTTTCCGGGCGGATGCCGACGGTAACCTTTTTGTCAGGCGACGGCAGCCGGTTGCCTGGAGGGAAGGGGAGATCGATGCCGGACTCGCCGCGAACGCGGGTTCCTCCTTCGGCGCCGGTAACGATTTGCGCGGCAAGAAAATTCATACGCGGCGAGCCGATGAATCCTGCCACGAACAGATTGGCGGGATGATTATACAGTTCGAGCGGCGTGCCGACCTGCTCGATGCGACCAGCGCGCAACACCACGATCCTGTCGGCAAGTGTCATCGCCTCGACCTGATCGTGCGTGACGAAGATCATCGTTGCCCCGAGCTTGCGGTGCAGCTTGTTGATCTCGACCCGCATCTGCACCCTGAGCTCAGCGTCGAGGTTGGAAAGCGGCTCGTCGAACAGGAAAATCCGTGGTTCGCGCACGATCGCGCGCCCGATCGCGACGCGCTGCCGCTGGCCGCCGGAGAGCTGGCCGGGCCTGCGGTCGAGAAGGGGAGCGATTTGCAGGATTTCTGCTGCATCGGCCACCCGCCGCCTGGTTTCCGCGCGGGGCGTGCCCATCGTTTCCAGGCCGAAGGAGAGGTTCTTGCGGATCGTCATGTGCGGGTAGAGCGCATAGGACTGGAACACCATGGCGAGGCCGCGTTTCGCCGCCGGAATCTCGTTCACCCGTTCCCCGTCGATATGGACATCACCTTCGGAGACTTCCTCGAGCCCGGCGATCATCCTGAGCAGCGTCGATTTCCCGCATCCGGACGGGCCTACGAAGACGACGAACTCGCCGTCCCTGACCTCCAAATCGACGCCGTGGATCACCTCGGCGCCGCCGAACCGCTTGACGACGCCTTTCAGGCCGAGGCTCGCCATTACGCCCGCTCCCTCGCGACGGGCGGAAGCCAGCCCGCATAGAGCGGGTGGTCTCGCCCGATCGGCAACCGGACCGCTTCACCTGTCCGCGCCGAATGGTAGGCGGCGGTGATCAGTTCCAGCGAGGGCCGCGCGTCGGCGATCGAGACGGGCAGCTCGCCGCCCTCGGTCAGCGCCTTGTGGAGGCGCGAGAACTGGCCGGCGTAAAGCTCCGGCGCGGGGTCGACCCCGGCTATCGCGGTGTCGACCACCTTCTGTCGCTCGGGGTCCGTCGCGATGAAGCGCCACGGCGCCTTGCCCGGATTGTAGGGGCTATGGTTGCTCTCGACCGTCAGGCCGTCGAAGCAAAAGCGCAGTCTCGATATCTCCTCTTGCGAACCGAGCGTTACCGAAAGCGTGGCGAAGGAGCCGTCCGCCATTTCCAGCACGGCAGCAGCACAGTCTTCCGTCTCGATCGGATTCACGCGCGTGGCGGTACGGGCGTATATGCTGCCCACCGGTCCCAGCACGCGCATCAGCATGTCGTGGTTGTGGATGGCGTGGGTGACGAGGCAGCCGCCGAGTTCCTTTGCCCAGCGGCCGCGCCACGGATTGTCGTAGTAGGCCGGCAGGCGCCGCCAATGCGTCTCCACCGTCGCGGCGTAGGCCTTGCCGACCAGTCCGCGTTCGCGCAAATGCTGCAATTGCGCCAGGCCATCGGCGAAACGGTACTGGAAGACGGGGCAGAGCCGCTTGCCGCTTTCCTGCTCGACCTTCGCCAACTCATCGGCCTCGGCAAGAGAGCTGGCGAAAGGCTTTTCGACGATCACGTTGCGGCCGGCGAGAAGCGCCTTCTTCGCCTGCTCGAAATGCAGGCCCGACGGCGTGCAGATCGAGATGATGTCGAGGTCGCTGGCGATCAGGGCATGGAAATCGGTGAGAACGTTCGGGATGGCATGTTTGGCTGCCAGGCTCTCCGCCTTGGTGGCGTCGATGTCGCAGATCGCTTCGAGCGAATAAAGGTCGGGGAGCGCGCGGAACGCCTCGATCTGCATCGCGCCGATGCCGCCGCCGACAACACCGACTGTAAGCTTCCGGGTCATGCCGCATCTCCATTATGACGTGTTCCGACGATCCTTGTCGCAGCCGCCTGTGCCTTCAAGGCGAGCTCCATGGCAAGGAAGCAGTGCCGTTGCGGCATCGCCGTTTCCGTGCGGTTCAGCACGTCGTCGCGAAGCTGTTCGCCATAGGTGATCTTCGTGCCGGAGCAGTCGATGTGACGCGCCGATTTGCTGTCTGCGAGGAAGAGATGGTCGCCGCCGTTCCGTCCGCCGACATCGGCATATTTGCGGAGTTCGATCGACCCCTCCGTGCCGAGGATGAAGAGCCGGCCGTCGCCCCAGACCGGCATGCCTTGTGGCGTGAACCAGTCGATGCGGATATAGCCGGAGGCGTGGCCGGAGCGCAGTACCGTGTCACCGAAATCCTCGAATTCCGGCGCGTCCGGATGGTCGAAATTGGCGACCTGGCTCGCCACGATCTCGGCGCTCTCGCTCCCCGTGAAGAACAGGAACTGCTCGAACTGATGCGAGGCGATGTCGCAGAGGATGCCGCCGGTGCGTTCGAGCTTCCAGAACCAGTCCGGCCGCGCGTAGTTGCCGAGCCGGTGCGGCCCTAGCCCGACTGTCTGCAGCACGTGTCCGATCGCGCCCGCCTTCACCAACTCGCCCGCGGCGAGTGTCGCGCGCTGGGTATAGTGCTCGGAATAAAGGATCGAAAGAATACGTCCGGTTTCGGCCTGCACGCGGCGAAGCTCGTCAAGCTGATCGAGTGTCGTCGCACCGGGCTTGTCCAGCATCACGTCCTTGCCGTGACGCATGGCCCTGATCGCCATCGGCGCGCGATCGGCGGGAATGCCGGCGCCTATGACGAGACGGATTTCGGGATCTTCCAGGATTTTCCGCTCGTCGGTCACGCGCTCGGCCTGGGGGAATTTCGCGACATATTCGGCGGCAAGGTCGTCCTCCGGCGCGCAGAAATATTTCAGCCGGCAGCCGGCCGCGAGCATCAGCGCCGTCTGCTCGTAGATGTGGCCGTGATTGATGCCGATGGTCGCGAAGGAGAAGGCGGGGGTGGGCATGGAGTCCTTTCAGGCGTTGTAGGTCAGCGTTTCAGGGCGCCGAGCGCAACGCCCCTGATAATGAGGCGCTGGAAGGCGAGGAAGACGAAGAAGACGGGGATGAGCGACAGCGTCGACATGGCGAAGAGCTGGCCGAAGCGCGATTCGCCCGTGGCGTCGACGAAGGCTCGCAACGCCAGCGGCACTGTGTAATCGCGCATGTCGTTCAGGTAGATCAGCGGCCCGAGGAAATCGTCATAGGTCCAGATGAAGGAGAAGATGGCGGCTGTCGCCAGAACCGGCGTGGAAAGCGGCAGCATGATGCGCCAATAGATGCGCCAGGGGCCACAACCGTCCATGATCGCCGCCTCGTCGATCTCGCGCGGTATGCCGCGGAAGAACTGCACCATCAGGAAGATGAAGAAGGCGTCGATCGCCAGGAATTTCGGCACGATGAGCGGCAGGAAGCTGTTCACCCAGCCGAGGTGCAGGAAGAGGATATATTGGGGAACGAGCGTGACGTGGTAGGGCAGCATCAGCGTGCCCAGCATTAGGACGAACCACAGCTTCTTCAGCCGGAAATTCAGCCGCGCGAAGGCGAAGGCAGCGAGCGAGCAGGAGAGCAGATTGCCAATCACCGCCATGCCGGCGACGAAGAAGGAATTGATGAAGAAGCGGCCGAAGCTGAAGCGAAGCGCCGTCCAGCCTTGCGCGTAATTGTCGAGCTGAAGCTTTTCGGGGATCAGGCCGAGATTGTGGAAGATGAGGTTTTCCGGCTTGAGCGAGCTCGATATGAGCCAGAGCAGCGGATAGATCATCACCAGCGCGGCCGCGATCAATACTGCGTGCCGGACGAACTGCCGTCTGGTTCCGTTCGCTTGTGGCGCCGCGATGCTCATCGGCCCTCGTCCTCGTAGTAGACCCAGTAGCGCGAGGTAAGGAAGGCGAAGGCGGTGAAGATCGCAATGATCACCAGCAAGATCCAGGCGAGCGCCGCCGCGTAGCCCATGCGGAAGTTGGCGAAGGCCTCGATATAGAGATAGAGCGAATAGAAGAGCGTGGAATCGATCGGCGAGCCGTTGCCGCCCGAAACGATGAAGGCCGGCGTGAAGGCTTTGAAGGCGTCAATCGTCTGCAGCACGAGATTGAAGAAGATGACCGGCGCGAGCAGCGGCAGGGTGATGCGGAAGAACCGCCGGAACGGTCCGGCGCCGTCCATGGCCGCCGCCTCATGCACCTCTTGCGGGATTTGCCGCAAGCCGGCGAGAAAGATGATCATCGGCGAGCCGAATTGCCAGATCGCGAGTGCGATCAGTGTCCAGAGCGCGTAATCAGGGTGTGTGATCCAGGACGGCCCCTTGAGGCCAACCAGCGCGATCAGCTGATTCACTACGCCTGCGTCGCCGAAAATCTGCCGCCAAAGCACTGCGACCGCGACGGACGAGCCGAGCAGTGATGGCAGGTAGAAGATCGCGCGGTAGACGGAAATGCCGCGCACACCGCGGTCGAGTGCCATGGCGAGCGCGAGCGCCACGATCAGCTTCAGCGGCACAGACCAGAACACATAATGGAAAGTAACGCTGAGAGCCGACCGAAAGCGCGTATCCTCGAAAAAGGCGTAGGAATAGTTCGCCGCGCCGGCCCAGCGCGGTGGGTTCAGGAGGTCGTAGTCGGTGAAGGAAAGATAAAGCGAGGCGACCGTCGGCAGGAGGGTCAGCCCGAAGAAGCCGACCAGCCACGGCAACAGGAAGAGATAGCCGGCCCCGTTCCGCCGTGCGCTGCGCGCTATCCGAGCGCGCAGCCCGCCGCGTGACACGATATCACGCTGCCCAGAGGCTGTCGTTCCAATGGGGCCGACCGTACTGGTCATGGCTCGCTCAGGCGCGTTTCAGGATATCTTTTGCCCTTTGCATGAAATCCTTGGCGCCATCCTCGACGCTTGCACGGCCGAAGGAAACCGTCTGATAAGCGGGATAGAGAAGCTGCTGGATCTCGCCCGCACCCTTTGGCGGCGGCGGCGGCAGGGGCCCGACATGCTTGGCGAGCAAGGTCAGGTAGCGGGTCATGCGCTGCTCGACTTCGGTCAGGCTCGGCTCGATATGCTTGAGCACTACCGAATCCGCCGGCACGCCGCGCTCGATCTGCAGTATCTCCCCGGCATCCACATCGGTAATCATGAAGTTGAGGAGTTTCGCGGCCTGCTCCGGCTCCGCCGAGCTCGCCGATTGCGAGATGAACATGGACGGCTTCATATACTGACCGGGACGATTGCCTTCCTGGTTGGGCAGGGTCGTCAGATCCACCTGATCCTTCATCAGCTTCTGGATGGCAACGAGCTGGTTGGAATTGGTGAAATCGGTGATCGCCTTGCCGAGCACGAGCATCGTCTTTTCGAGGGCGCCGGTCGTGTCCTGCGCCTGCACGTCCGGAGGCGGCGTCAGACCGCCCTTCTGCATCTGGGTCATGATGGTCCAGAAGGCGATCAGATCATCGAGTTCAAATCCGAGCTGGCCGTTCTCGGTATAGAGTTCCTTGCCACGCTGGCGTACGAACATCTCCAGCCAGGATTCGTTATCGCCCTTGTTGGCGGTGAAATGCACGCCGTCCGGCAAGTGTGGCTGCACGTCCTTGGCCAGCTTGATGAAGTCGTCAAAGGTCCAGCTCAACGGATCGGGCAGCGTGATCTTCAGGGCATCGTACTGGGTCTTGTTATAGACGAGCGCGACTGAATTGCCGCCCATGGAGAGACCATAGAGCTTGCCGCCGATCTTGCCGCTGTCGAGCTGGTTCTTATCGAAATTGTCAAGCTTCAGCTCCTTGCCGACCATGGGGGTGAGATCGGCAAGCTGGCCACGGCGCGCCCATTCGAAAATGTAGCGGTAGTCCATCTGGATGACGTCGGGCAGGTTGCGTCCGGCCGCCTGTGTGGCGAGTTTCGGCCAGTAGTCGGCCCAGGCATAACTCTCCCGGTCGACCGAAATATCCGGGTTCTTCTTGTGGTAGAGGTCGACTGCGGCGTTGGTGCGCTTGTCGCGGTCGGGATTGCCCCACCAGATGTAGCGTAGTCTCGTTTCGGCAAAGGCCCGTCCGGTCCTGCCGGCCAAGGCGCCGACTGCGGCGCCCGCAGCAATCAGCCGGCCGAAATCACGGCGTGACAAAGCTTTCATCTCTTCCTCCCTGTCGTCCGGGTTTGCCCGGTTTGCGTAGTCTCCCAGTCTCTCGTTCGCTCCCTACGTTGAGAGTAACCCAGCGGTTATTTCCAGACAACTGGATCGAAGAGCGAGTCTCCTTCCAGCCTGGATTCACGCCTCGCCTTCGAGAAGCGGCATGATCTTGACCGGTGCTCCGGAGCGAACGCTTTCCACTGCCGCCACTCCGCAGAGGACCGAAACCGCGCCGGCGCGTGCGCCGGCGCGCTGGCCGAGCGGATCGGCCGCGCCCGGTCCGAACAGCATTTTCTGCAGCGCCGGGTCGCCACCGAAATGTCCGCCAGGCTGGTGCGGCACGCGAATACGCTCAGCCGGGCCGAAATTCCTGAGTACGAGGATCTCGTCCTCCGGCGAGGTCTCCCATGCCTGCCGCTCATATTGCCTGATCTGGACGCGCCCCTTCTTCCCGTTGAAGGCAAGGTGATAACCCTCGATCGGCAGGAAGGTGTTGAGCGAATAGGAGACCTGGACGCCGTTCTGATAGAGGATCGCGGCGGTCATCGTGTCGAATATGTCGATCTCCTCACGGAAAACACAGGCGTCGCGGACATAGCCGTCCTCGAGCGAAGGCTCCTCGTAGAGCGTCTCGAGCCAAGGGTGGCGATCAAGATCGAAGAAGAATTCGCACTCGCCGGCATGGGGACAGGTCTTGCAGCGCGGGCCGCGGAAGGGTCCTGCGCGCCCGTAGTGGCGGAGCGCGCCGCGAGCGAAGACCTCTTCCGGATCGGAGGCAAGGTACCAGTTCAGGAGATCGAAATGGTGCGTGGCCTTGTGGACGAAGAGGCTGCCTGAATGCGCGATGAAGGCATGCCATCGGCGGAAATAGTCCGCACCGTGTTGCACGTCGAGATACCAGTGGAAATCGGCGGAAACGATCTCGCCGATCACACCAGATAGCAGCACCTCCTTTATCGCCCGCGCTGTCGGCGAGAAGCGGTAGTTGAAGCCGACATCCACGCGCCGGCCCGAGCTGCGTTCCGTAGCCAGGATACGCCGGCAATTCTCGGCCGTCGTTGTCATCGGCTTTTCGGTGAGCACGTCAACACCGGCTTCGAGCGCCGCCACGATCATCCCGGCATGGGTGTCGTCCGGCGTGCAGACGATGAGCGTATCCGGCCGTGTCTCCGCCAGCATGGCACTGCAATCCGCAAAGGTCGGAGCATCGACGCCGATCGCGGCGCGAGCGCGTTCAAGCCGCATGGAATTGCTGTCGGAGAGGCCGACCACCTCGACCCACTCGCCGCAGTTGGCGAGCAATTCCTTGCCCCAGGTTCCGGCGCCGCGGAACCCGGTGCCGACTAGAGCGACTCGATGTTTCGTTACCACTGCCATGTCATCACCTCCTTCGCCGGCGATGCATGCGACCCTTACGGGCGCGCTCCTCCTCGCTGGCTTAGCACACGTTGCGAAACCGCTCGATGCAGGTTGCGAGCACTTCCTCGCCGGGCAGTTTCCACCAATTCTCGGCCGAAAAGATCTCGACCTCCTGTGGGCCGGAATAGCCGGCCACTTCGATCGCGGCCCTTATGCCCCTGAGATCCACGACGCCGTCACCCATCATGCCGCGGTCGAGCAGGAGATCACGGGTTGGCACCAGCCAATCGCAGATATGGTGGGCAAGAATCTTTCCCATGGCGCCGGCGCGCGCGATCTGGGGAAGCAATTCCGGGTCCCACCAGACATGATAGACATCGATCGCCACGCCGACACCTTCGCCGAGCAGATCGCACAAGTCGAGTGCCTGTTTCAGCGTGTTCACGCAGGCGCGGTCTGCGGCATACATCGGATGCAGTGGTTCGATGGCGAGCGGCATTCTGTTTGCGCGTGCATGTGGCAGGATGGCGCCGATCCCTTCCGCCACCATCTCCCGCGCAGCGCCGATGTCGCGAGAGGCTTTCGGCAATCCGCCGACGACCAGGACGAGACAATCGGCACCGAGTGCTGAGGCCTCGTCGATCGCGCGGCGGTTGTCGTCGATAGCACTGGCAAGACCGCCTTTGTCTGCTGCCGGAAACATGCCGCCCCGACAAAGGCCGGTCACGCGAAGGCCATTCGTGTGTACAATGCGGGCAGCCTCGGCGAGGCCGATCTTTTCGACCTGGTCGCGCCAAGGAGCGATAGCCGCGATCCCGTGGGCAAGGCAGGCGTCGACCGCCTTACCCATCGTCCATTGCTGGCGGACGGTGGCGAGGTTGATGGAGAGGCCCTCGATCGACATCGTCTTGCTCAATCTAGGCCGCCGACTGCGAGTATCTTGCGCATCCGGTGGGCGGCGCGCTCCGGCTCGGCCAGGACCCGCGCCTGGTCGGCCAGACGGAAGAGTTCGGCCAAGTGCAGCAGGGAGCGGGCGCCCTGCTGTCCTCCGACCATGACGAAATGGTCCTGCAGTCCGTTCAGGTAGGCCAGGAACACGACGCCGGTCTTGTAGAAGCGGGTAGGGGCCTTGAAGATATGACGCGACAGCGGCACCGTGGGCGCGAGAATGTCATGGAAGCTGGCTTCATCTCCTTCGGCAAGCCGCGCGAGACCGACGGAAGCGGCCGGCGCAATGGCGTCGAATATGCCAAGCAGGGCGTCGGAATGCCCTTGCTCGTCGCCGGCGATCAATTCGGCATAGTTGAAGTCGTCGCCCGTATACATGCGAACGGCCGCCGTCGCGTTGCCCTTGGCCAGGCGGCGCCGAAGCGCGATCTCCTTTTCCTTCGAGAGCAGCGAGACCTTGATGCCGTCTACATTGTCGGCGTGTTCCGCGATGATGTCGAAGCAGGTGTCCATCGCCGCCATATGATCGGCATTGCCCCAGTAGCCTGCCAGCGCCGGATCGAACATCTCGCCCAGCCAATGGATGATGACGGGCTCCTTCACCTGGGAAAGGATGCGGCCGTAGACACGGGCGTAATCCTCCGGTCCCCGGGCGGCGGCGGCAAGCGCCCGGCTCGCCATCAGGATGATGCGGCCGCCAAGGCCTTCGACGGTCTCGATCTGCTCCTCGTAGGCACGGATCACGTCGTCGATCGTGACATCCGGACCGGGCACAAGGTGATCGGTGCCCGTGCCGCAGGCGACAAGTGCGCCGGGCCGGCCTTTCGCAGCGTCGAGCGATCGCCGGATAAGTTCGCGCGCCTCCGGCCAGCCGAGGCCCATACCGCGCTGCGCGGTGTCCATTGCCTCCGCGACGCCGAGGCCAAGGTCCCAGAGATATTCGCGGAAGGCGATCGTCCGCTCCCAGTCGATCGCAGCATCCACCCAAGGGTCGTTGTCGGCGAAGGGGTCAGCGACCACATGGGCGGCCGCATAGGCGACGCGATTGAAGGACGGCGGATTGCCGTTCGCCTTGGGCGAGGGAAGGGGGGAGTTGCGGATCGTATAGTGCTCGATCCGCCCGCCCTTTGCCGGAAGCCCGACCGTTGTCATCACGCTGCCTTGGAGTTGGACATGCTCTCGGCGAGGTCGGGCACGTCGATCCAGCGCCGCTCCGCCCAACTCTTCAGGCCGAGCTCGGCGAGCTGCACACCCTTTGCGCCTTCCATAAGATCGCGTGTCCATGGCGTGCCGGCTACGACATGGCGGATGAACTCCTCCCACTGAGCTTTGAAGCCGTTATCGTAGACCTGATTGTCCGGCACGTCTTCCCATTGATTGTTGAATGCCGTGGTCTGCGGCACGTCCGGGTTCCACACCGGGCGCGGCGTGTTGACCCGATGCTGTGTGGCGCAGCGGGTCAGCCCGGCGACCGCCGAGCCCAGTGTGCCGTCCACCTGGAAGGTGACCAGGTCGTCGCGCTTGACGCGTACGCACCACGACGAATTGATGTGGGCGACGATGCCTCCTTCGAGCTGGAAGGTGGCATAGGCGGAATCGTCTGCGTCCGCACTATAGACTTGGCCGTGCTCGTCGACCCGTTCTGGAATGTGGTTGGCGCCGAGGCAGCTCACCGCCTGCACCTTGCCGAAGAGATTATCGAGCACGTAGCGCCAGTGGCAGAGCATGTCGAGGATGATGCCGCCGCCCTCGGCCTTGCGGTAGTTCCAGCTCGGGCGCTGCGCCTGCTGCCAGTTTCCTTCGAATACCCAATAACCGAACTCGCCGCGCACCGACAATATCCGGCCGAAGAAGCCGGAATCGCGCAGCATCGCGAGCTTGCGCAGCCCGGGCAGATAGAGCTTGTCCTGCACGACGCCGCTCTTTACGCCGCGCGCCCTGGCAAGCCGAGCGACGGCGATGGCGTCGCCAAGTGTTTCGGCGATCGGCTTCTCGCAATAGATGTGCTTGCCGGCGTCAATCGCTTGCCTGAGAAGATCGGCGCGCATCTGTGTCGACCCCGCATCGAAGAAGATCGTGTCGTCCGGATCGGCGAGCGTGGCGGCCAGGTCCGTCGACACCCTGCTCAGACCGTGGCGGCTCGCGACCTCGGCGAGCTTGTCGACATTGCGACCGACCAGGATCGGATCCGGCATCACGCGGTCGCCGTTCGGCAGGACAACGCCGCCCTGCTCGCGGATCGCCAGGATGGAGCGGACAAGATGCTGGTTGTAGCCCATGCGTCCGGTGACGCCATGCATGATCAAGCCGAGGCGGTGAGTCGCCATGACGTTCAAATCTCCTCCGATCGAGTTCCGGATATCCCGTCTATGGATATAACCATCTGGTTACTAAGACATCACGGATACACCGCTCGCGTCAAGAGCATGGCGCGGGCGGCGATCCGTTTGCTGCCGGTAAAGCTCCGCTTCAGGGTCTGAGATAGGAGAGAATCACATCGACCATATGCTCTCCCCAATCGTGCAGCTCTGTGTCTTCGGCGAGGTCGCGCTTGAAGATCGTCGACAGTGTCCAGCGGTTCGAGAGGTAGAAGAATCCTAGGCAGGCGATGCTGATATAGACCTTGACGGGATCGGCGCCCCTGCGGAATTGCCCGGCGGCCTCGCCGCGCTGAAGAAGTTTGGAAATTTCCGCCACCAGCGGCGAGTGCAGGCCGAAGATGCGGGCCGAGCGCTGCAGATATTTTGCCTTGTGAAGGTTTTCAGTGGCGAGCAGGCTCGGGAACTCGGGATGGTCGAGTATATAATGCCAGGTAAAAAGAATGAGCTCGCGCATGCCCTCGATCGGGTCGCGGTCCGCAAGATGAAGGCGGGTTTCCGCCGAACGGATCGATATGTAAGCGCCCTCGAGCACAGCGAGGTAGAGCGCGTCCTTGCCGCCGAAATAGTGGTAGAGCATGCGCTTGTTGATCTTGGCCCGCGCCGCGATACGGTTGATGCGCGCCCCGCCAAAACCTTTCTCGGTGAATTCCTTTATGGCCGCATCCAGGATTGCCGCGCTGGTGCGCTGGGGGTCGCGGGTTGTGCGCGCTTTCTTTGCATCCGTGCCGGCCTTGCCGGAAGCCTTTGGGGTGATGGACTGGTCCTTCTTTCCAGCGCGCGCGGCTGAAACCTTCGCGGATTTGTTCTTTTGTGCGTTCCGCGGCAGCGCGGAGCGGCCAAAATCGCTCATGAATTCGCCCTTTGCTGTGGCCAGGCGCATTGCCGCCGTGTGCCCGTCCGATCAACTATAACGATCCGCCGCGCAATCACCACGGCACGCCGCAAGACGTCCTAGGCGACCCTGGGAAGCCCGTTAGATCCTATATAGCATGTAACCAGATGGTTATTATAGCCCTTGCTCCAACTTGAAGCTCGAACAATGCCGTGACAAATGCGGTTCGATCGGAAGGTTTTAGCGTGACGCCGGGACTTGAGCGGCTGACATGAACACCCGTCAGTCGTCGATAAGCGCCAGGGTTTCACGCTCTGGAGCGCCCGGACAGCAATTCCTGCACTTCCACGAGACGCTTCAGAACCGTTCGCCGGTCCACATCCTTGTTTTGCCAGCATATCCCCACGACCAGTGCGCCATGGCCCGGCTCCGATGCGCTTTCACGTAACGGTACAACCAGGAATTCCACGGCAGTCCTGGCGATATCGTAGCGTTCCCTGGAAAAACTGCGCAGGCTCGTTGCCCCGCTCGCCTTGTCGAAGTCCGCGCGCTCGGCAACGTGGAAGCTCTGGAAAGGAGCGAAGCCGACGCTGCCCGAATTGAAGCCAAGAAGGAATGTACCGATCTGGAGTTCCGCCCGCAGGCTTCCGGCGAAGGCGGTCTCCCCGGTCTGGTCACGCAGATAGCGGATAACTGGCGGCAATCGCTGGGCAGCAAAATCATAGCCGAGCGCGGTGAGCGCAACCTGTTGCGGCACGGCGCCAATCAGGAAAAAACCCTCCTCGTCGCGTGCAAGCCAGGAAAGCCGTTCCATCTCGTTCACCGCCTGATAGGCCGAACTCATCGGCAGGCCGAGATACTTGGCGATGTCGTAGGCGGTGCAGACCGGCTTTTTCGCCACGACCACAAGAATGTCGAGGAGGCGGCGCACCGCGTCGGTATAGGGGGAGGGCGTCATGGCTCGCGCTCGGCCCTGCTCGCCCGCCAGCCACGCAGGCGCCCCGAGGCGTGAACATGGTCGTCCGCGCGGTTCCAGTAGACCTTCTTCTCGGCATGGATATCCGCCCGCACTGATTTCGTCTCATGCCCGCGGGTGACGATGATCTCGGAATTTGCCTCTACGACCCGTGGCACTTGGCGGCCGAACAGCGTGTCGAGCGCTACCTGGAAGCTGATCGCTCCCATCGCCGGTGGATAGTCCAGACCGCAAAGCGGTACCTTCTCTGTCGCTGCGATCTTGTACATCAGATTCATTTCGCCTCCGGTGTGCGGCGGAATCGTGCCGCGACGGAAGCCATGATCACGGAAAGCGTTGAGGGACCCGATCCCCTGCAGGCCGGAATCGCACCAGACGCCGTCAGGAACGAAACCTGACGACAGGTATCCGGTCATGAGAGCGTAGCCACGCTCCGCCAGCCAATCGGTAAAGTGAATGTCGACGATCTCGATGCCGGGAAACGTGACGAAGACCTGCCGCGCGGCACGGAGCCGGATCGAGCAGGGGCTCGCGTTCTCCATGCCGCAGAGCAGGACGATCCGCCCATGCCCCTTGAGATGTTCAGCCATCCACAGTGCGCTGACGCGTCCGACAGTCTCGTCGGAGGCGGTCACGAAGGAGACGAGGTGACGGCCGTCGCCGCACATCCGGTCGACGCCCACCACCGGAACATCCTGCTGCGCCAGTTGCCGCACTTTCTCTTCAAGCGCGTCGTGTCGTTCGACCGCGGCGCTCAGGATACAGATATCCGCTCCGGCCTTCTGCATCTCGGAAAGCTGCGTCACCTGCCGCACGGGATCGTTCCGGGCATCGCTGACAATCAGCTTCGCGACGACCTCGGCGTGACGTTGTGCGGCTGCTCGCAGGCTGCTCTCCATTGCCAGGCGCCAGGGATGCGTGGTCGCGGCATTGGCGAAGCCGATGATGAAAGGAGGGCTTTTCCGGTAGCGCTCGGTGGATACCAGTTCGAGCAGATTGCTTTCGAAATGCGACTTGCGCGGAGTAGAGCCGGGCTGCCGGAGTTTCGGGCTCCCGAAGGATTCACGCAAAGGCATGTTGGCCTTGAGCGGCGCATAGAGGAGTTCAGCCGCCGACCGGCCAAGGGCGACGAACCCGCGCGCCTCGCGTTTCAGGAGGCCCTCGGTCGTCATGTCGCTGATGAGCTTGTAACCGGAGGACTTCGGGATACCTGCGCGCGAAAGCAGGTCGTCGATCCGCATGTTCGGTTCATCCGGATCGAAACTGGCCAGAACAGCGCTGACGCGGGCAAAGCTCTTCACCGGAACCCTCCGCCGGAACTGGGCGCCTGACCTGAATAGTCTCTTCTGCTGGAATATTCACGGCCTTTCCGAAGGAAATTCTCGTATCTTGGAATATTTCCAGTCCCCAAAGTAGACAGTAACCGCACCCACGCCGGACTCTGCCTCCCGTTGCGACTTGCCGTCATCCGCAACGAATGGGAGGAACAGAGGTGAAGCTTGAATCGTGGAACCCTGCCACCGGCAGGCTCCTGGAAACCTATGCGGGGCACGACGCGGCTGCGGTCGAGGAGCGGATCGCGCTGGCGTATCGGACGGCGAGAACCTGGGCCGGAGCGGTACCGATGGCCGAGCGCGTGGCGATGCTGCTGCGCCTCGCCGACCTGCTCGAGAAGCGTGCCGAGGATTACGGCGCGCTGATCACGAGCGAGATGGGCAAGCCGATTGGCGAAGCGGTGGCCGAGGTCAGGAAATCGGCCCTCGGCGCCCGGCACTTCGCCGAGAGGGGGCCGGGCTATCTTGCGGATGCGCCGATCGAGGGACTGAACGCCAGCGTCGTCTATGAGCCGCTCGGCACGATCTTCGCGATCATGCCCTGGAACCTGCCGTTCTGGCAGGTGCTGCGCTTCTTCATCCCAACAGCGCTCGCCGGCAATACGGTGCTGGTGAAGCATTCGGACAGTGTCCAGGGCTGCGCCCGGGCGCTGGAAGGACTCGTGCTCGACGCCGGGGCGCCTAGAGGGCTCTATCAGAATCTCGCGATCCGCCGCGATGCGGTCGCCGCGATCGTTGCCGATCCCCGTATCGCCGCGGCCACCGTCACCGGCAGCGCTGCTGCCGGCCGCGCGGTGGCCGCTGTTGCCGGCGCGCATGGCAAGAAGGTGGTGCTGGAACTCGGCGGTTCCGATCCCTTCCTCGTTTTCGAGGACGCCGACTTCGACAAGGCGGTACCGATGGCGGTGCTGTCGCGCTTTGCGAACAACGCACAAAGCTGCATCGCGGCCAAACGCATCCTGGTTGCCGCGCCGATCTACGACAGGTTCGAGAAAGCCTATGTCGAGGCGGCCCAGGCATTGCCCGTCGGCGATCCGATGGATCCGGCGACGAAGCTCGGGCCTCTCGCCCGCGCCAGCGTCGTCAGCGATACCCAACGCCAGGTCGAGGCTGCGCTCTCTCAGGGCGGCAGGCTTTTATGCGGCGGCGCGCCGCTCGCGCGTGAAGGGAATTTCTACCCGCCCACCGTCATCGCCGGCCTGCCACATGACGCTCCCATCATGCGCGAGGAATTCTTCGGCCCCATCGCCTTGCTCTTTCGCTTCGACACCGAGGCCCAGGCGATCGCCATGGCCAATGACAGCGATTACGGGCTCGGCGCGACCGTCTGGACTCGTGATGCCGAGCGTGCCGCCCGCGTCAGCCGGGCGCTTGAGGCCGGCGCCGTCTTCATCAACAGCTTCGTCCGTTCCGATCCGCGCGCGCCCTTCGGCGGCGTAAAGGCCTCCGGCTTTGGCCGTGAACTCGGAGCGCTGGGCGCGCGCGAACTGACAAATGCCAAGCTCGTATTTTCTGACTGACTCTATGGAGGCCGTAACTCAGGAAGACCGGTGATGAACAGCGTGACAGAGCATGGTCCCGCAGTGATGGAAACGGGGGTGTCGATCCTGGAAATGCGGGGTATCCGCAAGTCTTTCGGCGGGATCGACGTTCTGCATGGCGTGGACCTCTCCTGCCACCGCGGCACCGTGACGGCGATCTGCGGCGAGAACGGCGCCGGCAAGTCCACCCTCATCAATGTATTGGGCGGCGTCTTTGCGCCTTCGGCCGGGGAGATCCTGATCGACGGTCGTCCCGTTTCCTTCTCGCATCCCGCGCAGGCCAAGCAACAGGGCATCGCGGTCATCCATCAGGAATTCAACCTGCTGCCCTATCGCTCCGTCGCCGACAATATCTTTCTCGGCCGGGAACCTACCCGCTTCGGCTTCATCGACCGGGCGAGGATGGATCGCGAGGCCGGCGCGGTGCTCGCCCGCCTCGGCTCAGCCATCGACCCATGTTCGGCCTGCGGCAGCCTGTCGGTCGCCGAACAACAATTGGTCGAAATAGCGAGGGCGATCTCCGAGAATGCTCGCATCCTGGTGCTCGACGAGCCGACGGCGACGCTGAACGACGCGGAAACGCACGCTCTTTTCCGCCTGATCGACGAGTTGCGGCGCACCGGCGTGGCATTGATCTACATCTCGCATCGGATGGCCGAACTTCGCGCGCTTGCCGATACCATAACCATCCTCAAGGACGGCCGACAGGTCGCGACGCGCCCGATGGCCGGGATCGAGATCGACGAGATTGTCCGACTGATGGTCGGCCGTGCGATCGAGGATTTCTTCCCGCCTGCGGCCTCAACCCCGCCAGGCGCGGCGCTCTACAGCGTCTCCGACGGCGCGGCAGGCAGGCTTTCCGCCATTTCGCTTACGCTGCACACGGGGGAGATAGTCGGCGTCGCGGGGCTCGAAGGATCGGGCAAGGCCGAACTGGCGCGCGCAATGACCGGCGTGCTCCCCTTCAGCCACGGCGCGATCCGCCTGTTCGACGGCGGCGGCGCACCACGCAGCCCGCGGGAAGCGGCGCGACGGGGCATTGGAGCGATCCCGGAAGACCGCAAGGGCGAGGGGCTCGGCCTCGTCCAGTCGTTGCGCGACAATTGCGCGCTGACGATGCGTGCGCTGGCGCCCTTTCTCGGCCGGGCAAGCGGCGGCGGCCGTGGCCGTAGGCCGATCGACGCTCTGCTCGATGGCATTGCCGTGAAGGCAGCGGACTACGCCATGCCGGTGGGACAGCTTTCCGGTGGCAACCAGCAAAAGGTGCTGTTCGCCCGCTGGAGCGGTATCGCGCCGAAGGTCTGGATCGTCATCGAGCCTACGCGCGGCATCGACGTCGGCGCCCGCGCCGCGATCTACGCGATGCTGCGCAGCTTTGCCGAGGCCGGAGCGGCGGTCATGGTGGTTTCCTCCGATCTTATGGAGATCATCGGCCTCAGCGATCGCATATGCGTCATGGCTGCCGGCCGTCTTGTGGCCGAATTGCCGCGCGGCGCAAGCGAGGAGGAGATCATCCGCCACGCGATGCGCCAGGCTCTGGTGGCCGCGGCATGACCGGGCCTTCCGTTGCCACGCTCTGGCACCGCTATGCGGTCGCGTTCATCCTGTTCGTGGTCTCGCTTCTTTTCTACACGCTCGCCGCGCTTCAGACCGGGCAGTATTCCCAACTGACCTTTGACGGCTTCATGGGGCTTCTGCAGCGCATGGTCGCGGTCGGCTTCGTCGCGATCGGGCAGATGGTGGTGATTTCGGGCGGCGCCATCGACCTGTCGGTGGCCAATCTTGTCAGCCTCTCGGCCGTTCTCGCCGCCTACCTGATGCAGGGTGACCCCGGCCGGATCGCCGAAGCCGTCGTCATCGTCGTGGCGCTCGCCGCGCTGATCGGCGCAGTAAACGGGGCGCTGGTCGCATTGCTCGGCGTCAATCCGCTGATCGCGACCCTCGGCACCAGCCTGATGCTGCAAGGCATACTTTCGGTTTCATACCATGCGCTCAGGGGCACGGCGCCGAAAGCCTTCCAGCAATTCGCCTACGGCGCCTTCGCCGGGGTGCCCGCCTCGGTTGTCGGCCTTGCCGCGGCGGCGCTCGTCACCGGCGTCGCACTCAGCCATACACGAGTGGGCAGCCGCCTTTTCGCGGTGGGCGGCAATGCCAGGGCGGCGAGGCTTGCCGGCATTCACGATGCCTACGTGACCATCCCGGCCTTTGTCTTTTCCGGCGTGATGTGCGCGTTGACCGGGCTTTATCTCGCCAGCCGCCTTGGTGTCGGTACGCCCTGGGTGGGACGCGATGGCAATTACGATCTCGGTTCCATCGCGGCGGTGGTGATCGGCGGCACGCTGCTCGCGGGCGGGCGCGGCAGCATTACCGGCGCCCTAGCGGGGGTGATGCTCTTTGCCGTCATCGACGCGGCGGTCAACATGCTGCAGATCGACCCCTTCCTGAGCCAGGTGCTGCGCGGACTGATCGTCGTGGCCGCGGTCGGCCTCTACACGTTTCGTACGAGCGGTGAAGTGGCATGAGGCGGGTCCTGAAAGCCATGCCCGCCCTTCCGCTGCTGATCGCGCTGTTGGCGATCATGGTCTATATGAGCCCGTTTTATCGGACCGCTCCGGGCCTGATGATCTTCCTCCAGCGCGCGGCGCCTCTCGTGGTGCTGGCCTGCGGTACTTCCTTCGTGCTGATCGCGGGCGGCTTCGATCTCTCGCTCGGATCGCTGATCACATTGGTGGTGATTGCCGGGGCGATGATCACCCAAGGCGATGCCGCACTTACGGCGCCCGCCGTCTTCGCCGTCTTCGCCATCGGCCTCGTGGTCGGCGCCGTGAACGGCATCGTCGTCGCCTACGTCAAGGTGCCGTCGATCATCACCACGCTCGGCACGCTTCTGTCGGTACAAGGTATAGCTATGGCCTGGTCGGGCGGTGCGCCTTCGAGCACGCTGCCTGAAAACTTCCGCTACCTCGGCCGTGGCCGCCTCCATGACGTGCCGGTGCTCGGGAGCCTGCCGGTCAGCGCGATCGTGCTCGTTCTTGTCTGGGCGATGACGCACTGGCTGCTGCACAGGACGAATTTCGGCAGCATGGTCTTCATGCTCGGCGACAATCCGAAGGCTGCGCTGCTTGCGGGCGTGCCGACCCGCCGCGTGCGTGTCGCCTGCTTTGTCATATCCGCCCTTACCGCCGTCATTGCCGGGCTTCTGCTCGGTGGCTACTCCGGCGTCTCGGTGGATGTCGGGGGAGATTACGCGCTGCAGGCGATCGCCGCGGCGGTGATCGGCGGCATTGTTCTTCTGGGTGGGCGCGGCACCATCGCCGGGGCGGCTTCGGGCGCGCTCGCCCTTTATGCGCTGTTCACCGTCCTCAACCTTTTCGGTGTGTCGGAGCCGGTACGGCTGGCGGTTCAGGGGCTGATCCTGATCGCCGCGGCGGCTTTCACCGCACGGCGATGATCGTCTTCGAAACAAACGTAGTGCTTCAACATGGAGGAGAAGAAAATGGCACAGACAGGATTGATAAGAGCCTTATTGGGAGCCGGAACGTTGATCGCGCTCCTGTTGGCGATGTGCGGCGTTACCTGGGCGCAGGTCGCCAACGTCAATGTCGATAAGGAATTCGCCGAGCAGATGGCGCTGATGAAGGCCAAGCCGAACGGCCCGGCCGACAAGCCCTGGGAGCAATGGTTCGACGCCAATCTGAAGGACACTTCTTCCTATGCGAAGAAAGGACCTTATCACCTCTGCTTCTCCAATGCCGGACTGGGCAACGCCTGGCGCGTCACCGGCTGGATCACGATGCAAGCCGAGGTCGAACTCGACAAGGACAAGATCGCGAGCTTCGACCACGCCGACGGGCAGAGCAACGACAACAAGCAGATTTCCGACATACAGTCGTTCATAAACGGGGGCAAATGCGACGCCCTGATCGTGTCGCCCAATACCTCCGCCGCGCTGACGCCGGTTGTCGAGCAGGCATGCAAGCATATGCCGGTGGTGACTTTCGACCGCTCGGTGAACACTCCCTGTCCCGTAACTGCGGTGCGCTCGATCGGCGGCTATGCCTGGGGCGCGGCTGGGGCGCAGTTTATCGTTAAGAACATTCCCAAGGGCGGCAAGGTGTTGGTGCTGCGCACCGCGCCGGGAATTGACGTCTTCGAGACACGATGGACCGCAGCCGAGAAAATATTCAAGGATGCAGGTGTCGATGTCGTCGGCAACGAGTTCGTGGGAGGTGACCGGGCCAAAACCAAGGCGATCGTAACGGACTACATCACCCGGGTCGGCCAAATCGATGCGGTCTGGGTCGACCTCGGCACGGTCTCGGTTGCCGCTGCGGAGGCCTTTCAGGATATGGGTATGCCTTATCCGGTCATTACCGGAGAGGACGAACAGGACTACCTGCAGGCCTGGCAGAAAGACGGCTTCAAGGGTTTTGCCTCGACATATCCGGCCTACCAGTGGCGCACCGCGGTCCAGGCGGCGCTGAAGATCCTCGAAGGCAAGCCGGTTCCGGCACCGGAATGGATCCTGCCGCAACCGGTCATCACCAGGGACAAGCTGGCGAAATTCGTCAATCCCAAGCTTTCTCCGCTGCATTTCTCGATGTGTGGCTGTGAAGACCTGCCCGGTTTCCCGGAACGCTGGGGCGGCAAGAAGTGAGCGAAGCGGTGATCCGGAAAATCGACTATCTCATTCTGGGTGGAGGCACGGCGGGCTGCGCGCTCGCCGCGCGCCTTTCGGAAGACGAAACGAAGTCGGTCACCCTCGTCGAAGCGGGGCGCGATCTCAGCAGGACGACGATGCCCGGCAATATCCGCGCCCGTTATCCCGGCCGCGCCTTTCTCGACCCGCAGAATGTCTGGACCGCGCTCCAGGCCGTATTCAGCGGCGCGAAAACGCGCCGGCAGCATCGGGCGCCGCGTCTCTACGAACAGGCCCGCGTGCTCGGTGGGGGCTCGGCGATCAACGCCATGGTCGCCAATCGCGGCGCCCCGGAGGACTATGACGAATGGGCGGCCCTCGGCGCCGAGGACTGGAGCGGCAAGGTCGCGCTGGAATATTTTCGCAAGATCGAACGCGACGTCGATTTCGACGACGAATTTCACGGCCGGGACGGTCCGATCCCGGTCCGCCGGCTGCCGCCCGACCGTGTCTCTCCCTTCGTCCGGGCGGTAATCGACACGCTGAGGCTTCGCGGCGAACCGATCCTGCCCGACCAGAACGGCGAATGGCGGGACGGCGTCTTCCCTGCCGCCATCGCCGTAAGCGACGACGGGGAGCGGGTGCCTGCCTCCATCGCCTATCTGACGGACCAGGTACGCGCCCGAAGCAATTTGACCATCCTGACCGGCGCGTATGTCCGCACGCTGCGTTTCGAGGGGCTTCGCGCCATCGGTGCCGAGATCGAGCGTGACGGCAAGCGCCAAAGCCTGACCGCCGAGGAAACCATCGTGACCATGGGAGGCATACATTCGGCCTGCCTCCTTATGCGCAGCGGCATCGGTCCGGCATCAGAGCTTCAGGCGCTTGGCATCGTACCGCGTTGCGACCGGCCCGGCGTCGGAAAGAACCTCATGGAACATCCGTTGATCGCCGTCTCAGCCTACCTGCCGGCCAAAGCGCGGATGGCCGATCTCGCCGAGCACCACGATCAGGCGCTGTTGCGCTGGACCTCCGGTATCGAGAACGCCCCGCGCGGCGACATGCATTTCGCGATTATCGGTCGAACCGCCTGGCACGAAATCGGCCAGCGCATGGGCTCCATCCTGGTCTGGGTCAACAAATCCTATTCCCGCGGCGAGGTCCGGCTGCGATCAGCCGATCCGCATGATGAGCCGATCGTCGATTTCCGTCTGCTTTCCGATCCGCGTGATTTCAACCGGCTGAAAGAAGGCTTCCGCAAAGCTGCGGCGATCCTCTCGGATCCGGACCTCCGCCAGACGGCTGGGCCGGTCTTCCCGACGAGCTATTCCGAGCGTGTCAAGAAGGTGTCCGCCCCCGGCCTTTGGAACGCCATCCAATTGAGGCTCCTTGCCGGGATGCTCGACTGGTCGGGGCCGCTGCGCAGCGCCGTGATCCATTCCGTTGTCACCCTCGGTGTCAGCCTCGACAAGCTGCTCGGCGACGACGCCGCACTTGGCGAGTTCGTAGGCAATTCGGTCGCCGGCGTCTGGCATGCCTCGGGCACCTGCCGCATGGGCGCGGCCGACGATCCGATGGCGGTGACGAACGGAGAAGGCCGGGTCTACGGTGTCGCTGGACTGCGGATTTGCGATTCCTCGATCATGCCCTCCATCCCGCGGGCGAACACGAATATGCCTACGCTGATGCTCGCCGAGCGCCTTGCCGACGTCATCAAGAGCAAAGGGCTCCTTCCGGATGGAGGCAACGGTTTCGGATGACAGCAGGACGAGGGGGCCGTCTGGTCCGCGAGTGATAGAGCCTTTCACGACGGCGGATCGGATCGCTGATCCCATCGAGGAGAGACAATGGACATGGTCGGACGTCTGGCAGGAAAGCGCATCATCATTACCGGCGGGGTGAACAATATCGGCGGCGAGGCCGTTCGCCTGTTCATCGCGGAAGGCGCGCGCGTGGTCGTCGCCGATATCGACGAGACGGGCGGAAAGGAGGCCGTGGTGCGGCATGGCCCGGCCGCAACTTTTCTCCGCGTCGACGTTACCGACGAGGAGAGCGTGAAAAATATGGTGCACGACGGCGTTGGGTGGCTCGGCGGCCTCGATGCGCTCTGCCAGAATGCGGGCCTGCAATATGCCAGTCCAATCGAAGAATTCGACGCCCCGCGCTGGGACAGGCTCTTCGCGGTCAATACGCGCGGCATTTTCTTCGGCGTGAAATATGCGGTCCCGCATTTGAGGCGCGCCGACGGCGGTGCGATCGTCAACATGGCCTCGCTCGCGGGCAAGCGCGGCGCTCCGGGAGTTGCCGCCTATTGCGCCTCCAAGGGAGCGGTCGTCGCCTTCGGCAACGCGCTCGCGCTGGAACTTGCGAAAGACAGGATCCGCGTCAACACGATCTGCCCCGGCTGGATCGACACCCCGTTCAACGATGCGGCCATCGCCCATATGGGTGGGCGCGAACGGCAGGCCGAGTTCGTCAGGCAGGTAGTGCCGCTCGGCCGCCAGGGCATGCCGTCCGAGGTCGCGCCGCTCTACGTCTATCTCGCTTCCGATGAATCCTCCTACATGACCGGCCAGGCGCTGGTGGTGGACGGAGGTATCTACAACTAAGGACAACCGAGCCGGATCCGATGGGCTTCTACAAGAACATTGCCCGACCGCTTCTCTTCCGACTCGATCCGGAGGTAGCGCATCGCCTCGCATTGGCGGCGGCGGCGAAAAGCGCATGGGCGGGCGCCCGGCTCAGGAATAGCACGTCTATCGTGGATGAACGGCTTGAATCCACCGTCGCAGGCCTTTCCTTCCCAAGCCCGATCGGGCTGGCGGCAGGCTTCGACAAGAACGGCGTCGCGGTGGACCTGCTCGCTGGGCTCGGCTTCGGCTCGATCGAGATCGGCTCGATCTCGGCGGAGTTCTCCACTGGCAACCCTCGCCCAAGGCTCTTCCGGCTGCCGGAGGACCGTGCCATAGCGGTGGCCTACGGCGTGCCGAACGACGGCGCGGCGGCAGTTGCATTACGGCTGCAACGCACGCACCTCGCCGTGCCGCTCGGCGTCAATATCGTCAAGACCAATCTCGGTTCCGGCGCGCCACCCGAAAGCGCGGACGAAATCGTCGCCGACTATGTTGCGTCGGCACGCCTGCTTGCGCCGATCGCCGATTACCTGATGCTCAATCTGAGTTGCCCGAACACGACGGACGGCCGCGATTTCTTCGTCGACCGGAGTCATCTCGAGGCCTGCCTGGCGGCGCTGGGCGAGATCGGCCTCACGCTCCCCGTATTCCTGAAGGTCTCGCCGCTCGGAGGAATCGAGGCTGTCGAGCGCGTGCTGGCGGCCGCCGACGGTGCCTCCTTCGTCTCGGGCTTCATGTTCAACCTGCCGCCTGGCAAGCCGGCAGGTCTTAAGACGCCGCAAGACGTCTGGCGCTCCATGCCTGGCGCCGTCTCAGGCCCGCCCGCCAGGGCGCTTGCGGAATTCTGCATCCGCGAAACCTGGAGGCGGATGGACCGCGACCGTTACGCCATCATCGGGGCGGGCGGGGTGAGTTCGGGGGAGGATGCTTACAGGATGATCAAATCGGGCGCCTCGCTGACGCAGATGCTGACGGCCGTGATCTATGAAGGCCCAGCTATCGTGCGCCGGGCGACACGGGAACTTCTGCGCTTGATGGAACGCGACGGCGTCCGCCGGATCCCGGAGGCGGTCGGTGTCGAGGCAGGGCCGGAAGAAATATTATAACCATGCGGTTACTTATTACGTTGGAAGGACACCCGGCAAACCGGGGATCGCGTATGGAATGTCCAGGCCTCATCCGTATGTAAGGTAGGCCGCAAGCTTACCTTTTCGCCGCATTCTCTTGACGAAATGGAGCGATAGTGATTGGATTTGTAACCATCTGGTTACGCCGTTGGCATCGATACGGGGCGGATGGCTATGGCCGGCGGGAGGCGATCCGGCATTTCCGAGTTGTCAAGAAAGGATTTCCTCGGAGGGGTGCCGGGCGTGTGTTGATAACAGGGAGGATGACGTGGCTCTTGTGATGAGAAAGGCAAGGCGCTCGGCGAGCCGTGCGTATTCGAAATGGTCGGCTGCGGCCGTGTTGGGACTGGCGATCACCGGGGTCGCCGCGGCGCGTGCGGAGACGATCAGGTCGATGGACTATATGACCGAACCGACGGCGAACGCGGCGATGCAGAAAGCCATCGACGCCTGCGTCAAGCAGACCGGCGTTGCCGTCGACCGCCAGGCGGTTCCTTATCCGGATCTCATACAGAAGGTGCTGCTCGCCGCAGCCTCCAAGACGCTGCCCGACATCATCTATATCGACAATTCCGACGTCGCCCAGCTGGCAGACGGCGGTTTCATCATGCCGCTGAGCGATGTCGGCATGAAGGCCGAGGGTTTTGTACCGGCGCTCGCAGCGCTCGGCGACTACAAGGGCACCAACTACGCCTTGCCCTCGGCGAACAACACGATCGGTCTCTATTACAATGTCGATCTCCTGAAGAAGGCCGGGGTCGAGCCACCGAAGACCTGGGCCGAGCTGAAGGAGGCGGCCAAGAAACTCTCCGGCGGCCAGACCTACGGGCTCGCTTTCCCCGGTACGCCGAACGAGATGGGGACATTCCATACTTCGACCTTCGTCTGGTCGAACGGCGGCAGCTTCGACAAGCTGAACAGTCCCCAGACGATCGGCGCGCTCGAATATCTCGCCGATCTGGTCAAGATCGGCGCGGTATCGAAATCGGTGATCACCTGGGGCATCGATGAATCGCGCGACCAGTTCCTTGCCGGCCGCGCGGCGATGCTGATCGGCGGATCGTGGCTGATGCCGCAACTCGACAAGCATCCGGACCTCCACTACGGCATCGTGCCGATCCCGACGCCGAAGCCGGGCGAGCAGGTGAGGGTGCCGGTCGGTGGCGAGCTCTGGGTCGTCTCCGTCACCGCCGACAAGGAAGCCGCTAAAAAGACGCTCGAATGCCTCTCCGGCCCGGAGGTGGTGCTGCAATATGCCGAAGGCCGCCACAATATACCCGCCGTCGTTTCGGTGATGGACCAGTTCAACAAGGACCTGCCGAAGATGGCACCCTTCGTTTCCGAAATGGCGGGCGCGGTCAGCCGCACGTCCATGCTCGGCACGGCCTATCCGAAATATTCCGCCGCCTATTCTGCGGCGATGCAGGCCGTGCTGATCGGCCAGAAGTCAGCGAAGGAAGCGCTCGATGAGGCACAGCAGACCGCCTCGGGAAAATAGCACTCTGGCGGTCCCGCTTCCCGAAGCCTTGAAGATGCCGGACGCCTTGCGCGTCCGGCAGCGCAACGTCCTCTATGGGCCATGGGTGCCGCTTGGCTTCGTCCTTCCGGCGCTCGTCTATTTCGCGGCTATGTTCGGCTATCCGCTCTATTACAGCATCTCGATGAGCGTGCGGCACTTCACGGTGGCGTCGTTCCTGACCGGTGTCGCTCCCTATGTCGGACTGCGGAACTACGTCGATCTGTTTACCGACCGGCTTTTCCTCGCCGCACTCGGCAAGACAGCCATCTTCACGGTGTTCTCCATTGCCGGACAGATGGTGGTCGGCATGCTGCTCGCGCTCTTCTTCCGGCGCGCCTTCCCGTTCAGTTCGGCGATGCGGGCGTTGCTGCTTGCCCCCTGGCTGCTTCCCATCGTGGTTTCGGCATCGGTCTGGCGCTGGATGTTCGCGCAGGACACCGGCATCATCAATTATGTGCTGTTGAGTGCCGGCATCGTCTCGGAACCTGTCCCATGGCTGATCGAGCCCGCCTATGCGCTCTGTGCCGTGATCCTCACCAATATCTGGATCGGCATTCCCTTCTCGATGGCTGTCTTCCACAGCGGTCTCCAGGCATTGCCCAAGGAGATTTTCGAGGCGGCCGAGATCGACGGAGCCAACGCCTGGCAGCGCTTTCGGTTCGTGACCCTGCCCCTATTGAAGCCGCTGACCGCGATCGTCTTCATCCTCTCGGTGACCTACACGGTCAAGGTGTTCGACCTCATCTTCGTGATGACCGGTGGCGGGCCGGCCTATGGCACGGAGACGCTGGCGATCCGATCCTACCAGCTGTCCTTCCGCGATCTCGACTTTGGGCACGGTGCGGCCGTCGGCAACGTGCTCATCCTGATCTCGCTCTGCTTCGCTTTCTTCTACATCCGTTCCTTCAAGCGCAGTCTGGTCGTGGAGGAAGGCTGATGCGGCATGAGCGCACGGGCATGTGGTTACGGATCGGCTGCGGCGTACTCATCGTCGGCATCATGCTGTTTCCTCTCTATTGGATGGCGAACGCGTCCTTGCAGGCGCAATGGGCGTTGCTCGATCCTTCCCCGAGATGGCTTCCCTTTCCGCCCTTGATCGACGGCTACAAGTCAGCCGCCGGCTCGCAGTGGCCGCATATTGTCACGAGCTGTGCGGTGGCGAGCGCGGCGGCGTTGCTGTCGCTCGCCGTGGCGGCTCCCTGCGCCTACGCGCTGGTCGTATTCCGCATGCGCTGGACGACATTCTTTATCCTGCTGATGCTTATTGCGCAGATGTTGCCGCATATCGTCATGGCGAACGCGCTCTATGCCATTTACGCGCAACTCGGCCTGCTCGACACCTACTATGGCCTTATCCTGGCCGACTCGACCATGGGCGTTCCCTTCGCCATCCTCATTCTACGCGCGTTCATGGCCTCGCTGCCGCGCACACTGGTCGAGGCGGCGCTGTGCGACGGCCTCGGCTATTGGGGGGTGTTTTTCCACATCGTCCTGCCGCTCAGCCGCAACGGCCTGATCACCTCGGGCCTGTTCTGCTTCCTGTTCGCGTGGTCGGATTTCATCTTTGCGCTCACCTTGAGCACGAGGCAGAAAATCGTGCCGATCACGCTCGGCATCTACGATTTCATCGGCACGCATGGCACCGACTGGAACGGCATCATGGCAACTGCTGTCATGGCGTCGATCCCGCCGATCGTCCTTCTCCTGTTCGGCCAGAAATATATCACCGCAGGTCTGATCGGCGGCGCGGTGAAAGAATAGAGATCGAAGGCTCCACCGCAGCTTATCATGGATTACGATCGTAAGGCGATCCTAACTGCGGTGTCTTCGATCTTCCCTCCAACGAAGCCTTCCGTTGCCAATCCTATCCGCGTTCTCCGGGACCCGGCACGTTGCGTCAGGCAAGTTGCAATGCGCGTGGATCCAAGGCGGTGTCCTCCCGAGAGACGTCCCGTTTCCGCGCCTCAGCGCCAGAACGGTTTGGCATCCGCAAAGGCGTCATGCGCGTCGGCGGCGGCCTCGACCAGAGACTCCTTGTCCTCCGCGGGAGCCAAGAGCGACATCGCTTCCGGGTCCTTGTCCAGGCCGAACCGGGCAAGGAGCTCTGGTGCGGAAACAGCATCGTTCAGTAAACCGAGCTTGTCTTGCAACGCCTCAAGCGTTTCCAGAAAGCGGCCGTACCGACGCTTCTGCCGCTTGCCCTCGAACAATGAGGCGAAGAATTCGGCCGCATAGCGTAGCTTCTTTGTATCCTTGCGCAGCTGATGGCGTGCCGCGTCTTCCTGTCCGCCAAGGCCGCGCCCACCCTTCCTGACCTTTCTGCGGAACCGGCTAAGGACGGAAGCCGCAAAATCCCGCAACGGCTGCTCTCGAGCATCCGTTCCGGAAGGAGCCGTGAGCCATTCGCCAAGAGAAAGCCACTCCGACAAGTTCAGCATGAGATCACGTGCGCGGGGCGACGCCAATGCCATTATCGCCTCCTCATATGATTGCCGGCGCGCCTCTTCCAGGCCCGAGTGAATTTCGCCGTTCTTGCGGCGAGCGACCAGGACATCGAGGTCCCGCGCCGTGCCAAGCCCGGCTGCCAGCCACCGAAGGTCCTCGCGCAGCCGGTCGAACTGGCCGTCCTGCGCAACCGATTTGTGAAGGGTGAAGGCCGATCGCAGCCGGCGCAGCGCCACACGAGCCTGATGCAATGCCTCGACGTTTCCATAATCGATCAACGTCTCGTTCAGCCGGAACTGGCGCAGGCAAGCGCCGGCAATATGGCGGAACGCAATAACGGTAGTCATATCGGACGCCAGGATCATTGGTTCGGCCTTGACGGCCCGAACGACTGGCCCGAGCAGACGATACCCTCGCTCTGCCTTGCTGAGTACGCTCAGAGGTGAGGGCACCGCCGCGTTGATGCGACGGGCGTAGGAAAACAATGCGGCGGGAGAGCCGCTTTTTAGCTCCAGCTCGATTTCGCAAAATGGCGAATGCCTGTCGCCGGCCACCACCTCGCCGCGATCGAGCGCCAGTTCAAACTCTGCGTCCTCCTGTGAAAGCGTCCATACCCGTCGCTCGACGACAACCTCGAACGCTGGCCTGAGGGTCGCTCCTCTGGTGCCGAGCAGTGCCTTGATCGGCGTCGTATCATCGAGCACGGGCAGGTCGTCTCCGACCTTCTGCTCCCATTCCGGCCGGGCGAAGAGGCCGGCAGCCGCCGCTCCCGTTGCCTTCACGGTCTGGACGCGTTGGCCTCTCGATTGCCGGATCCTAAGCGAAAAGCCGGCCGCTCTCAGATCCTGTTCCGGTGTGTCGAAATATATGGACCGCTGCGGGATCGTGGTCGGCTCGCCCGACAAAAGATCGCATCCGAGAAGGTCGTCGACCGCCTCGGGCGTCAGTTCCAGCTTGAGTTCAACTTCCACTGCCAATTTACGCTCCCTGACGAACAATGTCGCACGCCTGAGGCGATCATAATGGCGTATTGTTACAGGCGATCGGCTCGCTCCTCTTAAGCAGCCATTCCCGAAACAGAAGCGCTTCGGGACGTAACCTGTTTGTCGCGTGAGGTAAGAGGAGGAAATGGCCTGAAGAACTCGGGATCGATGCCTGGATCGGGCGTATCAGACGTCCGTCCTCAAGATACCGCCTTGCAAAATTAGCTGATACGAGCGCTGGCCCCAGGCCCCGGCTCGCGAGTTCGAGAGCGGTACACGAATTATCTACGATGGCTATCGTCTTGAGCCGCTTCTCGGCATCGGCGATCCCTTCCTGCTCCATGAGCCTCACCCAGTGGTTTTCGCAACCCATGATCTGGATGACGCCGCGACCGGCCTGCTCGGAGAGATAGTCGGCTGCTTGGAGGGCGCCCGTTCCCGACTTGCAAACGACAATCCCGTCCGCCGCATCGAGGCGATCGGCCGCCCATCCCGGCCACTTGCCATCACCATAGCGGATTTCCAGATCGGCATCGTCATTCTCCTCACGGTCCGACCATACCGTCGCAAAGAGCCGAACGTGGATATGCGGATAGGTGGCGCGGAATAGAGGCAGGATCTCGGAAAGGATAAGGGCCCCATAGGAGAGGGAAGCACGGATCGTCAGCGTCTCTTCCCTTGCCCCGCCGAAAAGCCCGGCAGTGGAGATAGCGATATCATCGAAGGCCTTGCGGAGCGACGGCAGGTAGGCGCGCCCCATATCGGTTAAACGCACCCCACGCGGCAGGCGTTCGAATAGCTCGAATCCGATTTCGCCCTCCAGCGAGCGCACCTGATAGCTGATTGCGGCGGCGGTAAGATGCAGTTCGGCCGCCGCGGCGGCGAAACTGCTGTGGCGCGCTGCGGCTTCGAACGAACGCAGCCAGTTCAACGGGGGAAGTCTGTTCACGCCTCACCCTAAATTTTTAATGCCTTAGCCTCATATCGCTTTGTTTGTATGGCGCCAAGCGTCGTGACACGATCACTGGGCCGAAGGTGGGGACGGTGACTTCCTTCCCTATGCCGATCGCGCGATGGGCCGGGTATCCGGAAAGGGAGGATTAACGTTGGGCAGCCTCAAATCCTTTTACACGCTTTTTCGTGCGGGCCGTATTTCCCGCCGCGAGTTCATGCAGCGCGCCGCGGCGCTCGGTGTGGCGGCGACCTTGCCGGCAGGCCTTGCGACTGCGCCGGCCTTCGCGGCAACACCGAAGAAGGGTGGCCATTTCCGCGTCGGAGCGTCCGGCGGATCGTCAACCGACTCGATGAACCCCGCCACGATCGATGGCGCTTTCATGCAGTTTCTGAACCAGGGTACGGTTCGCGGTTCACTTGTCGAAATCGATGCCGACTACCGGCCACGGCCCGATCTGGCGGAAAGCTGGGACAGGACGCCGGATCTGAAGAAATGGACCGTGAAATTACGCAAGGGGGTCGAGTTTCACAACGGCAAGACCATGAAGGCCGACGACGTCATCACCTCTATCAACTACCACAGGGGCGAGAAGTCGAAATCCGGCGCCAAGGCGATCCTGAGGTCGATCGCCTCACTCAGCAAGGATGACGACTACACCGTGGTCTTCGAGCTCGAAACGGGAGACGCCGACTTCCTCTTTCTGCTGAACGACTATCATCTCACCATTCAGCCGAGCGAGTCCGAGGCAAACGACTATTCCGATGGCATCGGCACCGGCCCCTACGTTCTGAAAACACTCGCGCCCGGTGTTCGGGCTATCACTGCACGAAACCCCAACGACTATCGCGACGATCGTGGCTGGTTCGATTCCGTGGAGTACGTTTCGATCAACGACTCGACGGCGCGTAATGCCGCGCTCCAGTCGGGGAATGTCGATGCGATCGATAACGTCAGTTCCAAAACTTACGACCTTCTAATGCGTGCCCCCAACGTTAAGGGCGTCGAGGTCAAGGGAAACATGCATTACACGCTCCCAATGCTGTGTGATCGTGCGCCCTTCACCGACGTCAATGTGCGCCAGGCATTGAAATACGCGATTGACCGTGAAGCCTGGGTCAAGACCATCCTGCGGGGACACGGCGTCGTCGGGAACGATATCCCGCTCGGAGCCGCAAACGTCTTCCTCGACACCGATATTCCACAGCGTGAATACGATCCCGACAAGGCACGCTTCTATGTCAAGAAGGCCGGGCTGGAGAAACTGGCCGTGACGCTGTCGGTCTCGAATGTACCGTTTGGCAGCGCGGTCGACGCCGCGCAACTTTATAGCAGCAGTGCTCAAGCCGCGGGCATCGACATAAAGGTCGATCGCGAACCCGATGACGGCTATTGGGACACGGTGTGGATGAAAAAGCCGTTTTGCGTTGTTACCTGGGGCGGCCGACCGACGGCGGACTGGATGTTCTCACAGGTCTATGCCGCTGATGCGCCCTGGAACGAGTCGCACTGGAAAAACGACCGGTTCAACCAATTGCTCGTGGCGGCGCGCTCCGAGGGGGACGACGCGAAGCGGCGGGACATGTACAACGAGATGCAGCGCATCATGCATGACGACGGCGGCACGGTGATCCCCGTTTTTGCCAACTATCTTGCGGCTACAAGCAAGAATGTCGTCACGCCGGAGAAGATTTCCGGCATGTGGGCAATGGACGGCTTCTGTGCTGCCCAGCGCTGGTGGTTCGCCTGACCGGCGACATCGGCGCTGGATTTCCGCCAACACCAACATCGACAGTTCCCCAACGCGCAGGCCCAACACCGGCTGCCCGGGCGATGCGTTGCAAGTGAGGACCGCTACATGAAGACCATCAAGGAACCGGCTCGCGAAATTCCCGTTCTTGCCGAAACAGACGTTCTCGTCGTCGGCAGCGGCCCGGGCGGACTAAGTGCCGCCATCGCAGCCGCCCGTACCGGCTCGGATGTCATGCTTGTCGAGGAGTATGGCTGTTTCGGCGGCAATCTGACTCAAGTCGGCGTGCAATCGATCGGCTGGTATGACATCGGCGCCTGCGTCGACAGCGAGGGCATCGGCCGCGAATTCGAGACGAAGGCTAAGCAATATGGTGCCGCTTACCAAAGGCTGAATTCGCGGCGCCTTTCCATCAATGGCGAGGCATTCAAATACGCCGCCGATCAGATCGTCGTCGAGGAAGGCATTCGTCCCCTCCTTCACTGCAAGACTGTTGGTGCCGTCATGAACCGCGACACGATCGGGGGCATCATCACCGAAAGCAAATCAGGCCGGCAGGCTATCCTCGCGAAGCGTGTCGTCGATGCGACCGGCGATGCCGATGTCGCCGTCGCCGCCGGTGCGGAAACGCGCAAGACCCCCGTTGACGAGATGCTCGGCGTGACCGTCATGTTTTCATGTTCCGGCGTCAACAGGGAAAAATTCATCGCGTACATAAGCGAGCGCAAACCCAAATTCGGTGATTGGGGAAAGAACTGGTCGATCAGAACCGATGGCAAGGAAGACGATCTGTTCTGCCCATATCTGGAAGAGGAATTCACCCGGGCACAGGAAAAAGGCATCATTCCTGCGGGTATCCAGAGCATCGCCGGCACCTTCGGTCATTTGACCGATCATGGCGAAGCCACCTATCTGAATATGCTCTACATGATGAAATATGACGCGACCGATGTCACAGAGTTGACGCGCGCCGAGATGGACGGGCGGCAGTTGGCGATGTGGGCGATTGCGGCGCTCAAAAGTGAGGTGCCGGGCTTTGAAGATGCGACATTGCGCAATTTCGGCATGAAGCTCGGCGTCCGCGACACGCGCAAGATCATCAGCCGCGGCAATCTCACCGAGGACGATGTCTTCGGGCAGGGCCGTTTCGAGGATTCAATCGGTATATTTCCCGAGTTCATCGATGGTTATGAAGTCCTGTTCCTACCGACGACAGGCCGCTATTTTCAGATACCCTATGGCGTTCTTCTGCCGAAATCCGTGGAAAACCTGTTGGTGGCGGGGCGCTGTATCGGTGGAGACAAGATGTCCCATGCGGCAACTCGAAATATGATGTGCTGCGCGGTGACGGGTCAGGCCGCCGGGACCGCCGCGGCGCTCTCCGTGAAGGAGGGGGTGACACCAGGCGCGCTCGATATCAAGCTCCTGCAGAAGGAACTCGTCGCGCAGGGCGCGAGGATCGCCTAGGTTTGTTGGGATAGAGCGTATCCTGGCCGCCCTCGTAGAGGTAGAGAGAGAGCGGCTCCCAGCGGATTATCGGGGCCACCGGGCATGCCGGCCGCGAACTTGGCCACCTTAGGGTCGCGGGCGACCATCTCCGCGGGCGGCGTCCGGGAGAGCTCGGCAACGCTCCCGACGATGCAGCGAGCAACGCCGCTCCCTCGAGCTTTGTAACCGCTTACATGATAAGACGACAGGGAGCTTTCGCTGTCGATGCGGTTTCATTTTCGGCAGGGCATCGTGACAAATTTCGACTATGGGATAGCGGGGACTCATCGGTTCCACGGTGCGGACCGACGATGGATATTGCCATGGCTCTCTTCGAATGGACCCTCCTGCTCCTGCTCGGATCCGTCCTTCTCGCCGGATTGGCGCGACGGCTCGATATCCCTTATCCGGCCCTGCTCGCTGTCGCCGGCGCAATCCTTGCATTTCTGCCTTTCGCACCGCCGATCACCATCCAGCCGGATTTGGCGCTCGCGCTTTTCGTCGCTCCGGTCCTTCTCGACGCCGCCTTCGATACCTCGCCGCGCGACCTGCGCCGTCATGCCGTGCCGATCGCCTTGATGGCGCTTGGCGCAGTCCTCTTGACCACGGCCGCGGTCGCGGTCGTGGGGAAACAGGTGGCCGGCCTGCCGATCGCCGCCGCGATCGCGCTCGGCGCGATTGTCGCCCCGCCCGATGCGGCGGCGGCCGCCGCCGTGCTCGGCCAGTTCCGGCCTCCAAGGCGCATCCTCGCAATCCTGCAGGGGGAAAGCCTGCTCAACGACGCGACCGCGCTCCTGATCTATCGCATGGCCGTTGTGGCCGCCGCCGGCCCTCTGCTCCTCAGCGACGCAGCGCCGATGGTGGGCCTCTCGCTCATCGGCAGCCTGGTGGCTGGCCTGCTGCTGGCCCGCCTGGTCTTCTTCGTCATGAGGCGGGTGCAGGACGCCGCAAGCGCGGCGATCCTTCAGTTCGTCAGTACGTTCGGCGTCTGGATATTCGCCGATCGCGTCGGTCTCTCGGCAATCGTCACCATGGTCGTCTACGCGATCGCGATCGCCCGCATCGCGCCGGCCGTTATGCCGCCGAGGCTCCGCGTCAGTTCCTATTCGGTCTGGGAGACGGCCGTCTTCGTGCTCAACGTGCTGGCCTTTGTTCTGATGGGCCTGCAGGCACGGCCGATCCTGCTGAGGCTGTCGGGGCAGAGCCTTGACGACGCGCTTGTCCTCGCGGCGGCGGTTCTGGCCACGGTCGTCCTTGTCAGATTGCTTTTTGCGCTTCTTTGCGGAAAGGCAGGCAGGCTGATCGGCGCCGGCACCGGAAACCTGCGCGGCGACCTCCTGATCGGCTGGTGCGGCATGCGCGGTCTGGTCACGCTCGCCGCAGCCTTCGCCCTGCCTGTCGATTTTCCCGGCCGCGACCAGATCGTGCTGACCGCGTTCTGCGTCGTCTTCGGCACCCTTGTCGTCCAGGGCATCACGCTCGGGCCGCTTCTCAGGCTGCTCAGGTTTGATGCCGACCGGTCGGTGGAGGAGGAAGTGTCGCGCGCCCGCGCCGCTGTCATGCAGGCGGCGCTCGCCAGCCTCGACGGCAATGCTTCGGGCGTGGCCCTCGCGGTGCGCGCGGAATATGAAGCGGCGCTCGTGGTGGCGGAAGATCGGGGGGCGCCGCAGGCCGCGACCGATCACGACAGGCTGCGGCTGCACGCGGTCCGGCATCAGCGGCGGGTGCTGGAGGAATTGCGCGTTCGCGGCGAGATCGGCGACCAGGCCTATCATCGGGTCGAGGAAGAGATCGACTGGGCCGAACTCGATGCCGCGCCCGCCGGAAGCTACCAGCCGCTGACCACTTGAGGTGACCGTGCGGTACCGTCGGCCCCGCGTCACGCCATGGCCGTCGTCCTGATCGCCAGCGCACGATGCCGAACAGCGCTACCATCAGCGCGAAGAACTGCGCCAGATAAGGGTCATGATGGCCCGGCGGTTCATGCTGTCGTTGCCACGCTCGCGCACAGGCCAGAAAACGCAGACCGGTCGCCATGACCAGGGCGACGCCGCGCAGCACCAGGCCGATGCTCGTCCATGCCGACACCCGATCGGGGAGCAGCCCGCGCGCCGGCGTCACATGGGCCGCCGCCGGACTCCCGTCGAGCATCAGTCCGAAGCGGTCGACGGCAGGGCCGCAAATCATCGACGCCAGCGCCGTGCGCACTCAGGCTGACAGCGTACGTCCCGCGTGGAGCGCATCTCCGACATTTCCGAGCGCTGCACGGAATAGGCCGTTTGCTTTTTCGCCAGCGCCACCACCTGCTTCATCAGCGCGACCTGCTTGGCCAGCCGTTCTAGCTTCGAGACCTGCGGCAGGCGATGATCCGCTTGGCGGCCTCCACGCCCGTCAGGTAGGCGCCGTGTGCCGTCGAGTAGTCGTTTCTCGAACATGCTTCGCCGGCAAAGAAAAGCCGGTCGTCGACCGAGGCGGCGAGGACCGCGCGGCAATCAGCCTTCCCGGGAAGGGCGTAGGAATACGAGCCCCGCGCGTAAGGGTCGGTCTTCCACGCATGCATGCCGATCGGCTTGATCCGTGCAGCGAATTTCCTGCCGAAGGCTCCGGCCAACTCACTGCTCGCATGGTCGAAAAAGGCGGCTTCTCCACCCTTTTCCAGTTCTGCCGCGAGGCCGCCGCCGAAATAGGCCTCGATCTGCGGCCGGCCGAACGGGCGGATGTGATAGGTGGCCGTGTCCATGCGATCCATGCTTCCCCACAGCCGGCTGTCCGCCTCGAATTCCTCGCCGTCGGCGAGCGACAGGAACAGCTTGTCGGCGAGGCCGAGGGGCAGGCCCGACGCCGCTTCCGCTTTGTCCGGCAGGCCCGGGCTGAAGCGGATCGCTTCGCGCGCGATCAGATCGCTCGGAACCGTGATGATGGCGCGATCCGCCCGGATCGTTCCCTCGCTGGTCTGGAGTTCGAGGCGCCGGCCGCCATGATCGATGGCCTCCACGACACAGCCGAGTCTTGCCGGCAGACCGGCGCCATGCGCGGCGATGATGGTACCGTAACCCTCGACGACGCGCCAGTTCACGCCCGTGTCCTCATAGCGCACGAGGTCGCGAAGCGAGATGCGGTCGAGTTCCGCTCCGCTGTAATAGGTGCTGACGGCGTTTAGCAAACCGTTCCAGCGGCCGCGCGGCGCGAGCAGCGAGGCCGCCGCGCGGTCCGGGTCTTCTTCCGAAAATGCGGCGACCCGGGCGCGGAATTTCAGGATGGCCTTCTGGAAGCTGGTCTGCTGCGGCGACGGCGCCCCGGTCGGCGTCGTCGCTCGCATCCATGGCGGTGGCGTCCGGTCGATGGTCCGCCCTTGCGCCTCCGCTATCCCGGTCCAGGGATTGCGGTCGGCCGAATGCAGCCAGCCGCAGCCGAGATCGATCGGCATGCCAAAAGGATCGTTCGTCGTGAGGGCCCGTCCGCCGAGCCGCGCCCGCGCTTCGATGAGCAGGCAACCGATGCCGGCCTCCTTCAGGCGCCGGGCGGCGGCAATGCCGGCGGCGCCCGCCCCGACGATTACCACCTCTATATCGCTGTCAGCCATTCACGAACCGGTCATCATGATGCGTTGCCGGTCAGCGCATATTCCTTTTTCATGACGGCGGGCAAGACCTGCCAGTGATGGCCGGCTCAGTCCGCGATCGGCTGCAGGGGCTCTTCAAGGAATACGAAGCCACAGCGGCCCCGCGCGTGTTGCGATTGCGACAACGCGGAAATCAGGCGTCGAGGAATGGCCGGATACGTGTCCAGGATACTAGTCTGTCCTTGTCCCTCTTGTCGACCCGATAGTACATAATGAGCGTTTTGATCACATCATGCATAGGGTGTCGTCGATGGTAAAGATCGGCTGGCCGGCCCTTGTCAGCGACCTCGTGAGCTAACCGGATTCCCGGTTATCTCGTGAGCCATTCATGGCCTCTGAGTGTCCGCGGCGGCGAAATGCGCCATCTGGTCGTCTTTCGCCTTCTTGAAGGCCGGGCGGGCGCAGGCACGGTCGACATATGAGCTTAGCGCCGGAAACGTTCCGAACCTTCGGACCGCCGGGACGCGGAGCACGTCCGCCATGAGGATGTCGGCAGCGGTGAAGCGGTCGGCCGCCAGCCACTTCCGTGTGGCAAGCACCTTTTCGAGATGTCCGAGCCGCATCGCCAACCAGCCTTCGAGCGGATTGTCCTTGTCGATCGACATCCCCACGAACCACCACGGCACCGAAACCATTTCGATCGAGTTCAGCGCGGCGACAACCCATTGGAGCGTTTCAGCCGCGCCCCGCCGATCGTGCGGCATCAGCACCTCGCTCTTGTCGGCGAGATGCAGGAGTGCGGCGCCGCTCTCGAAGATCACGATGCCGTCATCCTCGAGAAACGGTACTTGGCCGAAGGGCTGGCGCGCGAAATGCTCCGGACCGCGCTCGTCGAATGGGACGGAGCGGACTTCATATTCCAGCCCGGCCTCCTCGCAAGCCCAACGCAACCTGATGTCTCGGACATGACCGCGGGGGCTGCCTTTTCCTCCGGGAACCCAATCATAGGTCCAGATGATCAATGGCTTCGACATCTTGCTCATCTTTCCTGATAGCATCTGCGACTGCTCTTGAAAGCGCTTCACGCGCTGTTCAGATGCAAGATGTTGCCGTCGGGATCCTTGAACCAAACCATCTTGAACCCGCCCGCGTCGTGGACACCGTCCTTGTAGGTCACGCCATCCATTTCGTAGCGTTCAAATTTCACGCCCTTGCCGCGCAGACCGGCCGCGATGGCCTCTAAATCGGCTCCGCAGTCCCAGACCACGGCGTTGGCCTTGTTGGTGCCGGCGAATTCGGAAGGGTAGACGACAAGGTGCGTCGCGCCAGTCTTGTAAACCAGCACGCCTTCCATGCCGTCCTCCAGGCGTTCGAGCCCTAGCGTACCGCTGTAGAAGCGACGGGCCCTCTCGATGTCGGTCACCGCGACAATGGCCGAGGAAGCCTTTTCCCTAAGTGCAACCATTGAATTTCTCCTCTTACCGATACCTAATAGGACGCATGAGGCACTCCGGTTCCGACACCCCGATCGAAAAAGGTGTGGCCAGCCGCTCATGGAAAGATTGGGGAACGGTCACTTCTTCTTCGACACCGCGTGCCTTTGGCGGTGGGTGCATAATCCCGGACCCGCGGAACAAACAGTCATGTCGGGTCTGCAACGCGGCCGACGTCCAGCGCAGCGAGACCCTCGATCCGCGTGCCGCCCGGTCGGCGAGTTCCATTCTCGCAGCTTCGCTCAGGACTGAATCGTCGACAGCCAGTCTGCGCCGGATGGCTCAGGACCGCTGCTGAGCCATCCGGCGCAAATCTGTCACGTAACAAAGCCGAGCTGGAATTCATCTCGCCGAAGCGTCGGATCGTTGGCATCGACCAGGACGATCTGTGTGAGCCCGCATGTGCCCCACGTTTATGAGCCTCAGGTACCCGATGGAACAGCTGTGGCAAGGTCAAGCCGAGGAAGATGAGCGAGGCCGTTTCCGAACGCTTGAACCAGGGCGTCGGCCGCCTGGCCCATGAAGCTGGTCGCGAGGACGAATATCGAAGATAATTTCTGCTGTTTCCAGAGGCGGACATCAAAATGATGGGATCGATGCGATCTTGGCATCAGCGTAAGTCCTGGGGGCACCGAGTGAGAAGGCATCAAGAATTCCGATAGGCGAGGGGGCTTTGTCTGGACGCGGGGCGGCCTTGCGGCCACTAATGCAATTCAATCCTGGTTACATCTCGAACGTCTCTCGCTCCTCGCGTATCGCCAGGGACAACAATCCGGAATCCTTTGGTGAAGGGGCGGCCGTCGACTTCCGTCGCGAGCATAATAGCTGTGTTGCCGAAGTCCGGATGAATCTCGCCGATGGAGAATGCAATCTCATAGCCATCGCTTGCGACAACGGTAAAAGTTTTCCTCAATTCGGCATTGTGTCCAAGGTCGTCGAGAACGTGATTTGCTTTGAATAGGTCCCAGATGAGAACGCCTTTGTAGTGTCCGCTTGAAGCTCCCTTTGACGTTTTGAACGTGACGTCCGCCTCGACCGAGGGCAACGCAGTCAAGGATTGGATCGTGATTGAGATCGGAGATCTGGTAGCGACGAGTTCCAGGGAGGAACTGTTTGTCACGGGACCGTTTGCGTGTGAAGAACCGACCAGGACGCCGATTGAAAGAATAGCCACTATCAGCAAACAGAAGGCACGCATTCCGGCTTCCTCGTCGTATTCGTGTTGATATTACGAGGCAAGCAGGTCATCGGCAATGTTCAGCAGACCTGTGTGGCCACCTTCGGAATACGGGTACAACGTCGCTTTCCGAGTATGGGTACATTGACCATCTGCCCGGTGACATTCCGGCCGCATGCAAGATCAGACTTGCCTCCCGCGTTGCTGGACTGCACGCCTCAGGTGAGGACCGGCCGCGCACCTCTACGCAAGAAGAGGAGCACGACGACCGATGCCAGGCCGAGAACGCCGGAAAGCACGACAGCGCGTGGATACTCACCGTTGAAGACCGCGTTGTAGATCTCCAGCGACATCGTGTTGGTTTTGCCGACGATGTTGCCGCCGAGCATGAGCGTGATGCCGACCTCGCCCAGCGACCTCGCCGTACCGAGCAGGAGTCCTGCCGCGATGGCGCTGCGTATATTGGGCACTATGACATGGATAAACGTGTCCCATTCAGATCGCCCGAGCGTGCGGGACGCCTCGCCAAGGCTGCGCGAGACGCCGGCAATCGCCGCCTCGATCGGCTTGACCACCAGCGGCAGGCCGGCGATGACGGATGCCAATACCACTCCGTCGATGGTGAAGATGAAGGAGAAACCGAAGGTGGCATCGAGCCACCCTCCGATCATGCTGCGACGGCCGAGCAGCAGCAAAAGGAAGAAGCCAAGTGCCAGCGGCGGGAACACCAAGGGCAGCATTACCAGTGCGTCGAGCACCGTCCTGCCTGGCCAGCGGGGTTGCGAGAGCGCCCACCCAAGCCCGAGCCCAAGCACCAGATGCAGGCAGAGCGTGATCGCAGCGACCTTGACGGTCAACACTGCGGGGTAGGCCAGTGCGGGATCGGCGAGTGCCGCCCAGATCATACCGACCACTGGCGTCAGAGCCCGTAGTGGTCAAGGATCGCGCGCGCCTGATCCGTTTCCAGGAATTTGGCGAAGCCGTTCGTGGCGGACGAAGGTTTGTCGGTGGTCCGGATGCCGCAAGATATCTCGACCGGATCATAAAGTGAGGCGTCGACCTGGACAAAGCCGCCGATCGTGTCTGCCGCGCCTATCGCGTCGGTGGCGTTGACGAAGCCGGCATCGATCTCGCCGCTGGCGACATAGCTGGTCACCTGCGGCACCATGGCGACCGGGACCAGCTTCGGATCGACGGCTTGCGCCAAATGCGCCCGCTCGAGGAACTGCCTGCCAGCCTTGCCATAGATGGCGGCGGTCTGATCCGGAATGCCGATCCGTTTGATATCATCGCGGGCAATGTCCTCCGCCTTGGCGAGCGATATACCCTTGCGGAACGCCACAACCAGCTTACCCAATCCGAGTCCTACCGTGCGCTGGAAATGGAGGTCCTTTGCGTGGTGAAACACGGTCTTGTCGCCGCAGACGATGGTGATCTGGTCGCTCTCCCTGGCTTGAGCGACCACCTGTCCGACATGACCATAGACCTGCAGGATCTTTTTGCCGCTCCGCGCCTCATAGGCTGCGGCAAGCTCGGTCAGTGGCTTGCGGAAACCGGCGGCCGCAGCAAGCGTCGCCTCCTCGGCGTGGGCTTTCGGCATGCCGGCTAGAACGAACATGCCAGCAACAAGGGTAGAAACAATGGAGAAACGGCGAAGCATGATGTGATCCGTCTTTCGAATGAATGCAGGAGGCTATATCACGGTTGTATATGAATAAATATAACGATCCAGCCTCTCGTTTCTCTGAATGTGGCTCGCCGGCCGGTGAGGGCGGCGAGAGTCACCTTGCCGCGTGGGTCGACTTATCGGTGCGGATTGCGCTCGACGGCCCCGCGGGACCGTTCGAGCTGAATACCCATCTGACCGTTGCGAAGGGGATGTTCGTGGCCCTGGTCGGCCCGTCAGGTGCGGGCAAGACTACCTTGCTGAAGCTGCTTGCGGGGCTGATGAAGCCGGATCACGGCCATGTCCGGGTCGGTAGCTCGCTGTGGTGTGACATGGAAGCAAACACTATGCTTCCGGTGCGCCGGCGGTCCATCGGCTTCGTCTTCCAGGACTATGCGCTGTTTCCTAACATGACCGTTCAAGGGAACGTCGAATATGCTATCGGCCGTGGCGCAGATCGTGAGGAGGCTGAACGGCTCCTCCGGCTGGTCGGCATGGAAGGCTTGGCGAGCGCCTATCCGGCACGCCTGTCAGGAGGGCAGAAGCAAAGGCTTGCCTTGATCCGGGCACTCGCGCGCCGCCCCGACATTCTCATGCTCGACGAACCGCTCTCCGCACTCGATCCGGCAATGCGGCGGCAATTGCAGGATGAGCTCAAACGTTTGCATCACGAATTCGGCACTACGACCTTTCTCGTGAGCCATGACGTAGCCGAAATCCTGCGTCTTGCCGATCGCGTGATCCGGCTTGAAAACGGTCGGATCGTTGGAGATAGCGACCCGGTCCGAGCTATCGCGGCGGAAGCAACCGGTAACGGCGTCCATCTCATCGGTCATCATGTGAGCGGGCCGGACGAGAATGGCTTCGGCATTGTATCTGTCGAGGGACGGCCCTGCCGCATTCGCTACCATGATGCTCCTACAGACCTCGCAGCGGGCGACGTTGTGGTGCTCGATGTCGGCGAGGCCAGAATCCAGATTGCCGGTCGGGTTTCCTCGCCTGATCAAGCGGGCACAATCCTGACCTTCACGTCTCGTGGCGGCGCAAGATAGGGCGAGGACGTGACCAGTATGTCGGCACCCGCAGTCGCATAGGCCGCGGCATTCGAGGCATTAATGCCACCAGCGGCTGCAACTATAGGGCGCGGTACGTATTCCAGTAGCTTGGTCGCTACCACCGCGACCTGCTCCGGCGTCAGCTTGTCGACCTGCACGATCTCGGCACCGGCGTCGGCGAGCATGATTGCTTCCTCGACGCTGGAAGCTTCTGCGGCGAGCCTTCGCTCAGGGGCATGCGCGCGAAGCCTGCGGAAATGCTCACTCAATGGCACGCCGCCGTCCAGAAGGTTCCTGTGTTCCTCGAACACCAGAACGTAATCCGACAGGCCTAGGCGATGAGGGACAGCGCCGCCCGCTTCGATTGCCCGAAGGGCCCAGCGCTTCATGCCGGGCATATGCTTGCGCGTGCATGCCACACGACAATGCGGGTTCGCTCCCTGGGCTGCTTCCACGATGGCGCGCGCGGCGGTGGCGATGCCGGACAGCATTTCCATCAGGGTCTGAGCCATCTTGTAAGTGCGATGCAGACTCGCACCTGATCCGGTCGCTTCGAGGAGCAGGGTTCCGGCAGGGGCCGCATTGCCCGAGCCGACGGCGATGTGCGAAGATGCGCCCGAAAGCTCGAACATTCGGGCGGCCTCCTCCACGCCACACACGATCATGTCGTGCCTTGCTGTCAAAGTGGCACGTGCCGGTGTATGCGCGATGCCGAGCCCTTCGGTCGTAGCATCCGCATAGGGGCAATCGTCGAGCAGGATGCGCGAGAGCTCGTCGTCATGAATAATCGGCATGCATTCTCCAGCGTGGATCCGGGGAGCGTTATATACACATGCAACTAGCGCTGCCTCGGAAACGAAGTCAACGCATGCTAGACCACCGATGGAAATAGGTAGGCACGGACGTCTGCTGGCGCCACAGGCTTCATGCTCCTTGCTGGAAATCTAAACCCTCATGAGCGATAAGCTAGCTCCCTTCAGCCTTCTCTGCCCAACCTTCCGTTCCGCAGAACACGAACCTCCGGATGCTGAAAATCCTCGTTGATCAACAAGATGTCGGCGCTCTTCTCCGGTGTGCAGAGGCGTTCATAGAGATCGAAGGCGGGCCGATATCTTTCTGCATAGAGCCGACGAGCAGCGTCCTCTCCTTCCAGACGATCTGCGTCGCGGTCCACGCCACTCAGCGGCGATGCGGATGGGTCTTTGGCCGGCCTTCTTGGCTGCCACCGCCACGGGCAAGCCATTGTTGACAACGGTCTCGCCCAAGCATTTCGAGGCTTGGAAGGTGTTCGCTCCTGCAACATGCTGGTTGGACGCGAACGTCCTTGCGATCGAGCAATGGCGGCGGGCTGCGACATCGCAACCCGGTATGGCGAACTCGGCTTATCGGTCCTAGCCGGCTGCCGCGGCCAGCTTCCTTTCCGCAACGGATTCCAGCCGATCGCCGACCTCCAGCCCATACGACTTGACAAAGGCCGCCGCCGTCATCTTCTGGCCGACCTCGGTTCGCGCCTTTGCGATCTCGATGGCCCCGCCTTGGGCGGCAACCCGGACGGACTGATCACCGACCGCGACGATCGTGCCCGGCTTGCCCTGGACATCGCCGAAGCGCCGCACCGGGTGCTTTCGACTCTCGAACAATCGCACCTTTTCGCCAGATACGGTCGTCCAGGCGCCCGGCGCTGGATCACAGCCTCGGATCAGATCATGCAGGAAATCGAGATGCATGTTCCAGTTGATCTTGGCTTCCGCGTCGCGGCACCAGCCCTCGTAGGAGGCGGCCTCCTCGTCCTGCACCGTTTCGATGTGGCGGCCGGCGACGACGAGGTCGGCGGCCTCCAGCATCGCCTCGACGCCGAGTGGGAATAGCCGGTCGAAATAGACGCTGCCGAGCGTGTCGCCCGGGCCGATCGCGACACGCTTCTGCAGGATCACTGGCCCCTCATCGAGACCATCCGTCGGTCGGAAGATGGTGAGGCCGGTTTCCTTCTCCCCCTTGATGAGCGGCCAATTGATCGAACTCGGGCCGCGATACTTCGGTAGCAGCGAGGGGTGATACTGGATCGTGCCGTGCCTCGGAATGTTCACGAAGGCTTGCGGCGCGAACTGCAGCACGTAGGCCATGACCGCGAGATCGACATCGAGCGCACGTAGCGCACCTTCCGCCGCCGGGCTCTTGAGATTGGGAAACTGGAACAGCCGGAGACCGTGTTCCGCAGCGGCGAGGCGAAGAGGGTCTGGACGGGTACCGGGCTTCTCGGGAGCGCAGAACACGCCCGCCACCTCGTCGCCGCGCGCGAGGAATGCGTCCAGGACGCTCTTGCCGAATGCCTGCTGGCCGATGATCGCGATGCGCATGTTGCCTCCTCGAATTCTGGCAAAGACTGCCTCTGTCTCACGCGCTACAGACGGCGGGTCGGTCGGTGTTGATGAATGGAAACGCCGGATGCCTAGAAGGTTGGCCGACGCGGTTGTCAGCGTCCTGTGTTGATCCAGACGGCTTTCGGTTCCGTGAAATTGTCGATGGCCGCGTCACCGTGCTCGCGGCCGAAGCCGGAATCGCGCGCACCGCCCCAGGGCAGGCGGATATCCGTCGGCCCGTAGGTGTTGACCCACACCGTGCCGGCCTTCAATCGCTTGATGAAGCGGTGCGCGCGGGCGATGTCTCCCGTCCAGACGCCGGCCGCGAGGCTGTAGACGGTTCCATTGGCAATGCGAATGGCATCCTCGTCGTCCTTGAACGGAATGACGGTTGCGACTGGGCCAAAAATCTCTTCCTGCGAGACGCGCATCTGATGGCGTACGCCGGCGAAGACGGTCGGTTCGACGAAATAGCCGGCATCGCCGCGCCTTGCGCCGCCGGTGACGATTGAGGCGCCTTCGTTGCGGCCGATGTCGATATAGTTCAGAACGCGCTTCATCTGCACCTCGGAGACCAGCGGGCCCATCGCCGTGGATGCGTCCTGCGGATCGCCGATGCGGATCGATTGCGCGCGGGCAGCGAGCCGTTCCACGACCTGATCGTAGATGCTCTCATGTGCCAGGATACGTGAGCCGGCCGAGCAGACCTGTCCGGTGTTGAAGAAGATCCCGGAGCCGGCCGCCTTGACGGCGGCGTCGATGTCCGCGTCGGGAAAGAGGATGTTGGCCGACTTGCCGCCGAGTTCCAGTGTCACCCGCTTGAGGTTGCCGGCGGCGCCCTGCAGGATCTGCCGGCCGACCACCGGCGAGCCTGTGAAGGTGATCTTGTCCACATCGGGATGGTCGACCAGTGCCTGGCCCGCGACCTTGCCGAAGCCGGGTACGACGTTCAGCACGCCCGCCGGGAAACCAGCTTCGAGCGCCAGTTCGCCAATCCTGAGAGCCGTCAGCGGGGTCACCTCGGCCGGCTTCAGCACTACCGTGCAGCCACAGGCAAGCGCCGGGGCGATCTTCCACATGCCGATCATCAGCGGGAAATTCCACGGGATGATGGCGCCGACCACACCGAGCGGCTCGCGCACCGTGTAGGTCAACGCGTCGGTGCGGGCCGGAATGACCTGGCCGTTTATTTTGTCGGCCATGCCGGCATAATAGGTCAGCGTATCAAGGACGGCCGGCAGGTCCTGGCGGCGGATGGCTGATATCGGTTTACCGGAATCGAGGCTTTCCAGTCGTACCAACTCGTCTTCTTCGCGGCGGATGAGGTCGGCGAGTTTGAGCAGCAGTGCGCCGCGCTCGGAAGCCTTCAGATGGCTCCAGGCGCCTTCAAAGGCGGTTCGGGACGAACGCACGGCTGCGTCCACGTCTTCCACGCCAGCTTCGGCCACCCTGGCCAGGACCTCGCCCGTTGCCGGGTTCAATGTCTCGAATGTGCGGCCGGACGCTGCACCGACGCGGTGTCCGTCGATCAATAGATTATTGATTCCGTCGACAATCCGATTGAGCATCAGGCGGCTCCATTTATATGAATAAGAATTCATATCTCGGAGTCACGATCGCGACTTGTGCGGTCGGCTACGAGACGGTGCATATGCTAATAGCGTCGTAAAATCTTTGGGAATATGAAATCTTCTGCCTAAAGAGCGACAGCAGCATATGAACAGACACACCTATATAGCTATCAAGAATATATGAATTACGGTGCATATCTGACTGAAGTTTGGGAGGTGATATGATCCAGGTCGAGATCGAACCGGTCTGGCGATTCAAGCAACGCGAGGACACCCGCTCGTTGCGGATCATGCTGGACTTCCTTGCCGAGATCCGCACCACCGGTAAGATCACGGCCGCCGCCGACCATGCGGAGATGTCCTATCGGCATGCCTGGAACCTGATCGAGAAATGGTCGCAGTTCTTCGACATGCCCCTGGTGGTACGCAAGCAGGGCAGCGGCACCAGCCTGACACCCTTCGGCGACAAGCTGGTATGGGCTGGCCAGCGTCTCGAAGCGCGCCTGCGGCCGTTGCTGCAGAACCTCTCGCAGGAACTCGAGACCGAGATCAACCAGATGCTGCCGCATGGCCCGCTCGTGCTGCGGGTCCATGCCAGCCATGGTTTTGCCGTCCCCAGGCTGAGGCAACTGCTCAATCGCGAGGCGGGTATCGACGTGGATTTCCGCTATGTCAGCAACCAGAACTCCCTTGTGTCGCTTGCGCATGACGGCTGCGACCTAGCGGGTATGCACCTGCCGCAGGGCGAATTGCGCAAACGCGCCATCGCCGCGAGTAAAGGCTGGCTCACGCCGAGCCTCCACCGCGTCATCGGGTTGGTCACTCGCGAGGTCGGCTTGATCGTTGCGCGCGGCAACCCGCATGGCATCACCACTGTCGAACGCCTGCTCGACCCGCAGATCCGCTTCGTCAACCGAGACCCCGACTCCGGAACGCGGCAACTGTTCGAACACCTGCTTGCCCAGCATCAGCTCGACGGCGCGCGCATCAACGGGTACGAGCATACCGAGTTCACCCATGCGGCGGTAGCCGCGTATGTTGCCTCCGGTATGGCCGATGTGGCCTTCGGCGTGGAGGCAGCGGCGCGGCAGTTCGATCTGGGTTTTGTGCGGCTTTTGACGGAGGATTATTTCTTCGTCTGCCGCAAGGACATCCTCGAGATGGAAGCGGTCAAGCGTGTACTGAGGGTGATGCAGGGCCAGGAATTCCACGCCGCAATCTCGCAGGTGCCCGGCTACACGCTGAAGGATCCCGGCGTCATCAAGACGATCGGCGAGGTGTTCCGCAAATCGGAGTAAACCTGCCGCTCGGGCTTAGCCGGCGCTATTTCGCAGTTAAGTGGATCGTGTGCCCTGTTTCTTGATCATGGATTCGTGCCGCGAAAAGGCCTATCTGGTCCTTGATCTTGGAAATGAACGAGCCGGCGTTCGGCAAGGGCGCGACGAAGTAAAAATGTTCGCATCGGATATCATAGAGAGCGCTGATAAACCCGCCTTCTACAAGAAGCTTTGCGGGCAGCTCGATGCCCTGCTCGGGGGCGAGACCGATCCGATCGCCAACGCCGCAAACACCTCGGCGCTTATCTTCCAGCTAGTGCCTGATCTCAATTGGGCCGGCTTCTATTTCCTGCAGTCGCAGAACGAACTTGTGCTTGGCCCCTTTCAGGGCAAGCCGGCTTGCGTACGCATCGCGGTCGGGCAAGGTGTATGCGGCACCGCTGTCGATTGCAGAAAGTCCATTCTGGTGGAGGATGTGCAGGCATTCCCAGGGCACATCGCCTGCGATGCCGCTTCCCGCTCGGAACTGGTTGTGCCGCTGATCCATGAAGGAAGCGTCTTCGGCGTTCTGGACCTCGACAGCGCCAAGGTCGGTAGGTTCGACGGGGACGACCAGACGGGCGTCGAACGGCTGGCGACGATCTATATTGCCCACTCGCGATGGAAGGCAGGCGCACCGGGAAAGAGCAATTGAATCCAGGCTCCTTGGCTATTCGCCCAGGCCCTCGATGATCCTGACAAGTGCGAGCTGGCCTGGATCGTAGAGGCCGACGCTTTTATCACCGAACATCCGCGCGCGGCCGATCTTGTTGGGCTTGCCCTTGAACGCTTCCAGCGCTTCGCGTGCAGCCGATAGGCTGCGGCCGTACAATTCGTCCGGTGGCGCATCCCGCGTCGCCCTGGCAACGGCATCGAGGACATCCAGCACCGTCTTGTCGCCAAGGGCTGCCTTGCCGCGCAGCATCATGGCAGCGAGGGCTTTCTCGACAAGGTCCGGAATCTCCGACGGATCGATTTCCGTCCGCCCCTTCGTTGCCTTCGCCGCAGCCATGGCGGCCGTCGCCAGGAGCGTGCCGTAAGAAGACGAGGAAACCCGCTGCACGGCCTTGGCGCATTCCATGAAGGCAAGTCCGAGGTCATCCGGCAAGTCAGCCGCGGCGGCTTCGGCGAAGCCCCGGGAAACGGTGATGCCGAGATCGCCGTCACCTAACGCGCCATCTGCCGCGTTGAGTTCGGCAGCCGCTTCGTGGGTGGCAGCGGCCAGGCGGATTAGGGCTGCATGAATGGCGGCGACGGTAACCGCCGTATGTCCTTTTCCGGAAGCATCCGATGCCATCAGTTTCTCCAGAACGGGCAATCGCAGGGAACTTTCAGCAGTCGCTCCAGTTCGCCGTCCAGCCGGCAAAAGGTCAGCGTGACGCCCGCCATCTCCATCGAGGTGGCGTAGCGGCCGACGAGCGGCGCGACGATGTCGATGCCTGTGCCGGAAAGGCGGGCATGCACGCGCCGGTAGACGATATAAAGCTCTTCGAGCGGCGTGGCGCCCAGCGAGTTTACCAGCACGGAGACCCTCTCCCCCTTGCCGATGCCGCTGTCTTCCAGAAGGCGGTCGAGCATCTCGTCCGTCACGGCGTCGGCGGGCTTGAGCTTGTCCCGCCAGATGCCAGGCTCCCCGTGAATGCCCATGCCCATTTCCATCTCGTCGTCCGCGAGCGTGAAGGTCGGCCTTCCGGCCATCGGGACGATACAGGAGGTGAGCGCGAAGCCGATGGAGCGACAGGCGTCGGCTGCCTTCCGGGCGGCGGCCGTGACCTCATCGAGATTGCCGCCTTCCTCGGCGCGGGCGCCTGCGATCTTAAAGGCGAAAACCATTCCCGCCACACCGCGCCTCTTCTCCGCCTCCTCCGGGGGCGCGGAGGCGACGTCATCGGCGAGCAGAACGGTGGTGGAAGCGATATCCTCCATCTCGAGCATCTCGCCGGCCATATCGAAGTTCATGACGTCGCCGCCATAATTACCGTAGAGCCGGAGAACCCCGGCACCCCCATTGGCATGGCGCATGGCGCTCGCCATCTGTTCGGCCGAGGGCGAGGCGAAGACGTCGCCGATCGCCGCCGCATCCAGCAGGCCCTGTCCGACATAGCCGGTGAAAATGGGCAAATGACCGGATCCGCCTCCAGTCACGATTCCGACCTTGCCGGATACCGCGCCGCCGCTGCGGACGATCACCCTCTTCTCCGGCTGACTGTAATAGCCGGGATGCGCCAGGCAAAGACCCTCCAGCATCTCGTCGACATAGGCGACGGGTTTGTTCAGGACCTTCTTCATCATTCCTCCCTCCGAATGCTCATATCGGGCAGTATCGGCCGACAGTCACGACAGCTTCTTCCAACCATTAACATCCGCAAATGCCGCTCCGCCAGTAACGGTGGAAGAGGCAACGAAATGCCGTTTCTACCGTCTCGCCCGAATGATCGCCACGAGTTGGACTGGACTCGTTATGTTTCGGTGAACATAATGCTGGCAGGACTGCATAACCTTGCCGTATATCCCGGAGCCACTCATGCTTTCCTCGGCAATTCGTATGGCGACCAGTCGCCCGGAAACTCTTGCCGAGGCCTGGAGCTTCATCGCAACCAGCTATCCGAGCGTGACTGGCGCCGAGAACGTTCTGCTCAGCGCATGTGTCGGCCGCTGCCTGGCGGAAGAGATCGTCGCCCCGAACAACCTGCCGCGCTTCGATGCTGCCGCTATGGACGGCTACGCAGTGCGCTCCGCCGATCTCGATGCGGAAGGGGAGGCGGAACTGCGTCTCGTGGGAGAGGTCGCGGCGGGGCACCCCTGGCGCCGGGAAGTCGGCAAGGGCGAGGCGGTGCGCATCTTCACGGGCGCCGCCGTGCCGCCCGGGGCCGACCGCGTCGTTCCGCAGGAATTCTGCGGCGTTGCCACAGGCCGCGTGTCGGTCGCCGCCCGTATCGGCGGCAAGCCGCATATCAGGATGAGCGGCGAAGACGTACTGGCGGGGCAAAGGATACTTGCGGCGGGAACCCTGTTGCAACCCGCCCAACTGGCCCTGCTCAGCGCCTTGCGGATCGAATCGGTTCCGGTGCTCAGGCGTCTTCGCGTTGTCCTTCTGTCGGTGGGCGACGAACTTTCCGAAGGCATGGAGCCGCTGAAAGAGGTCGGCATCGTCCCGGACTCGGCCGACACGTTGCTCCAGCGGCTTGTCGATGCTGCCGCCGAGGCGGACCTCATTGTGACCAGCGGCGGAGCCTCGGTCGGCCCGGCCGATCATCTTGCCCGCCTGATCGTCCGCCGCGGCTATCTCGAGTTCTGGAAGCTCGCCATGCGGCCGGGCAAGCCGGTAGGGCTTGGCGACATCGACGATTGCCCAATCCTTGCGCTGCCCGGCAATCCGTTTGCCGCCGCGACCGCCTTCACGCTTATCGGACGCACCTTGATCGCCCGGCTTTCGGGCAATGCTTCTGCCCGTCCTGAACCCGTTATTCTGCCGCTTGCTCGTTCGGTATCGACGCAGCCAGGACGTCTTCAGGTGCTTGCCGGAAAGCTGACGTCCTCCGCCGGCGGAACGATAGCCGAACCGCTCGAAATCCAGGGTTCCGCGAGCCTGATGGCACTTGCCGGCGCGCAAGGCCTGATCCTGCTTCCCGGAGACCGTGAAAACTTCGTTCCCGGCGATCTGGTGGAGTTCGTCCCGATCTGACGACCTTTACGGGAGCGGCTTGCTCAGAACGGATAGTGCTGGGCCGGATCCTCTATCGTGATCCAGCGGAGATCGGTGAATTCCGCGATCGCCGCCTTGCCGCCAAACCGGCCGTAACCGGAGCCCTTGACCCCGCCGAACGGCATCTGCGCTTCGTCGCCGACGGTCGGTCCGTTGATGTGACAGATGCCGGATTCGATCCTTTCGGCGACACGCATGGCGCGGCGGATATCGTGGCTGAAGACGGCGGCGGACAACCCGTATTCCGTATCGTTGGCGACGCGGATGGCCTCTTCCTCGTCGGCGACGCGTATGATCGGCTTCACAGGCCCGAAGGATTCCTCCGAGTAGATGCGCATATCCGGCGTGACGCGATCGAGAAGCGTCGCCGTCACCACTGAGCCCTCGCGCTTGCCGCCGGCAACCAGTGCCGCACCCCTTTCGGTCGCGTCGGCGATCAACGCTTCCATCTTCTCCGCCGCAGCCATGTTGATCAGCGAGCCGAGGACGACCTTGCCGCGCGGATCGCCTGCCGCAAGACCTGATGCCTTTTTAGCGAGCTTCCCGACGAATTCATCAGCGACGGCATCCATGACGATCAGTCGCTCGGTCGACATGCAGATCTGGCCCTGATGCATGAAGGCGCCGAAGGCGGCCGCATTCACCGCGGCGTCGATATCGGCATCGTCGAGCACGACCAGCGGCGCCTTTCCCCCAAGTTCAAGCAGGGCCTGCTTCAGGTGACGGCCGGCCAGTTCGGCAATGATCCGCCCGACCGCGGTCGATCCGGTGAAATTGACGCGTCGGACAGCCGGATGCGCGATCAGCGCCTCGACCACCTTCGCCGCGTCGGCCGGCGCATTCGTCACGACATTGACGGCGCCTTTCGGCAATCCGGCCTCGACGAGAACATCGCCGATCAGGCGATGCGTACCGGGAGACATCTCGGACGCCTTGAGTATCACCGTATTGCCGCAGGCGAGCGGCATGGCGATGGCGCGCGTGCCAAGGATGACCGGCGCGTTCCATGGCGCGATGCCGAGGCACACGCCGGCCGGCTTACGCATGGCCATGGCAAGCGTTCCGGGCTTGTCGGAGGGGATGACCTCACCACCGATCTGCGTCGTCATGGCGCCAGCCTCGCGCAGCATGTTCGACGCCAGCATGACGTTGAAGCCGGCCCATGGAGGTGTGCCGCCCGTCTCCTCGACGACAAGCCGCGTAAATTCCTCCACTTTGGAGGCCATGATATCGGCCGCTTTCAGGAGCAGGGCGCGGCGCTCGCCGGGGCCGGTTTGCGACCATGCCGGGAAAGCGGCGGCGGCCGCTTCGACCGCGGCCCGGGCATCGGCCACGCTGGCTGCCGCAGGGCGGGTTGCCACGGCGCCCGTATAAGGATCCAGCCGTTCGAAGCGCGCCTCACCCTCTGCCGGACGATCCTCGCCAGCGATCAAAAGGCCGATATCCATCTGGTTCTACCTCCCGGTTCACGATGCCCGGCAATCCCTACGACTGCCGGGCTCTCGTGATCAAGCCGCCTCGTAGCCGGCGATGCCCTTGACCTCAAGGAACTCCTCGAGCCCATATTCGGCATATTCGCGGCCGTTGCCGGACTGCTTGTAGCCGCCGAAGGGCAGGCCTGCATCCCAGGTCGGGTAGTTGATGTAGACATTGCCGGAGCGCATGCGGCGCGCGGTCTCGCGGGCCTTTTCGATATCAGCGGCCTGGATATAGGACGCAAGCCCGTAGGTCGTGTCGTTCGCGCGTTGGATAACCTCCTCAACGCTGTCATAGGGCAGGATCGACAGGACCGGGCCGAAGATCTCCTCGCGGGAGATGCGCATGTCCGGCGTGACGTCGGCGAAGACCGTCGGACGCACGTAGTAGCCGCGATTGAGGTTCGCCGGCCGGCCGGGGCCGCCGGTGACCAGCGTCGCGCCTTCGGAAATCCCGCTCTGGATCAGGTCCTGGATCTTGTCGAACTGCGTCTGGCTGACAACAGGTCCGAGCTTTGTGTCGGGTCCGTCCGCCGGGCCGACAGTGAATCTCTCGGCTGCCGCCTTGGCATGAGCCTTTACTTCTTCCTGTCTGTCCCGCGGCACGAACATGCGGGTCGGCGCGTTGCAGGACTGGCCGCTATTGTTGAAGCAGCCGGCGATACCCTTGGCGACCGCATCCGAGAAATCGACATCCGGGAACAGGATATTGGCGGACTTGCCGCCGAGTTCCTGGTGCACGCGCTTCACCGTGTCGGCCGCGGCCTTCGCCACGAGGATGCCGGCGCGGGTAGACCCGGTGAAGGACACCATGTCGATCTGCGGATGACTGGCGATCGCCTGGCCGACGGTCGGCCCGTCACCGTTGACGAGGTTGAACACGCCTTTCGGCACGCCGGCCTCATCGATGATCTCCGCAAAGATGATCCCGTCGAGTGGCGCGATCTCGCTCGGCTTCAACACCATGGTGCAGCCGGCGGCAAGTGCCGGTGCCACCTTGCAGGTGATCTGGTTGAGCGGCCAGTTCCATGGGGTGATCATGCCGACGACGCCGATCGGCTCCTTGACGATCAGGGAGCCACCCCTGGCATACTGGAATTCGAACTTTTCCAGCGTCTCGACCATCTTCTCGAGATGGGCGAGGCCGATGGTCACCTGCGATTCACGGGCAAGCCTCGTCGGCGCGCCCATCTCGCGGGAGACCGCAACGGCGAGATCCGCCGAACGCTTCTTATAGACGTCGACCACCCGCTTCAGGATATCGAGCCGTTCCTTCCTTTCGGTGAAGCTGAAGCGGGCGAAGGCACGGACGGCAGCTGCAACCGCCTTGTCGACATCCTCCTTGCTCCCAAGCGAAATTTCTTCAAAGGCGTCTTCCGTCGAAGGATCGATGACCTCGAAGCGGTTCGGCTTGACCGGGTCGACCCATTCGCCGGCGATATAGAATTGCAGATTATGTGACATGTCCGTCTCCTTCCTCAGGTCCGCGCGCAGCTTTTTATATGTTCAATCAGATATAGCGGTCAAAGGAATTTGATGACCGGCCCTCTATGCCTGGCGTGACGGGCAATCTTGTTGCCGGCGCGTAGCCATGGCGGTTTGAGAGGGTTACGATAGCGGCGTCCATCACGACAGCGAACCTGCCGATTGGAGAAGCGAATGCCGTCGCTCAGCCTGCGCATTGACCTTGATCCGGACGGCCGGATCGGCCCCGGAAAGGTGGAATTGCTCGAACATGTGGCAGCGTTCGGATCCATCGCGGCTGCCGCGCGCAAGATGCAGATGTCCTACAAGCATGCCTGGGACCTGATCGAGGAAATGAACAGGCTGTTCGGCAAGCCGGTGGTCAGCGCCCAGACCGGAGGCCGGCAGGGGGGAGGGACGCAACTGACCCCGGTTGGCCTTGCCGTAGTCGGCCGGTTCCGCGCCATCGAGCGCGCCGCCCAGTCGGTGGCCGAACAGCACATGCTCGCCCTCCAGTCTGAGATCGACAACGCCTGAGATCGGACTATACAGCTCACGTGCCTGTCGTTATATTCGTTTGGATATATTGAGAGGCAGGCATGAAGATAGACACGCGCGGCCTGACGAATTGCTCGGTAATCGAGGGAGGCGAGCAGATATCGCTCGGCATGGTCGACGAGCGGGGCGAGACCCTGGAGCTCAAAGTATCGACATCGGACGCCTGTGCGATCGCCATGACGCTGCCGAAGCTTCTCAATCTGTCGATGAAAGAGAAGTTCCAGGACGAAAACCTGCGTTATGTCTTTCCTCTCGACGACTGGAAGATCGAGACGACGCCGGACGGCAAGCAGGTCATCGTGACACTTTCGACGGGTCAGGGCTACGAGGTGTCCTTCGCCAGCCCGCCGGACACATGCCGACTGCTCGGGTCGGCGCTGACGGCCCCGCTGGAACAGCGCATGACAAGGTCGGCGATGAAGGTGAATTGACCCACTGACGGCAAGGGTCGGGGACGCATAGCAGATCGGAGAGAAACGAGGCCACGCCTTTTCGGGAGGACGGAATGGCGCCACGTGCATTCATTCATCACGCCGACCATGTGCAGGAGGCGGTGTCCTCCGGTGCAGCGGCCAGGTCAGCGCTCGTCGCTTCCTGGCGTCGCTCTTCCAAGCTCCATCATCTCGATCCGGCCCGCCACGATCGCCCCCGCCGTCTGAGCGACGCTGAACTTGCCCGGGCCAGGGAACGTATGGGACCGCTGATCGCAGCGGCGCAGGCGAGTCTCGATCGCCTGTTCCTTGCCGTCGGCGGCATCGGCTGCTGCGTCCTGCTTGCCGATCACGACGGCGTCCCGGTCGATCGTCGTGGCGCGTCTGCGGACGACCGAACCTTTGAAGATTGGGGGCTTTGGACCGGGGCTATATGGAGTGAGGAAAGCGAAGGCACTAACGGCATCGGCACCTGCCTCATCGAGAAGCGGACGCTGACCATCCATCGCGACCAGCATTTCTTCACGCGCAACACGCTTCTGAGCTGCACGACGGCACCAATTTTCGATCATGAAGGCGAACTTGCCGGCGCGCTCGACGTATCCTCCTGCCGTGCCGATCTGACCGGGGGCCTCGTCGACTTGATCACGGTTGCGGTCTCCGACGCGGCTCGGCGCATCGAGGCGGAGAATTTCCGCCAGTCCTTCCCGAAGGCACGCATCCTGATCCCATCCACTTCGGAGCAGGTTGCCGGCGCGCTGGTCGCCGTCGACAACGACGATCTCGTTATTGGCGCAACCCATTCGGCACGCCTGGCGCTAGGCCTGACGCCGGAGCGGCTTTCCAGACCCTTGCCGGTCTCGGAGTTGCTGGATTTGCCGGAAGGGCCGGCGGCGCTGGCCGAAGCCGAAAGGGGTGTGCTGCACCGCGCTCTGCTGCGTGCTGGCGGCAATGTCACCCACGCCGCCCGGCTGCTCGGCGTCAGCCGTGCAACCCTTCACCGCAAGTTGAAGCGGTTGGGCATCGAACGCATCCACTGAATCCGTTGCCGTCGAATGTCGCAGTTCTGCGACACTCGACATGGCGAAAGGAGCGTCCTGTCCTGACAAATTGACCTGCTTGTCCGACCATTGGTCACCTGAAGATGCCGCATGACGCGGCGTCCCTGCTGGGAGGATTGGCATGAACAAGGTCGAATTTTCTCGTGCGGCGAAAGTGCCCTTCGCCAAGAGATACGGCAACTTCATCGGCGGCAAATGGGTCGAGCCGAAATCCGGAAAATATTTCGAGGACATCTCTCCCGTGAACGGCCGGGTGCTCTGCGAACTCGCGCGTTCCGACGAGAAGGATGTCGAGGCCGCACTGGACGCGGCGCACAAGGCGAAGGATTCGTGGGGCAAGACAAGCGCCGCCGAACGGGCGCTTCTGCTCAACCGGATCGCCGATCGTCTCGAGGAAAACCTCGACAGGCTGGCTCTTGCCGAGACTTGGGACAACGGCAAGCCCATTCGTGAATCCACTGCCGCCGACATTCCGCTTGCGGTCGATCATTTCCGCTATTTCGCCGGCGCGATCCGCGCCCAGGAAGGCGGCATCTCCGAGATCGACCACGACACGGTGGCCTATCACTTCCATGAACCGCTCGGTGTGGTCGGCCAGATCATCCCGTGGAATTTCCCGATCCTGATGGCCTGCTGGAAGCTCGCTCCGGCGCTTGCCGCGGGCAATTGCGTGGTGATCAAGCCGGCCGAACAGACCCCCGCCTCGATCCACATCCTGCTCGATGTGATCGCTGATATCCTGCCGCCCGGTGTCATCAATGTCGTGAACGGCTTCGGGCTGGAGGCCGGCAAGCCTCTGGCTTCCAATCCACGTATTGCCAAGATCGCTTTCACCGGCGAGACGACGACCGGCCGGCTGATCATGCAATACGCATCACAGAACCTGATCCCGGTGACGCTTGAACTCGGCGGCAAGAGCCCGAACATCTTCTTTGCCGACGTAGCGGCCGAAGATGACGATTTCTTCGACAAGGCGATTGAAGGATTCGTGATGTTCGCGCTGAACCAGGGCGAAGTCTGCACGTGCCCGAGCCGCGCCCTGATCCAGGAATCGATCTACGACAAGTTCATGGAAAAGGCATTGAAGCGCGTCGAGGCTATCGTGCAGGGCGACCCGCTCGATCCCGCCACCATGGTCGGCGCACAGGCGTCCAGCGAGCAGATGGAGAAGATCCTCTCCTATCTCGATATCGGCAAGAAAGAGGGCGCGGAGGTTCTTGCCGGCGGCGAACGCAATGAACTGCCCGGCGACCTTGCCGGCGGCTACTACATCAAGCCGACGGTGTTCAAGGGCAACAACAAGATGCGCGTCTTCCAGGAGGAGATTTTCGGACCAGTCGTTTCGGTCGCGACCTTCAAGGATGCGGACGAAGCGCTCTCGATCGCCAACGATACGCTCTACGGCCTTGGCTCCGGCGTTTGGACCCGCGACGGCACTCGCGCCTACCGTTTCGGTCGCGCCATCCAGGCCGGCCGCGTATGGACGAACTGCTACCATGCCTATCCGGCTCATGCGGCGTTCGGCGGCTACAAGCAGTCAGGCATCGGTCGCGAAAACCACAAGATGATGCTCGACCATTATCAGCAGACCAAGAACATGCTGGTCAGCTACAGCCCGAAGAAGCTCGGCTTCTTCTGATCCTCCCGGGCGAGCGGCGTGGCGGTTTCCGCCACGCCGCGCTGGATCGTCGGATACAGGAGCAATATCGATGCCGGAGATGGTTTCCCTCAATAAGGTAACGGCCACGACCGAGGCGATAAAACTCCTGGACGAAATTATCGCCGACCACGGCCCGGTGCTCTTCCATCAGTCGGGCGGCTGCTGCGACGGCTCTTCGCCGATGTGCTATCCGCGCGACGAGTTCATCATCGGCGACCGGGACGTACTGCTCGGCCGTATCGGCGATACGCCTGTCTATATCAGCGCTTCGCAATACGAGGCGTGGAAGCATACGGATCTCGTCATCGACGTGGTGCCCGGTCGCGGCGGCATGTTCTCGCTCGACAACGGCCGCGAGAAGCGCTTTCTCACCCGGTCAAACGTCTGCGCCGTGCCGGGGAGCTGAAAGCGCCGTCACCACGCGCTGTCCTGACGGGGTGCCATGTCTGGCCATTCGACAGCGCGTTCTGCCGCCCGGATCCGGTCCTCTCGGACCATGCCTTAGTCGTCCACCGCGACCATGACGTCCGAGGCCTTGATCACGGCGTACGCCTGCTGGCCCTTTGCGAGCTTCAGTTCCTCGACCGCCTGGTTGGTAATCGAGGCGGTGACCACGGAACCACCGACGTCGATCCGAACATGGGAAGTCGTGGCGCCTTTGGTCACCTCGACGACAGTGCCCTTGAGTTTATTGCGCGCGCTGATCTTCACGGCTGGCCTCCGGCTCGTTTTCGTTGTTCATAGCCCGTTATATACTGCGGCACGGGATGGCTGGCGAGCGGTGAAGATGGGTCGTGGACATTCCTGAACGCCTCCTGACGAGCGCTGTGGATTTTGGGCGGCTAGCTCTCGTATTGAGGTGGATAGAGGGACCCCCCGCATTGTTGCCTGGGTACGTCGAACATCAGTTTGAGAATGCCCACGCAGCACTTCTGTGACGCGGAAAATCGCAAGGGATTCAGTTTAGATAAAGAGATAGATTTCACGCAAGGATCCAATGAATCAGGCCGCTCCCAGCGCGGATTCTGACAAATTCAAATCATATAATCTTTTGATGCACGGTCATGAGGCTGGATGTCAGAATCTTCATTGAAACTATGGTAGTGACCGCCGACTTTTAATCAGTAGGTCTAGGGTTCGAATCCCTGCGCGCTCACTAAAAAGATCCTCCGACACCCGGCAGAACTGTCAGCAGCGAAGACCGCCTTGCTTGTCAGGCAACGGGTGCATTCGAAAACGATCGTAGTGCCTTGGGGCACGTTTCCTGTCTCGCCTTATCCCTGGGGACGTCAGCCGGCGTATCGCGATGGATCGGCTGCGAAGCGGGCGATCAGTTTGACGAGATCCGGTTCGTTGACCATGCGGGTCGCTTCGCGCGGCTTCACCCATTTGCGCTTGCGCTGGCCCTTTTCGCGCCATTTCGAGGCGACTTCCTTCACCTCGAGCGGGAACACGCGTACCTCACATGGCGATTCAGAGCCGGAGGAGTGCACTTTGTTGTAGAAATAGCTGCCCGCCGTCTTCTGCGCGATGTCTCCTGAAATGCCGGCCTCCTCGAAGGCCTCACGGGCAGCCGCTTCATAAAGCGGCTCGTCCTCCTCGGGCCAGCCCTTCGGCAGTACCCACCGTCCGGTGTCGCGGCTGGTGATCAGCATAACCTCTACGCCATCATCCGTTTTCCGCCAGGGGAGCGCCGCTACCTGCAGGCGGCAACTCTCGGCGCCGAAGAGGCGGCGCACGCGCTGCGGCAGGAGACTGTTCGAAAAGGGCCCGGTCAGCATCGGAAGAGCATCAGTTCCAGCGAATCACCTTACGCACATGGTAACCCCAAATCCGTGCATCAAGTGTGAAAATACCGGAAATGGCGAAAAAACGTGCACAGCTATGCATTAGCCGGCAAATTTGGCCGAATTCCGTAAAACGTCAAGTCCCGCAAAGGGATGATCGGATTTCCTGCTGACTCTGGGATGACTGTCAGCCGCGATGATCGTCGGCGATCGGCTTCTGATAGGAAAAGCCCATGTCCCAGGGAAAATAGATCCAGGTATCCTGCGACACTTCCGTGATGTAGGTGTCGACCAGCGGCCGGCCCTTGGGCTTGGCGTAGACAGTGGCGAAATGCGCTTTCGGCATCATGGCACGGACGATCGCGGCCGTCTTGCCGGTATCGGTCAGGTCGTCGACGATCAGGATGCCTTCGCCCTCGTTTTCCAGCAGCACCGGAGAAATCTCCTTGAGAACCGCGAGTTCGCCCTGCTCGGTATATTCGTGGTAGGAGGCCACGCACACCGTTTCGATCATGCGTACGCCGAGTTCGCGTGAGATGATTGCTGCCGGCACCAGCCCGCCGCGCGTGATGCAGACGATGCCGCGCCACTTGCCGTTGATGCCGGCCAGCCGCCAGGCGAGCGCCCGCGCATCGCGGTGGAACTGGTCCCACGAAACGGGGAAAGCTTTTTCGGGAAGGGCAGACATCGGCGGCACTCCGGCTGGCATTGGAATGCGCCCTGCGATAGCCGGATTGTGCGGCAATTGGCAAGGGATGAAGGCCGCTCTTGGATCGCTTTTTAAGAGCGCCCGCCTGCTTCCATTCCGTTAGGAAATGCCAGTTGCACGCCTCGCCGGGGGAGACATGCGGTTTCGTTCAGTATAAGCGGTTCGGCACAAGCGGCGTGAAGGCCGGGGAAGACGATGGATTCGGAGAAGAAGACGAGCGAGTCCGATAGGTTGGCACATAGCGCCCACGACAAGGAATTCGGTCTGAACGACGAGGCGCTCGCCACTCACCCGACGGTTTATGCCGATGGAAGCCTTGACGGGAAGACCGCCCTGATCTCGGGCGGGGCGGGTGGTCTCGGTCGCGCCACGGCCTTGCTGATGGGCCGGTTGGGTGCCCGCGTCGTCCTTGCCGGCCGCGACAAGGCAAAGCTCGCCGAAGCGGCGGAAGCAATGCGGGCGAAAGACATCGATACGGGCTTCCATGCGCTCGATATACGTGAGCCTGAAGCCGTCCAGGCGCTTTTTGATAAGGTCGGTGCCGATGGTGGCATCGACATGCTCGTCAACAGTGCCGGTGGGCAATATCCGCAGGCGGCCATCGACTTCTCTACGAAGGGATGGAACGCCGTCATCAATACCAATCTGAACGGCACCTGGTACATGATGCAGGCGGCCGCCCGTCAATGGCGGGATAGCGGCCGGCCGGGCAGCATCGTCAACATCATCGTAGTGGTCTCCCACGGTCTTTATGGCCTGGCGCATACGGTGGCGGCGCGGTCGGGTGTCGTCGGGCTCTCCCGCGCGGTGGCGGTGGAGTGGGCGCCGCTCGGCATCCGTGTAAACTGCATCGCGCCCGGCGCCATCGAGACGCCGGGCTGGAAAGTCTATACGGCGGAAACGCGGGCGGGATACCCCGATTCGAACCCGATGAAGCGCGTCGGCACGGCATGGGAGATCGCGGAAGCCTGCGTTTATCTCGCCGGGCCGGCATCTTCCTACGTCACGGGCGAGGTCCTGAACGTCTCGGGCGGCAGTCAGCTCTGGGGCGAGACATGGGCGATCCCGAAGCCCGATTATTTCAAGGTTTAGGAGGCGTGTTTGGCAAGTAGACCATTGGTTGCCGGCGAAACGATAACAACGTCCGGCAGGACGATCGGGGAAGGTGACATCACGCTCTTCGCCGGGCTTGCCGGTGACTTCACTCCGATCCACATGGATGCGGCGTTCGCGGAGACCACGCCCTTCGGCGAGCGCATCGCGCATGGGCCGCTTACCATGTCCTCTGCCATCGGTCTCTTGACGCAGACGGGCCTTCTCGGCGAACGGGTGATCGCGCTGGTCAATCTCAACTGGGATTTTTCTGGCCCAGTCCGGATCGGCGACACCATCCGTGCAAAAGTAACGGTCGAGGAGGTCCGGCCGACGTCGAAGCAAGGCCGTAATCTCGTTACTTTCCTTCTGGAGGTAGCCAACCAGCGTGGGGAATCCGTGCAGACCGGCCATATGCGTGTCGTCGTCAAAGCGGATTGATCGTAAAAGACCCAAGATATGCCCACACCCTTTCGTTCCCCCATGACAGTGCGCATCGAGCCTTCCGAACCGGCGGCAGGAGTTTCAGTCCAATGACCAATGTCGCGCCCGTCGGACTTGCCCGCGACCTTGCCGAGCGCGCCAAAGCGGGCAAGCCGGTCCGTATAGGCCTTGTCGGCGCGGGCGAGATGGGAACGGACATCGTCACCCAGGTGGCGCGCATGCAGGGCCTGACCGTGGGTGCCGTGGCCGACCACAAGATACGCAATGTCAGCCATGCGGCGGAAATCGCCTATGGCGAGAAAGGGCATGTGCGCGAAGTCGAGAATGGCGGCGATCTCGACAGGGCCATGGAAGCGGGCAAGATCGCGGCAACGCATGACGCGGACCTGGTTATCGGCAGCGACCTGATCGACGTGGTGGTCGATGCCACCGGCATTCCAGCCGTCGGCGCGGAAGTCGGCCTCAAGGCCATGGAGCATGGCAAGCACCTCGTCATGATGAATGTCGAGGCGGACGTCACCATCGGCGCTTATCTGAAGAGCGAGGCGGAACGGCTGGGCGTCATCTATTCGCTCGGCGCCGGCGACGAGCCTTCCTCCTGCATGGAACTGATCGAGTTCGTCTCCGCGCTCGGCTATCCGATCGTCTCCGCCGGCAAGGGCAAGAACAACCCGCTGCGCTTCGACGCAGTACCGGAAGACTATGCCGAGGAAGCCGAGCGGCGGAACATGAATGTCCGCATGTTGGTGGAATTCGTTGACGGTTCCAAGACCATGGTCGAGATGGCGGCGATCGCCAACGCGACCGGCCTGGTGCCGGACTGTTCCGGTATGCATGGCCCCGCGGCATCGCTGGAAGAGCTTTCGACCACGCTGGTCCCCGAAAAGGACGGCGGCGTTCTCTCACGCGCCGGCTGCGTCGACTACACGGTCGGCAAGGGCGTTGCGCCGGGTGTCTTCGTCGTCGCGGATATGTCGCATCCACGCCTGTCTGAGCGCATGGAGGATCTCAAACTTGGGAAGGGGCCGTATTTCACCTTCCACCGGCCCTATCACCTGACCTCGCTCGAAGTGCCGCTGACCTGCGCGCGCGTCGTGCTGCACGGCAAGGCCGACATGGTGCCGCTGGCAAAGCCTGTCGCCGATGTCTGCGCCGTCGCCAAGAAGGATCTTGCCCCCGGCGACAAGCTGGGTCTGGTCGGCGAGCATACCTATCGGGCCTGGATCATGAAGGCGGAGGAAGCGCGTGCCGCTGGCGCCATACCTTGCGGGCTCCTGCAGGGCGGCACCATCACGCAGCCGGTCCGTAAGGGGGAACTGATCACGCGCGCCAATGCCACGCCGCCGGCCGGATCGAAGATCGCCGAGCTTCGCGCACTGCAGGACAAGCTGGTTTACGGCGATGCCTGAGGAAGCGTTCTCCCGCGGTTTTGGGTTGCGCCGGGCCGCCTGACCGGATAGGGCGCTTCTCCGATACATTTGCCGGGGATGCCGGCGTTGGAGGAAGCCGCCGTGGCTTGCCACGGACGGACACGCCAAGGGAGAAGAAGAAATGTCCTGGGATGGAAAACTGAAAGCATGGGTGGCCGCGCTGGTCGGCACGCTCTTTCTGGCCGCCGGCATGACCGGGGCCGCCGCCGAGACGCCTGCGCCTCTCGACCCGCCGCAGAAGGTGAAGGTCGCCTACGTGCCGATCATGAAGTTCGCGACGATGTATGTCGCGGCGGGCAGGGGACTCTT
>JBDZVC010000489.1:0-2992 GCA_040255475.1 Phyllobacteriaceae bacterium | reverse complement strand
CGGCATAAAAAGAAAACGGCCCGCAAGCGCTGGCTAACGGAACCGTCTCACCCAAGTTCCGCTGAATATAGCAACGTTTCTCTACTTTTCACGAAAAAAGTTTGCAGCCGAATGCCGCGCTATCCGGTCTTGCGGACGGTGCATTCATGCCATTGCCGGCGATGACGCAATCCCTATCTTGTGCCTGATGCAGCCATTGACCGTAAATCCTATTCAGTCCCTCCGTTCCGCCCTCGTGGCCGCCCTCGCCATCGTCTTTGCGACCGTTTCGGCCAGCGCGGCCGGCAAGGTTTTCGATACGGAAAAGGTCAGGGTCCGTGCAGAGGTTCTGGCCGACGGTCTCGTCCATCCCTGGGGCCTCGATTTCCTGCCGGACGGAACCGTGATCGTCACCGAGCGGCCCGGCCGCGTACGGCTCTTTGCCGATGGCCGCCTTTCCAGGCCCCTCGCCGGCGTACCGAAAGTGCTGGCCGGTGGTCAGGGCGGCCTGCTCGACGTGACGCTGGCGAAGGATTTCGCCCGGACCGGCACACTCTTCCTGTCCTTTACCGCAGGCGGCCCTTCCGGCGGTGGCACGGCGGTCGCGCGCGCAAAGCTCGTGCGCGACGACAGGGGGGCGCGGCTGGAAGACACGAAGACCATCTTTTCGGTGAAGGAGAAGACGGGCACCCATCAATACGGCTCGCGCATCGTGCTCGACCGCGACGGCAACCTCTTCGTCACCACGGGCGACGGGGGCGAGCCGAAGCGCGCACAGGACCCGTTCGACGGACAGGGTTCCGTGCTGCACATGACGCCGGACGGGGCGGCGGCACCGGGCAACCCCTGGCCGGACGGCAAGAAGGGGCTGCCGCAGGTATGGTCCATCGGTCACCGCAATATCGACGGCGCGGCGCTCGATCCGGCGACCGGCAAGCTCTGGACCGTCGAACACGGCGCCAGGGGCGGTGACGAGATCAACCAGCCGGAGGCCGGGAAGAATTATGGCTGGCCCATCATCAGCTATGGCACCAATTACGACGGCACGAAGATCGGCATCGGCACCGCCGCGCCCGGCTACGAGCAGCCGAAATTCTACTGGGACCCATCGATCGCCCCGTCGGGGCTCGCCATCTATGACGGCGGGATGTTCCCCGAATGGAAGGGTGATTTCATCGTCGGCGCGCTGAAATTCCAGCTCGTCTCGCGGCTCAGACGCAACGCGTCGGGGAAGATCACGGAAGTAGAGCGCATGTTCAAACACGCCTTCGGCCGCATCCGTGACGTGAAAGTCGCGCCGGACGGTTCGATCTGGCTCCTCACCGACGAGGATAATGGCGAGATCATAAGGCTCTCGCGGGCCCAATAGCCGCCCCTCCTGCAACGATCCGTCATCCGGGTTTTACCGCACGACCGGAGGGTGCTATCAGATCGGCATCCCTCCGCCGGAATATCCATGACACGTACGCAAGCCAATCTCGTTCTTCTGCTGGCCGGAGCCATGTGGGGCATGGGTTTCGTCGCGCAATCGACCGCCATGCAGGCGATCGGGCCGCTGCTCTTTATCGGCCTGCGCTTCGTCGTCGCCACCCTGGCGATCCTGCCCTTCGCCGTCCGGGAAGGCCGGCACGCGGAACGTCCGGTGCAGCGCTCCGAATGGCTGGCCTTCGTCATGATCGGACTCCTGCTTTTCGCCGGCATGGCCGCGCAGCAGATCGGGCTCTTGACGACTTCGGTCACCAATTCCGGCTTCCTGACCGGACTCTACGTGGTGATGGTGCCGTTCATTGCGGTCGTACTCTTCCGCCAATGGCCGCATCCCCTGGTCTGGCCGGCAGCACTTGCCGCACTTCTCGGCATCTGGCTGCTCTCAGGCGGCTCCATCGGCGCCTTCACGATCGGCGACTGGCTGACCATCCTTTGCGCGCTGATCTGGGCGCTGCAGGTCATCTACATCGGCCGCCATGCCATGGCGAGCGGCCGGCCGGTTACGCTTGCCGTCACCCAGTTCGCCGTGTGCGGCGCGGTGGCACTATTCCTCGCACTCTTCATCGAGCCGATCGGCTGGGCCGCGATCCGAGCCGCGATACCGGAAATCCTCTATGCGGGGGTGGTCGCCGGCGGCGCCGCCTTCACGCTCCAGGCGGTCGGCCAGCGCTATACGACCGCTCCGCAGGCCGCCATATTCCTTTCGACCGAAGCGGTGTTCGCCGCCCTTTTCGGCGCGATCTTCCTGGGCGAGCGCCTGCCGCTCGCGGCGCTCGCCGGCTGCGGTCTGATTTTCGCTGCGATCCTGCTGGTCGAGGCCGGGCCGGCCCTTCTCTCCCGCCGGAAGCTCGCCACGCGCGCCTGACAGGCCGTAACGTCATGTGAAATGGCGGCCCGGAACCGGGCTTTACCCAAGAGAATTACCGCGCCATGAGGAATCTATTCCGGGCGCGGGCGGCGGTTCTCCTGCTGGCATCGATTATCTGGGGCGCAGGCGGTTTCACACCGGCCGTTTCCGCACGGCTGCCGCGTCATGCGCCGATACCGGAACCGGCCCCGCGCCTCATCCCCCCGTCCCAAATGCCGAAAGCCGCTGCCCAGGCGCCGCTGCCAAATCCGCGAGAGCAACCCGCAAGTCCGGCGACGGCGCCCATTCCCCACCAACGGCCGGACTTGCCCAAAATCCGCAAGGTCATCTTCCGCCCGACGCCGCCCCCTCCTCCGGCGCGCTTCGCCTGCCGCGCGGATCTGCGCAAGCTCGGCGTGAAATTCGAGGAACGCGCACCTCTGTTCGATCGCGACGCAGGCTGCTCGGTCCCGAATCCGATCGCCGTTTCTGCCCTCTCCTCCTCCGTGAAGATCGGCCCCAAGGCAGTCATGAACTGCGCCCTTGCCGACGAATTGGCGCATTTCATCAGGGATACGGCCTCGCCTCTCGCCGAAAAGACCTTCGGGTCATCCATCGCCTCGATCCGGCAGGCCTCGGCCTATGTCTGCCGGGATCGCCACGGAACGAGCAAGATAT
>JBDZVC010000066.1:0-16393 GCA_040255475.1 Phyllobacteriaceae bacterium | reverse complement strand
CGCCGGATCGGCGGAAGGATATTTGGCGAAGGCGAAGTCGAGCGCCTGCTCGGTGAGTTGCCAGAAATCGAGATACGAACCCATCAGTGTCCGTACCCACGAATACTCGATCTGCTTGACGCGCCAGAGGTCCGAGATGGCCTGACCGTCGGGGCCGACCTCGGCGGCGTGCCGACGCACGGCCGCATGCACGTCGAAAAGTGTTCCGTAGGCGTCGAAAACGAAGGCCGAATACCGCATGCTGTCCTCGGGAGGAGAAGTAGAGCGCGCGATCTTAACGTCTTGTTGCTGTCCGCGCGACTATGTCTGGACCACGATTTGTTGTGCCATGACGATTGACGATGGAACGCAAAGCGCCTTCCATGGCGGCGATACGCTGACGATCTGGAGTGAATGCTCGAATGAAGGTGAATACTGCCGCCCAGACGACGACCTGGACCTATGTGGATGGCGATTGGCATGAGGGCAATGTGCCGCTCGTGGGGCCTCGCAGCCATGTGATGTGGCTCGGCTCGAGCGTCTTCGACGGTGCCCGCTGGTTCGAGGGGGTCGCACCCGACCTCGATCGGCATGCGGCGAGGATCAATAATTCCGCCATTGCCCTTGGGCTGAAGCCGACGATGACGCCCGAGGAGATCATTGGCCTCACCTGGGAAGGCCTGAAGAAATTCGACGGCAAGACGGCGGTCTACATCCGTCCGATGTATTGGGCAGAGCATGGCGGCTATATGGGCGTGCCGGCCGATCCGGAATCGACCCGTTTCTGTCTTTGCCTCTACGAAGCGCCGATGCTCGAGCCCTCCGGTTTTTCGGTCACGGTATCGCCTTTCCGCCGACCGACCATCGAGACCATGCCGACCAATGCCAAGGCCGGCTGCCTTTACCCGAACAATGCTCGTGCGATCACGGAGGCAAAGAGCCGAGGCTTCGACAATGCGCTCGTCCTCGACATGCTCGGCAACGTCGCGGAGACTGGCTCCTCGAACATCTTCATGGTCAAGGACGGGCATGTCTTCACGCCGGCCGCCAATGGCACTTTCCTGTCGGGCATCACCCGCTCGCGCACGGTCGCGCTACTAGCCGATTACGGTTTCCGCACGGTCGAAAAGACACTGTCGGTGCTCGATTTCATGGAGGCCGACGAGATTTTCTCGACGGGCAACCACTCGAAGGTCGTGCCGATCATCCGCATCGAGAACCGTGACCTCCAGCCCGGACCTGTCGCAAAGAAGGCGCGCGAGCTCTACTGGGAATGGGCGCATTCGACAGCCGTCCGGTGAGCCGCTAAAAGAAGCCCGGACACGCTTCCCGGCCTTGTCCGGAACCCCAGAAAACCTATGTTGTCCATAACTTTCATCACGTAACGAGGGAGACCGATCATGGCCTTTGAACTGCCGCCGCTGCCTTACGACTACGAGGCTCTCCAGCCCTACATGTCAAAGGAGACGCTGGAATATCACCACGACAAGCACCACAAGGCTTATGTCGACAACGGCAACAAGCTGGCGGCTGAGGCCGGCATGGACAAGCTGTCGCTGGAAGAGGTGGTGAAGCAGTCCTTCGGCAAGAATGCCGGTCTCTTCAACAATGCCGCCCAGCACTACAACCACACCCATTTCTGGCCGTGGATGAAGAAGGGCGGCGGCGGCAAGAAATTGCCCGGCGCATTGCAGAAGGCGATCGACAGCGACCTCGGCGGTTACGACAAGTTCCGCGCCGATTTCATCAACGCCGGCGCAACGCAGTTCGGCTCCGGCTGGGCCTGGCTGTCGGTAAAGAACGGCAAGCTTGAGATTTCCAAGACGCCGAACGGCGAGAACCCGCTCGTGCACGGTGCGACGCCGATCCTTGGCGTCGATGTGTGGGAACATTCCTATTACATCGACTATCGCAATGCCCGTCCGAAATATCTGGAAGCCTTTGTCGATAGTCTGATCAACTGGGATCACGTTCTGAAGCTTTACGAGAAAGCCTCCTGATTGACCCTTCGCAAGACCCCGGCACTGTCCGGGGTCTTTTTTTGTTGACGATCCGTCACCGCTAAAATCCGCGACTTCACGCAAGAGTGAGGAGAAAGGAAGGAATTCCGCGGTCATCATTGGTGTTGCTGGCGCCGGGTGGGTCAGCCTCATCAGTCCTGGAGGAGAGGAATAGACGAATGAAGAAAATCGCACTCGCCGTTTCCGCCATCATGCTGTCGGCGGCGGCCGCTGCCGCGGCGGACGACCCCATTGCCTCACGCAAGGCTCTAATGGACGCAAATGGCGCTGCGGCCGCCGTGTCTGCTGCCATGCTGAAAGGCGACATGGACTACAATCCGACCGTCGCGAAAGCGGCGATCATGACGCTGCGCGCGGTTTCCCATTCCTACGGTGCCTTTTTCCCGGCGGGCTCGGACCAGGGGCAAACCAAGGCTTCTCCCAAGATCTGGGAAGACATGGCTGGATTCCAGAAGGAACTCGGTAAGTTCCAGGAACAGGCCGACGCCGCGGCCAAGGCTTCTGGCAAGGACGGCCCGGCCGATCTCGCGGCTTTCAAAGCGGCCGTTACGCCTATCTTGGGCGACTGCAAGGACTGCCATCAGTCCTACCGGCTGAAATAACCGGCAACGATGCGCAAGTTCGCCGTCGCGGCGGTAGTTGTCGTCATCGCCGCCGGCCTTGCCTTTTGGCTCCTTACAACTCCGCGCGGGCTCGATCCTGAGAGTGTAGCGAACCTCGCTCCGGGTGACGCAGCAAGGGGCGAGCGGATATTCTGGGCCGGCGGCTGCATCTCCTGTCACGCCCGTCCCGGCGCGAAGGGCGATGCCCGGCTGGAACTTGCAGGCGGGCTGGAATTGAAAACGCCGTTCGGCGTCTTCGTACCGCCGAACATCTCGCCCGACAAGGCGGACGGCATCGGCGCATGGACGCTCGCGGATTTCGCAAATGCGCTGAAGCGCGGCGTCTCGCCGGACGGGCGGCATTACTATCCGGCCTTTCCCTATCCGTCCTATGCGCGCATGAAACTGGGCGACGTCGCCGACCTCTTTGCTTTCATCAAGAAATTGCCTCCGGTGTCCGGCCTCACTGCGCCTGACCGGCTTTCCTTTCCGTACACGATCCGTCGCGGGGTCGGGCTGTGGAAACTGCTTTATCTTTCGGACAAGCCGGTCATCACGCTTCCCGCCGACGCCTCGGGGAAGGCGCGGGAAGGACAATATCTGGTCGAGGGGCCGGGCCATTGCGGCGAGTGCCATACGCCGCGCAATTTCCTAGGCGGGACGGAAGACGGTCTGTGGCTTTCCGGCGCCGTCGCTGTGGAAGGAAAGGGCCATGTGCCGAACATCACGCCGGGCGAGGGCGGTATCGGCGGCTGGTCGGAAAAGGACATCGCTTATTATCTTGAAAGCGGCTTCACGCCGGATTTCGATTCCGTGGGAGGGGCCATGGTCGATGTCCAGGAGAATATCGCCCACCTGACGGCGGCCGACCGTGAGGCGATCGCCGCCTATCTGAAGATCGTCCCGCCACATCCCAACGGCTATCCGGCGGCGAAGAAGTAGGCTCTAAAGCATGTCTCCCGACAGTGAACGCCGGTTTCGGGATAAAGACATACGCGGAGCAAGGAAACTGAAGCGCACGCAGCGAATCTGAAGATGGCGATGCCCTTTAGCTGGCCAGCCTGTCCGCGACCTTGAGCGCGAAGGCATAGACGAAAGCGATCTCCTCCAGCCGCGAAAAGCGGCCGGACGCGCCGCCGTGGCCGGCATCCATGTTGATCTTGAGGAGAACCGGATTTCGCCCGGTCTTCTTCGCGCGCAGCCTTGCCACCCACTTCGCCGGTTCCCAATAGGTGACGCGCGGGTCGGTCAAGCCGGCAACCGCAAGGATCGGCGGGTATTCTTTCGCATCGACATTGTCGTAGGGGGAGTAGGCCGCGATGGTCTGGTAATCGGCGCGGGATTCCTGGGGATTACCCCATTCCGGCCATTCGGGTGGGGTGAGCGGCAGCGTGTCGTCCAGCATCGTCGCCAGCACGTCGACGAAGGGAACCTCGGCAATGAAGCCGCCAAAGGCTTGCGGCGCGAGATTGGCGACGGCGCCGATCAGGAGCCCGCCGGCCGAGCCGCCCTGTGCGACGATGCGGTCGTGGTCGGTGTAGCCTTCGGCCACAAGATGAAGCGCGGCGTGGACGAAATCGTCGAACGTATTGTGCTTCTTCGCCTTCTTGCCGTCTTCATACCAGGAAAAGCCCTTGTCCTTGCCGCCACGCACATGCGCGATGGCATAGACGAAGTCTCGGTTTACCAGCGACAGGCAGTTTGTGTTGAAGGATGCGGGGATCGTGATGCCGTAGGCACCATAGCCGTAGAGCAAACAGGGCGCCCTGCCGTCGAGCGGCGTGTCCTTGTGGTGGAGCAGCGAGATCGGCACGAGTTCGCCGTCATAGGACGGCGCCATCAGGCGCCGCGTCACATACTGGCTGGCATCGTGGCCGGAAGGCACTTCCTGCGTCTTGAGCAGCGTCCGCTCGCGCGTGCGCATATCGTAATCGAACACTTGCGACGGCGTGGTCATGGAGGAATAGGAGAAGCGGATCGTTTCCGTATCGTATTCAAGAGCACCGGAAAGTCCGAGAGAATAGGCTTCTTCCTCGAAGGCAATCATATGTTCCTCGCCGGTGGAACGCTCGCGGATAACGATGCGCGGCAGTCCGTCCTTGCGTTCTAGGCGGACGAGGAAGTTCTCGAAGGCCATGACGGAGAGGATCAGTCGGCCGGGTTCATGGGGAATGAGTTCGCGCCAGTTCGCTCGGCCTGGATTATCGACCGGCGCCGTCATGATCTTGAAATCCTTGGCACCGTCGGCGTTGGTCAGGATGAAGAAGACGTCGCCTCCGTCTTCGAGATCGTATTGCAGGCCCGTCTCGCGTGCCGCGACGAGATGCGGTTTCGCGCCAGGATCGTTCGCCGGAAGGATGTGATATTCCGAGGTTTCATGGTCGTGGATGGCGATCATGATCCACCGGTTGGTCAGCGTGCCACCGACATCCATGAAGAAGCCGGGATCCTTTTCCTCGTAGATCAGCCGGTCGCGCTTCTTTCCGAGCGTGTGATAGTAGATTCTGGACGGCCGATGGTTGGCGTCGAGGCGGGTATAGAAGAAGCCGGCTGCCTCCGCGTCCCAGGTGCCCGCGCCGCCGGTATCCGCGACGCTGTCGGCACTGTCCATGCCGCTTTCGACGTCACGGACGTGGAGGGTGTAGAACTCCGATCCCTTGTCGTCGAAGCCCCAGAGCAATAGCCGGTGGTCGGGCGAGTGGTCCGCCCCGCCGAGGCGGAAATAGCCCTTTCCTTCGGCTTCCTTGTCGCCGTCGAGCAGGATTTGCTCCTCGCCGCCGTCGCGCGGCGCACGGAAGAAACGCGGCTGCTCGCCGCCGGCCTTGAAAGATGTGCCGTAGGCGAACGGACCATCCTTCATGGGCACGGAGGAATCGTCCTCCTTGATGCGCCCGCGCATTTCCGAGAACAGCTTTTTTTGCAGTTCGGACGTGTCTGCCATCATCGCAGTCTGGTAGGTGTTCTCCGCTTCCAGATGCGACCGGATCGCGGGATCGAGCAGGGAGGGGTCCTTGAACACTTCTTGCCAGTTGTCCGCGCGCAGCCACCCATATTCATCGATGCGATTGATGCCGTGCCAATTGTCGGCCTTGGGCCGCATCGCGGCCTGCGGCGCGGGAATGTCTGCGAATTTGACAGTCATGGAGCCTCTGGAAGGGGAGTTCGGCGAGGAGGACGGCAACCCGGCAAGACGATCTTGCCGCAGGTCTTTCACCTTTCGGATATAGCGCAATACACGAAAAGTGTAAGCCGGCTGCTGATATCCACGCCGATGGCCGTATTTCCCGGCTGTGTCGCTTCCGCCTGCCCCCACCGTTTGCCGCTATGTGTGGAAAGTTTTGACCATATGACGGACCAACAACAATTCAGGTACCTCTTGCCCGCCTCTCGCCACAATGTTGTGGAACGCGTTAAAGTTGTGATGGTTGTTCTTTCTGTAAAAATACAGGATAAATTGAGCGTATTCCTCCGGAAAATAGAATTAGTGAATTGACTTGCACTATTCGAAGCGCCAATTAGGTGCCGCTCAGCTCGAATCGTGTAAGCGTCCCCTTTCTTGGTGTCGTATCGCTGAATTCCGGGAGAAGAGACAAGCGGAACTGCAGAGTCCAAGTTCTATCGAAGGGTCAGAGAATGGATATGAATGAATCACCTGCCAGAAGCACCGACATGCTCATCGAACTTACGGCCGATGTCGTGGCGGCTTATGTCAGCAACAATCCCGTCCCGGTCTCGGAACTTCCGAATCTGATCGCTGATATTCATGCCGCGCTTGGTCGTGTTGGTGGCACCAGCGAGCAAGCCCCGGTCGACAAGCAGAAGCCGGCTGTCAATCCCAAACGCTCGGTCCATGACGACTATATTGTCTGCCTTGAAGATGGAAAGAAGTTCAAGTCGCTCAAGCGGCACCTGATGACCCATTACAATCTGACGCCTGACCAGTATCGCGAGAAGTGGAATCTTGATTCCAGCTATCCGATGGTCGCTCCGAACTACGCCGCCGCGCGCTCGCAACTGGCCAAGAAGATGGGTCTCGGCCGTAAGGCGAAGGGCCGGTAAGCATCTTCGGCGATCGCAAGGTTACGGCGGCGCCGCGAGGCGCCGTTTTGCCATCTTAGCCCGGCGCAGGATGGTCTTCATGCGGCCTGGCGTTCATCCGCCTTCGCGCAGACGATCGAGCGCCTGCTTCATTGCGATGTGCCTGTTGAGATCGTAGCTCCAATGGCGCCTTGCGCCTTTGATGCGTTCCCGCTCGATCAGCCGTTGTAGCCGCAGCATGACGCGGTCCCGTTCCGCGGCCGGTGCCGAAAGCACTTCTGGAAGGTCGATACCGCAAGTAAGGAACAGCGCCGCACGCTGCCCGGCCTCCGCCGTCAGTTTCTCCTTTTCCCGCCTGTAGTCGTTGATCTCTTCGGCCAGCCAATCCATCGGGATTCCTCATTCGATTGAGGTGCCGATTGTCGTGCGGCTGGTGAAAGCGGGGAGAAAATCCGTTGGAGAAGGGTATAAAGGCAAAAGGTAATCAAACAGAATCAATATCTTGATTGGTCCACGACGAATTTAGTGTTCGCATTTTGTTCACGCTTCGGGGCGATTCCGTTATAAGAACATATTCCTAATCAGGAGGGATATGTTTCAGTGCAACAAGCGACAGCCATCCGCCCCGCAGCCATTTTGCAGATCGATCGAGCGCGTGAGGCGAGCCCTCCAGCCGTCATTGGTGACGGCCGCGCGCTACATGGAGTGAAACAGGACCGGGCGGTCGAGTGGTGCGACTGCCTGATCGATATCGCCGCCGCTCTTTTCAACGTCAGCGGCAAGGAACTGCGGCGGCCGGGCCGGTCCACGCTGGACATCACCCGTGTGCGTCAGATCGCGATGTATGTGGGGCATGTGGTTCTGCGGCTGAACATGACCGATGTCGGCCGTGGCTTCGGCCGCGACCGCACCACCGTGCTCTATGCCTGTCATCTGATCGAGGACATGCGTGACGATGCGGATTTCGATCGCATCGTCGCAACGATGGAGCGCATCGCCGGTGCCGCTTTCCGCGAGCGGGGTACGATCTGAATGGCGGCTCGGGAAAAGACGGCAGAGATTGAAAAGAAGAGGCTCAGGATATTGAAGTTTCTTGCGTCCGGTCCCGCGCGGATTGGGTCGACATCAGGTGAAAAGTCCGTCCTTCTGGAGAATGGTGAGCACGGCACGATTGCTGCCGGGCGCGCCGAACTTGCAGCGTTGGCCAGCGCAGGCCTGCTTGCCCGCACAGGTGGAACTCTTCGCCTTTCGGCTGCCGGCGAGGCGATGCTGAGACGCGCCGCCGCGGAGAAGGATCCGTATCGCGAGCAGCATGGCGAGGTAGCGCCGAAACGGTTCGACACCATCGATGGCTGGATCGTCGCCGACGTGAACATGGCGGAATCGCCGCTCGCCCAGCTTGCCCGGCGCAAGGCGAAGGACGGCTCTCCCTTTCTGGCGGAGGCCGAATGGCGCGCGGGCGAAAGGCTGAGGGCCGATTACACGCGGGCCCGCATCATGCCGCGGCTGGGCGCCAATTGGCAGGCTGCGATCGCCTCGGGGCGGCGCGATGGCGGCGCCGGCGGGATCGCCGAACTGACCGATGCGGCGCTCGCGGCGAGGCAGCGGGTGGAGCGTGCTGTCGACGCCGTCGGCCCGGAACTATCCGGTGTCCTCATCGACATATGCTGTTTCCTCAAGGGCCTCGAGACGGTCGAGATGGAAAGAGGCTGGCCGGTCCGTTCCGCAAAGATCATGCTGAAATCGGCGCTTGGTGCGCTCAGCCGCCACTACGAACGCCCGCAGGAGGATCGTCCGCATCGGCGCGTTCTGCATTGGGGAACGGAGGATTACCGCCCAAGGCTTGGTTCTTTCGCTGCCGAATAAGCGGCAGCGACCTCAGGAGCCTTCCATGGCAAGCGATTCTTCGGCATCCCGTTTGATACGCTTGACCATGGAGCGCAGGCCGTTGGCGCGCTGCGGAGTCAGGTGCTCGTCGAGCCCGAGTTCGGCCATGACGCCTTCCGCATCGATCCGCCCGATTTCGCCGGCGCGTTTGCCGGAGAAGAGCGCGAGCATGATTGCCACCAGCCCGCGCACGATATGGGCGTCGGAATCGCCGTCGAAGGTCAATACCGGATCGGGTTCCTGCGTGCGATGGGTGAGAAGCCACACCTGGCTGACGCAGCCCTGCACCTTGTGCTCGGCGTCGCGCGCCTCTTCCGGGAAGGGCGGGAGTTCATTGCCGAGTTCGATGATGTAGCGGTAGCGGTCTTCCCAATCGTCGAGGAAGGCGAAGTCGTCGCGTATGGTCTGAATATTACCGGGCATGTGACCGATATAGTGAGCGGCCGCCGTGCCGTCACGAAGATTCCGGCATGCGCCCGCTTTTTCGGGCCGATCGGCTCGTATATTATTCCGCCGGCTTCTCGGTGCTGGCGATACTCCCGGTGGTCAGCGAGCTTTCCTTATCGTCGACATGCTTGTCGAGCATCTCGTACGCCAGTTTCGCCCCGGCGCGCGCCCTGACCCCGATCGTATGCAGCGCTTCCTGGCCGACGACGCAGACATCCGGCTTGCGTTCGCAGATATTGCCGATGTCGCTGGCGGCCTCTCGCGCCGCGAGAAGCGCGGTGATCGGGCTGACGGTATCGCCTTTCTGGGTGCTGTCGCCGGCATCGAACGGAATAAGGAGCAGCACCAGCGAAAGCCAGAACGCAGATTTGATAAGAAATCCCATTGTCCGTCCCTTTGTCTTTTTGCCCGCCGGGCCATCCGCCTGGATGCGGCCCTTTCCCGAAACGGATCATCGCAGAAGCCCGGAAAGGAGCGCTTGCATGAATGACGCGGATTTTCATCGAATAAGCATAAAATTTGAACGATCTGCCGCAAGGCGGCATTTTGCTTCGCATCGGAATTCGGAGCTTAAGGATCAGTTTACCAGGCAAGCCGATGGAATCTGCGGTTCCCTGGAAAATGGGCAGGAGACAATCGGTCCGTGAGGAAATCGGTCAGACGGTGCTTTTTCGCCTTACCCTCTGTTTACCATGGCTCGAATTGGCGGCCTTCAAGGGTGTCGGCGGCACTATTTTAGTAATGTCGGCGGCCTCACTGCCCGTCGCCTTATCCTTTCTTTAAACGCTGGATGCGAGGTTCAGGCTTAACGAAAAACAGCCCTTGAATCGGGCAGGTAGAGAGTGCGTTCGGGTGAGTTTGGCAACGCCGAAATCCGTAGACTGGATCGCCGGCCTGATGGCGGGGTGCGAAAGGCTCGTTCCTCCGAGCCTTGTCGATCCGATGGAGCGCGGCCGACGTGCCCGTTTCGTCGGTACCGTCGTGGCCGCGCCTTTTTTCGGCGTGGCGGCCTGCGCCTTTGCTTCTTATGGCAGATTGGACGCCGCGGTGGTGGCGGCATCTCTCTGTGCCCTTTGCGGCCTTTGCTGGCTTGCTGCGCTCCTGGTGGCCATAAATGTCAGGCGGCAACTGATCGAGGGAGCGGCGCTCGTTCTCGCTGCTTCTTTTTCCGCTGTGGTGCTGGCGGCATCCGGAGGTTTGGCATCTCCGCTCTGCGCAGCCGTCTTCGCGCTTGCTTTCGAAGCCTGGTGGGTTGGCCGGTCTGGCAAGGCGTTGGTCGCGGGCATTGCGGCGGTGCTCGCTGTCTTTGCGGCGCAACTTCTGATGGCGGGAATCATGGCACCGGCTCTGGGCGCCACGGTATCGCCGTGGCAATGGCTGGTCCCGCTCGTCTACGGGTTAACGGTATGGGCGCGGCTGCGAACGCTTTTTCTTGACCTGCGCGTTGCCAATAGGGCGGACGAAGAGCCGTCACTGGAGGAGCGTATCGATGCGGTCATGGCCCGGATCGCCGCCAATGGCGATGTGGTCGATGTTTCCGATCGGACCTCGTGCCTGTTCGGTCTCGATCCGGAATTGCTACTCGGCACCGGATTGTTCGAGCGTATCCACGTCGCCGATCGGGTTGCCTACCTATGTGCGCTCTCGGATGTGAAGGAGGGGGCTGTACGTGCCCGTGCGGATATTCGCCTTCGTATTCCGGGATCGGACGGCCGGTCCGCCGATTTCCATGCTTATGCGGTGGAGATGTTCCGGGGCGGCGAGGGGAGGGACATCACTGCGCTGATACGCGACAATGGCGAAATGGCCGCATTGAAGGCCGAACTTGCCGACGTCGCCGAGCAGGCGAATAGCAACGAGGTCGCCAAGAACCGTTTCCTTGCTGCCGTCAGCCACGAATTGCGTACGCCGCTCAACGCGATCCTCGGCTTTTCCGATATGCTGGCGCATGAGATGTTCGGACCCTTCGCGGACCCGCGTCAGAAGGAATATGTCGGGCTGATCCACGAATCCGGCAACCATCTGCTTTCAGTCGTCAATTCGATCCTCGACGTTTCCAAGATCGAGTCGGGCGCCTACCCGATCCATCCCGAGCCGTTTACCTTCGCCGACGCGGTCGAGACGTGCCGCTCGATGATGGCTCATCAGGCATCGGTAAAGCCGGTTTCGCTGCGCGTATCGCTTGCCCCGGGCGTCGGCGAGATTTGTGCGGATCGTCGCGCGATCCAGCAGATCCTGATCAATCTGGTCTCGAACGCGGTCAAGTTCACGCCGGCGGGAGGCAGCGTGGTGATCGGAGCCAAGCGGTTGGGAGAACGGCTGCGCTTCTGGGTGAGCGACACCGGAATCGGCATCTCGCCGGACGATCTGAAGCGGCTCGGTCAACCTTTCACCCAGGTGCAGAACGACTATACCCGTCAGTTCGAGGGCGCCGGCCTGGGGCTATCGCTGGTCAAGGGCCTTGTCGTGCTGCATGAGGGGGCGATGGCGATCGAAAGTGCGCCGGGCGATGGCACGACCGTGACAGTCACCGTGCCGATCGCAGGCCCTCATGCCGTCGCTCCGACGGATGAGGTTGCAGCACGCGAATATCTTTCGAACGGGGCAGGCAATGGGACGCAACGCAAGACGGCGTGAGCCGGCATACGGCTCCTTTGTCCGCGACGCGCTTATCAGCGCGGGCGAAGGGGTGATGCGCAATCCGCTCGGTGTCGGAGCTTCGACCGCGTTTCTGGTGGCGTTTTCCTTCATCTCCGCCAATGCGCTCTGGTATCAGCCGCATTTCTACAAGGAAGCGTTCTTTTCAACCCGCAATCCCGACAACCGGCAGGCGGTCCGTCCGGCGGTGCGTTCTCCTGCTAAACCTGCTCCGGCTCAGTCTGCGCCAGCGCCGGCTACGGTGCCGGCTGTCGCCGATCCGCTTGTCCAGAAGGTCCAGGCCTCGCTCGCCAAGCTTAATCTCTATTCAGGGCCTGTCGACGGTTTGACAGGACCACAGACCGGGCAGGCGATCGCAGCCTATCAAAAGAGCGTCGGCCTGCTGGCCTCCGGCCATATAGACGGCTTCCTGCTGAAACGGCTCGGTATCCTTGACGGTGCCGCTTCGGCCAATATCCCGGCTCCGGCTCCGAGGCCTCAGATCGATGCGGCGACGACGCAATCCGTCTCATCCGATACGGACAAGGCGCGTATCATGAAGGTTCAGGCGGGACTGAAGGCCTTCGGCAATGACGGCATCGACCTTGACGGGATGTTGGGACCGAAGACCACTGCAGGCATCAAGGAGTTCCAGTCCTTGTTCGGGCTTGCGGTCAACGGCCAGCCGGACGCGGAGACCTACTCGAAGATGCGGGAAGTCGGACTGATAAACTGACGGCGCGGGCAGCGGATTTATCGCCGCGTTGCGAACTGCTATTGCCCTGCCATGCGCGTGATATCCGATCTGTGGGTCTCTGCCCTTCTACGCCGTGTCCAGTCGGCGGGAGGCTTCGGTGCCGTCCTTCAGCGCGGCTCCACCGAGGCGGGCGCGATATTCATCGTCAGCCGCTCGCGGCTTGGCGACGTGACGCTCTACGGTCCTGCTCCGCAGATCGTCTACGAGGAAGGGAAACCGCAGGAGCGGTCCTTTTCGAAAATACTCGGCCCTACCGATGAGGCGGCTATCCAGGCGAGGCTGGAAAAGGAAAGGCGGTTCGATCCCGATTTGTGGATCGTCGAGATCGAGGCCGTCGGATCGGGAGATGAGGAGGTTTTTCCGGTGAGCATGCCGTGAATCAGGAGGCTTTCAGCGATGCGTCGGGGATAGCGGTATCGGCGTTGTCGCCGGTGCGTTCGCGGGCCGTGCGGGCCGAGACGACCGAGAAACTGTCCACCTTCCAGTAACCGACCTTTTCGATCGCGGCATCCCGGTGAAGCTGGCGGTAGCGCTCGAGGAAAAGCCGGATCGTTTCCGGGTGGGTGAAATGCGAGGGAAACGCAGCCGCCGTAAGCAGGAAGGCTTGCGCCTCGTCGAGGCCGAGCGCCTTCAGCGCCACCATTAGATAATAGTAGCTTCCGGTTTCGGTCAGCGAGCGCGCCCGTCCGAACTCGATGTCGAGAGCATCGGCAAGCGCGGTCTGGAAGAAGACGGGCACGCCCGTCAGCGCGGTCGAGCGCAGCCTTTCGTAATGGTGGAACCCGGCGTTCTCGTCGAAGATCTTGCCGGAGCGGTTCTCGAAACGGGCCCGGCTTCCGGCGGGGCGCATCATCGCCCGCAATTTTCGTCTTGTCTCTTCGGCTGTCGGCGGTTCTTCGCTTGCGGTGGGAGGCCGGTGGGTCGCGACGTGAAGCGGCATCTCAGGCATTTCTTTCCTGGCGGCGAGATTATCGTCGGCGAAGCGGCGTACGCTGGGAGAGAGCGCGGCGCGCTGGGTTATGGCACGCGCATGCGGTGCGCCATGGCGGGAGATGAGGGTCATGAGGTCGAAATCGGAAAGCGCGGCCGAACGGACGAGGATCGGCGCGGCGATATCTACATGCTCGTTGGCGAGCCGCAACACCAGTGCCTGCGGCGCGTAGGGCGATTCGCTGAGCGCCGCCGCGATGAAGCGCTTGGCATCGGCCGATACCATGTCGAACAGCGACAGCGCCAATTCCTCGAGTTGGTCGATGTCGCGGCGGGAAGGTCTGATAAGAGAACAGAAGGCAGTAACCGCGGCGCGGAAGAGCCGTTCCGCCCTTTCCTTTTCGCTTGCCGTCAGAAGCTGCCTGAAATCTGTCGAAGACACGCGGATACGCCTGATACTCATCCGGACCGCAGCCGCGCCCTGACAGCGACGGCGGAGTTCCGAAACAATTTGCTTCAATTTAGCGATGATCCGTTAGCAGGCTGTTAACTCTAAGGAGCGCTTAAATACGAGCGGAGGTGTTGCGTGTTTACTCCGGAATTTCCGAGAGGAGACCTGAATATGGCTACGATATTGGCCTTCACACCGCGCAAGACCACGAGCGGTGTTTTCCCCGGCTCGCTGGCGAAGGCCGGCGATGTGATCATCTTCCCCGGCGTGCGCTACGAACAGGGCCGCGTCGTTTCGCAAGCCGACCGGACTGTCAGCCCGGGGAGTTACGCCCCCGGCGCGGAGGGAAGCGAGCCTCGCCACTGATCGAGGCCGCGATTGTCGACTTACCCTCTTATCGGAGCGCGCAGCTTGCGTTGTTCAGGTAGTCGGCGATGGCCTTCGCCCATGTCTGGTCCGGGACAAAGCTGCGGATCGCCACGATACCGCGGCCGACATCCGCTTCCATGAAGACGGATTTCTCGAATTCTTTCGGCACGCTCTTCTTGAGCTCGATCATCTGCGCCGGCGTAACCAGCACCAGATCGAGGTCGCCGAGCGTCTGTGCGCGGTCGTTCAGGCTGTAGATATTCTGTCCGTGCCGATTGTAGACCGACACCGACCAGAAGGGCACGTGTCCGGGCGCCTTCACATGGACGACACCCTCGGAAAGGTCGAAGCGGCAGGCTACGGCATCGAAGAATGGGTCGACGCCTCGCACGACGGGTGGCGAATTCTCTCCGCTTATCCTGGTGAAGTGATAGAAATCGGCGCGAGCCGCGAGCCGTGCCCAGGCATCGCGCTCCGAATAATGCGGCAGGATAAGGAGGATGATGGCGTGTACCACGCCGGCGCCCACCAGCCCGACCAGGATCGCATAGAGAAGGCGAATCATTCGCAGCCCAACCTGGAAATGCGCGGCAGGACGATACGGGAAACCTCGGTGCTACTTGCGATCGGCGTGTCGTAAAGCGCGAGGATCAGCATCATATGACCCGTCCCGGACAAGGAAAGCCAATTGCCCGGCGTTGGGTGTTGCGAGGCTGTAACCACGACGGAATCGTCCGTGTTATGTAGTATAGTGGTCGACTGGAGCGCCGCCGGTCGGATTGCTGTTTCCGGCAGCGGCCGCATCGCCGGGTCTGCGGCATGGAGCGTCCAGAAGCGTGCGGCCGGCAATTCCCCGGCGATGCGGTAGGAACAATTGCGCTCCAGCGCCGCGCCGGAACTGTCGTCCGAGGCGTGGAACACAAGCCCCTCGGCGCGGCCGAGCGGTAGTTCACCGCGTTGCGCCACTACCGCCTTGGCGTAGGCCGAGGCATCCGGCGCGCCGAAATCCGGGTTGGCCTGCCAGGGCCCGACGGCGAGCGCCTCCATCCCGAAGCCATGTTCGAGCGCATAGCGCAGACTCCATGCGCCGCCGCCGATAGCGATGGCAAGCGCGACGAGGACGAGTACGACGGTACGAAACATGAGGCGCCGGAACGAATGCGGATTGTCAGGCTCTACCTTGGAGGCGCCTGCCAAAGCAAGCGACGCGGGTTCAGAGCGAGGAAAGCGCCTCCGGGCCGATCGGCGTGTTGATAGTCGGGGCTTCCTCGAACATCTTAGCGATATCCTTCAGCACTTTCGTGGTTGCCGAGGAGAGCAGGCGAGGGCGCTCGTCGCGCGGCGCCTCGTCGGTCTGGTCCTTGGCGCTGGCAACTTCCTTCGGTTTCAGCAGGCTGTCCTTGATGCCGAAGACCGGTTTCAGCTCGATATTCTGTTCGGCGTATGCCATCAGCCGCTCCCATGTCATGGCCGGTACGGTGCCGCCGGTCATGCGCTTCATCGGCGAATAATCATCATTACCGATCCATACCGCGCAGGTGTAGTTGCCGGTGAAGCCGACGAACCACGCATCGCGATAGGACTGAGTCGTGCCGGTCTTGCCGCCGACGAGCGTCATCGGCAGTTGCGCGCGCCGGCCGGTGCCATTCTGCGTGACGCCGACCAGCATCTCGTTCATCTCGGTCGCGGCCTTTTCGGAAAGCACGCGGTGCGGCTTTGGCGCATCGCGCGAATATTCCCAGACCACTTTTCCGCTGCGATCGATAAGCTGCATGATGCCGTGGCGGGTACCCGCCATGCCGCCGTTCTGGAAGACGCTGTAGCCGGTCGCCTGATCCATCACGGTCATGCCCGACGTGCCGAGCACCATTGTCTTGTGTCCGTTGAGCGGCGATTCCACGCCCATCGCCTCGGCGAGTTGCTTGACGGGCGCAAGGCCTGTCGTGTCATGGGCGAGCCGCACGGCGGCCGTATTGACCGAGTGGGCAAGCGCGTTGGCGAGCGTCATGATGCCGCCTTCGCCGCGCGAATAGTTGCCCGGCGACCAGCCGCCCCAGTTGATCGGCGCGCCGGATATCTTCGTCTCCGGCGTCAGCCCTTTTTCCATGGCAACGGCATAGACGTAGGGTTTGAAGGAGGAACCGGCCTGCCGCTCGGCGCGCGTGGCGCGGTTGAACTGGCTGGCGCCATAGTCTGTGCCGCCGACGATGGCGCGCACGGCACCGGTATTGTCGATCATCACGATGGCGCCCTGTGAGGCGTTATATTGCTTGCC
>JBDZVC010000488.1:0-3018 GCA_040255475.1 Phyllobacteriaceae bacterium | reverse complement strand
GGTGAGTGCGAATGCGAAGAGCGGGCCTTTCCGTTCACGCAACGACATTGACGATCCTTTGTGGAACCACGATCACCTTGCGCGGCGGCCTGCCCTCGAGCGCCTTCTTGACGAAATCGAGGTCGAGCGCTGCCCGTTCGACGGCACCTTGATCCGCGTCGCGCGCAATTGTCAAATCACCACGCTTCTTGCCGTTGATCTGTACCGGCAATGTGATTTCCTCGTCGATGACCAGCGCCGGGTCGAAAGCGGGCCAGGCGCGCTCGGCGACCAGTCCCTTGCCGCCGATCGCGGCCCAGCATTCCTCGGCCAGATGCGGCATCATCGGCGCGATGATGGTGGAAAGCGTCTCGACGGCTTCGCGCTGCGCAGCGCGCATGGCCGCATCGGCCCTCCCCGCAGCAAGCTCCGCAAGCGCGGGCTGGAGGACATTGGCGAGCTTGTAGATGGCGGCGACGCCCGTATTGAAGGCCAGCCGCTCGATCGAATCACCGACGGCCTTCAGAGTGCGGTGCACCGATCGGGAGATTTCGGCCGCCGGCCCCTCATGCGCCGGGCGCCCCTCGACGCCCTTCAGGAAGGGTGCTGCCTCCGAGACCATGCGCCAGACGCGCTGCATGAAGCGGTGCGCGCCCTCGACGCCGGCCTCGGTCCAGATGACATCGCGGTCGGGCGGCGAATCGGAAAGCATGAACCAGCGGGCCGTATCGGCCCCGTAGCCGGAGATGATGTCGTCCGGATCGACCACGTTCTTCCGCGACTTGGACATCTTCTCGATCGAGCCGATCGTCACCTTCTCCCCGCTCGAGATAAGCGTGGCGCCGCGCTTGCCGTCCACCTCCTCGATCCGGACCTTCGCCGGCTCGACCCATTGCGCGTTCGGCCCGCTGCCGAGCCGGTAGGTCTCGTGAACGACCATGCCCTGCGTGAAGAGGCCCTCGAACGGTTCCTCGACCGCGTTGACGTGGCCGGTTGCCTTCATGGCGCGCACGAAGAAACGGGAATAGAGCAAGTGCAGGATCGCGTGCTCGATGCCGCCGATATACTGGTTGACCGGCAGCCAGCCGGTTTTTCCGTCGACATAGGCCAGCGTCGTCGGCGCCGTCTCGTTCCACGGGTCGGTGAAGCGGGCGAAATACCAGGACGAATCGACGAACGTGTCCATCGTGTCGGTATCGCGGGTCGCAGGCTTCCCGCATTTCGGGCAGGAAACGTGCTTCCACGTCGGATGATGGTCGAGCGGGTTGCCCGGCTTGTCGAAGGTGACATCGGTCGGCAATTCGACGGGAAGCGCGGAATCGGGAACGGGCACGGCGCCGCAATCCTCGCAATGGATAACCGGGATCGGGCAGCCCCAATAACGCTGGCGAGAGATCAGCCAGTCGCGCAGGCGGAACTGCACCTTGCGCTCCGCTGTCGGTCGGTTGCCGATGGATTCGCCGGAAAGCCGCGTGGCAACCTCCTCGAAAGCCTCATCCGGCCGCAGGCCGTCGAGGAAGCGTGAATTGATCATCACGCCGTCGTCGACATAGGCTTCTTCCGTGATGCGGAACGTCGCCGCATCCGCTCCTTCCGGCATGACGACCGGAATGACCGGCAACCCGTATTTGTTGGCGAAGTCGAGGTCGCGCTGGTCGCCGGACGGGCAACCGAAAATCGCGCCGGTGCCATATTCCATCAGGACGAAATTGGCGACATAGACCGGCAGGGTCCAAGACGGATCGAAGGGATGGACGACGCGGACGCCCGTGTCGAAGCCCTTCTTCTCCGCTGTCTCCAGCGTCGCTACAGAGGTGCCGGCATGGCGTATCTCTTCGATGAAGGCGGCCAGCTTCGGATTCTCTCCCGCTGCCTTCTTCGCCAGCGGGTGATCCGCCGCGACCGCCATGAATGAGGCGCCGAAAATGGTGTCGGGACGCGTCGTATAGACTTCAAGCTCGGTCTCGCCGCCAGGCGCGGTTCCCGGCGCAATCGCCCAGCGGATCAGCAGGCCCTCCGACCGGCCGATCCAGTTGCGCTGCATGAGGCGCACCTTCTCCGGCCAGCGGTCGAGCGTATCGAGCCCGTCGAGCAGTTCCTGCGCCATCAAGGTGATCTTGAAGAACCATTGCGTGAGGTCGCGCTGCTCGACCTCGGCGCCGGAGCGCCAGCCACGGCCGTCGATCACCTGCTCGTTGGCGAGCACCGTCATGTCGACCGGATCCCAGTTGACCTTGGCCGATTTGCGCTCGACGAGGCCGGCGCGCCAGAAGTCGAGGAACATCTTCTGCTGGTGCTTGTAGTAGCTCGGGTCGCAGGTCGCGATCTCGCGCGCCCAGTCGAGCGACAGCCCCATCGTCTTCAGTTGCGCCTTCATCGCGGCGATGTTGGCATAGGTCCACTCGCGCGGGTTGACCTTGTTGTCGCGCGCGGCGTTTTCCGCCGGCAGGCCGAAGGCGTCCCAGCCCATCGGATGGAGGACGTTCGAGCCCATCGCGCGCCGGTAGCGTGCCACCACGTCGCCCATGGCGTAGTTGCGCACATGGCCCATATGGATGCGGCCCGACGGATAGGGGAACATCTCCAGCACGTAATGCTTCGGCCGCGGGTCGTCGTTCCTGGTTTCGAAGAGCCGCGCCTCGTCCCATGCCTTCTGCCATCTGGCTTCGGAAGCGCGCGGATTATATCGTTCGGTTGCCATGGCAGGGTTTTCGCTTAAAAGGCAGGGCAGCGTAAGGCCGCCGGGAATTGGAAACGCGGCGACCTTCACCATGCTTTGCGCGAAGCGTCAACTGCGCGTGCTGGCGCAGACTGGAACGGCAAGAAAATGACGGACAGCGTGGCACGGCTGAAAGCCGTGAAGGAGAAGATCGCAAAAGCGGAGGCCGAGGCGGGCCGCCCGGCGGGATCGGTGACGCTCGTCGCCGTTTCGAAGACCTTTGCGGCCGATGACATCCGTCCGGTCATCAAGGCCGGCCAGCGCGTATTCGGCGAGAACCGGGTGCAGGAGGCGCAGGCGAAATGGCCCGGCCTCAAGGC
>JBDZVC010000065.1:0-16557 GCA_040255475.1 Phyllobacteriaceae bacterium | reverse complement strand
AGAACACCACGATCGTCGACGGCGCCGGCAAGAAGGCCGAGATCCAGGGCCGCGTTGCCCAGATCAAGCAGCAGATCGAGGAGACCACCTCCGACTACGATCGCGAGAAGCTGCAGGAGCGCCTTGCCAAGCTCGCTGGCGGCGTCGCGGTGATCCGCGTCGGCGGCTCGACCGAGATCGAGGTCAAGGAGAAGAAGGACCGCGTGGACGATGCGCTGAACGCAACCCGTGCGGCGGTCGAGGAAGGCATCGTGGCGGGCGGCGGCGTCGCCCTGCTGCGCGCCACGCAGGCGATCAAGTCGACTGGCTCCAATGCAGACCAGACGGCCGGCATCAACATCGTTCGTCGCGCGCTGCAGGCTCCGGCCCGCCAGATCGCGAGCAACGCCGGGGCCGAGGCTTCGATCGTTGCCGGCAAGATCCTGGAGAACAAGGGAGCGACCTACGGTTACAACGCCCAGACCGGCGAATATGGCGACATGATCACCATGGGTATCGTCGATCCGGTCAAGGTTGTGCGCCATGCGCTGCAGGATGCGGCTTCGGTCGCCGGCCTGCTCGTCACCACCGAAGCCATGATCGCCGAGGCGCCGAAGAAGGACGCTCCGGCTCCGGCGATGCCCGGCGGCGGCATGGGCGGAATGGGCGGCATGGACTTCTAAGTCCACTCTCCCATCGTTTATCGGGAAAGGGCGGTCGCAAGGCCGCCCTTTTTCATTACCGGTAGGCGAAGACCGTGCTTGGCTTCAACGCTGAGCCACCATCACCGCAATCCGGCACTCTATATTCCGCGACCGGCTCCAGCCGCGCATGGGGCAGGAATGCCCTCCCCGGATCGCCGACCAGCACGTCGGCTCCCGCGTCGAGACAACGATCGAGAAAGCGTGTGACGCGCCTTGCCAGGGTGGCGGCATAGAAGAGGTCACCGACCGCGACCAGTCCAATGCAGGACGGCGGATCGGATCGGGTCAGATCGTGGCCGGTGATCTCCAGCGTCACGCCGTTCGCCTCAGCGTTCAGGCCGATCGCGGCGAGGCCGTTGCGGTCGATCTCGGCGGCAATCACCGAAACCGCTCCCGCCTTCTTGGCCGCGATGCCGACAATGCCGCCGCCCGCACCGAGATCCAGAACACGACGATCGCAAACGCTCTCCGGCCGATCGAGAAAGTGACGCGCAAGTACCGCGCCGCCGGCCCAGACATAGGCCCAATAAGGCGGCCGCCCCTGCCCTGCCTTGCCCGTCAGGCGCCAAAGGTTGCTACCTGGATGAGCGGTATAGAGGCTGATTTCGGGAACGGAAGGAATGGGCCCAAGGCGCATATTCGCCTTGATGAAGCCCGCCGGGTCGGAGCCGGCTTTGGCTGGTGCGAGAGCGGTGCCGTTCAATGTGGAAAATCCTCAAGGCAACGCTCCACCAAAGCACCTTTCGAGGAACCGGTCACGTCATCGCGCGTTCTCTTGCGGTCACGGCCGCGACATCAATCTCTCTCCAGCCATGCGAGGAAGCACACAGATGGTGAACAAGGATCAGGTGAAGGGTGTGACGAAAGAGGTTTCGGGCACGGTCAAGGAAGCGGCCGGCAAAGTGACAGGCTCGAAGAAGACCGAAGCCAAGGGCAAGGTCGAGAAGGCCGCCGGCAAGGTGCAGAAGGCCTATGGCGACGCGAAGGAAGGTCTGAAGGACGCAATACGCCGTTAGGCCGGTCGCGTTCAGCACCAAGCGAAAGGCGGCTAGGGGCCGCCTTTTTCATGTTCCCCCGAGCGGAAGTTCCGCAAGAGATTCCGCTTCCTGCGACAAGTATTTGTTAACCATAAAGAAAACCCGCCATCAAGGCAGGCGCGAGGCCAGGACCTTGTCGATGCGGCGGCCGTCGAGATCGACTACCTCGAAGCGCCAGGCACCGATGTCGATCCGATCGCCGGTCTCGGGAATGCGCTGGAATTCGTTGATCAGGAAGCCGGCCACGGTATCGTAGCTGCGCTTGGCCGGCAGGCCGAGATAAAGCAGCTCGGCCATCTCGTCGACCGGCATCCAGCCGGCGAGCAGCCACGACCCGTCCTCACGCTGAACGGCCTCCGGTTCGTCCTTTTCGGTGTCAGAGCGGAAGGCGCCGGCTATGGCGTCGAGGATGTCTGCCGGCGTCAGCAGTCCCTCGAAATGACCATACTCGTCGAGCACCAGCGCAACGGGCACTTCGGCATCGCGCAGCAGGCGAACGGCGTCCAGCCCCTCCAGCGTGTCCGGCACGACGGGCGCGGTTCGCACATGCCGCTTCAGGTCGAATCTGCGTTTCGAGGTGAGCGGCTTGATCAGGTCGCGGACGATCACCACGCCGATCACCTCGTCGGGCGTGCCTTCATAGACCGGCAGGTGCGAGTGTCGCGAATCGAGCAGCGCCTTGCGCAGTTCGGTGTCGTTCAGCCCCGCATCGAGAAGCTCGACATCGGTGCGCGGCGTCATGATCGCGCGTACGGTGCGGTCCGAAAGCCGCATGACGCCAGAGATCATGAACTGCTCGGCGCTTTCGATCACGCCGGCGCTTTCCGCTTCCGCCACAACCGTCTTCAGTTCTTCCTCCGTGACGGCGCTCTGCGACCCGGTGGAGACGCCGAACACCGTCAGCAGCAGCCGCGTCGACATATCCAGCAGCCAGACGAGAGGAGCCGCCGCGCGCGACAGGAACAGCATCGTCGGCGCCATCATGCAGGCGATGCGCTCGGGATTCTTCAGCGCCAGATGCTTCGGCACAAGCTCGCCGATAATGACCGACAGGAAGGTGATGAGGCCGATGACGATCAAATAGCCGGCCAGTTCCGCCACGCGTTGGGAAAGCCCCTCCAATAATAGGAACCCGCTCAGCCGTTCGCCGAGCGCGGCACCGGAAAAGGCGCCGGCCAGAATCCCCACCAGCGTGATGCCGATCTGCACGGTGGAGAGGAACCGGCCCGGATTGTCGCTCAGCCTTACGGCGGCGGCGGCGCCGCGCACGCCTCGCTCGGCCATCGGACCGAGCCGCGCCTTGCGCGCAGAAACGATAGCGAGCTCCGAGAGGGCGAAAACACCGTTGAGGAGGATGAGGACCGCGGCGACGAGAAGCTCGAACATGGGCTGCGGATCGGTAACGGGAAGTGCCGACTAGGTCAATGGCGCGGACCGAAACAACTCCACGCATTTTTCATGCTCCCCTCTTGCCAGCGCTTTCGTCGAAATGTAAATGTTATATTGTTACGTAACGAGCTTCCGGCTGGCCGCATCCCTCATCCCATTGCCGAAGGAAATAACCATGCGCTCCTTTCTCTTCGCGGCCGTCATGCTGGCGGCGGCTCCGTTCCTGCCCGCAGATGCTGCGCTTGCCGCCGACAGGGTGAATATCGTCGCCGCCGAGAATTTCTACGGCGACCTTGCCCAACAGATCGGCGGCGACCACGTCGCGGTCACCAGCATCCTCTCTAATCCTGACGAGGACCCGCATCTCTTCGAGACCAGCCCGTCCACTGCGCGGGCAGTCGCCAACGCCGGGATCGTCATCTACAACGGCGCCGGCTACGATCCGTGGATGGAAAAGCTTGTTTCGGCTTCTTCCGCCGGCAACCGCTCGGCAATCGTCGCGGCCGAGCTTACCGGGAAGAAGGAAGGGGATAACCCGCATCTCTGGTACGACCCCGCGACGCTTCCAGCCGTCGCCAAGGCGCTTTCCGGCGAGCTTGCCAGGCGCGATCCCGAAAACACGGCCGACTACAAGGTCAATCTGGCAAAATTCACCGCTTCGATGGAAAAGGTCGGCAAGGAGATAGAAGCTGTCCGCAAGGCGTATGGCGGCACTGAAGTGACGGCGACCGAGCCGGTCTTCGGCTACATGGCCGAAGCGCTCGGCTTCAAAATGTTGAACGAAAAATTCCAGACGGCCGTGATGAACGACGCCGAGCCGACACCGGGCCAGGTCATCGCCTTCGAGAAGAGCTTGAAAGACGGATCCGCGAAGGTGCTTTTCTACAATTCGCAAGTGACCGATCAGGCGACCGAACGTCTTCTCGGGATCGCCCGGGCGAACAAGGTTTCCGTCATCGGCGTAACGGAAACCATGCCGGCCGGGGAGACCATCCAGAGCTGGTTCGGCGGGCAGATCGACGCCGTCGAAAAGGCGCTTGCCGCGCGCACCCAATGAATGCAGTAAACTTCGATCAGGTAACGCTCGCCTACGGGGGGCGCCGGGTTCTGTCCGGCGTCTCCTTTGCCATAGCGCAAGGCGAATTCGTCGCGCTTCTCGGCGCCAACGGCTCCGGAAAGACCACCATTTTACGAGCGATCCTCGGCCTCGTCCGACCGCAAGACGGGACGATTTCCGTGCTGGGCACGGCGCCGCGACGCGGTAATCCCGCCATCGGCTACGTCCCGCAGCTTCGCCGCGGTTCGGTGCAAACCTCGGTCAGCGGCTTCGACCTCGTCGCGGGTGCGACCGGAGGTCATCGCTGGGGCTGGCCGGTGGCGTCCGCCACCGAGAAGGTGGCGGCATGGAAGGCGCTCGAGCAGGTGGGCGCCACCGATATCGCCAAACGCCCTTTCGACCGGCTTTCAGGCGGCGAACGCCAGCGCATCCTCATCGCGCAGGCGCTCACCGGCGAGCCGAAGCTTCTGCTTCTGGACGAGCCGCTGATCAGCCTCGATGCCGGGCATCAGCAGACCATTATCGAACTTGCGCGGGAACTTGGCGAAAGGCTCGGCATCGCCGTCATCTTCTGCTCGCACGACATCAATCCACTCCTCAAGGCGGCGGACAAGGTGCTCTATGTCGGCAACGGCAAGGCTGCGGTTGGACCGGTGAACGAGGTCATCAGCGGGCCGGTGCTGTCCGATCTCTACGGCACGCCGATCCATGTCGTGCGTGTGGAGGGCCGTATCTTCGTCATGGCCGACGGCATCGAACTGGAAGGGCACGCGCATGTTCACGATGCTTGAATACGAATTCATGCGCAACGCCTTCGCGGCTTCGGCCATTGTCGGCATCGTTGCCGGCGCGGTCGGCTATTTTCTGGTGCTGAGAGGCCAGACCTTCGCCGGGCACGCGCTTGCGCATGTCGGTTTCCCCGGAGCAACCGGCGCGGTGCTGGTCGGCCTTTCGCCCTTCTTCGGGCTGACGGCGTTCACGCTTGCGGCCGGAATCGGTATCGGCCTGTTGGGCGAGCGGGCGCACCGCGACGTGGCGATCGGCATCGTCCTGACCCTGTCGCTCGGGCTCGGCCTGCTCTTCCTGCATTTCTACACCTCCAACGCGGCGCAGGCGACGAGCGTGCTTTTCGGCAACGTCCTCGGCATAGGCTTCCACACGGTGCTCGTGCTGGCTGCGATGGCGCTCGTCACGCTTGCTGCGCTGACATTCATCGCCCGCCCGCTTCTCTTCGCCAGCCTGCAACCCGAGCTTGCCGAGGCGAAGGGTGTCCGCCCTGAACTCGTCTCCATGCTCTTCATGGTTATCGTGGCGATAGCGACGGCGGAGGCTACGCAGATCGTCGGCGTGCTTCTCGTCTTCGCGCTGATGGTAGCGCCGGCGGCGACATCGCTCCTTTTGACACGCGGCGTTCTCGCAGGGATCGTCGCCTCGATCCTGATCGCCGTCGCCATTGCATGGGCGAGCCTGGTCCTCGCCTATTTCACAGATTGGCCGACAAGCTTCTTCATCACCGCGCTCGGCGCCGGCGCCTATCTCCTTGCCGCGATCGCCAATAAATCGCGGGGGGCCTGACATTTCGCCATGTTGCCGCGCGCGCCATCCGTCATTACGTTAGGCCCTGAACCCTGCGGAACGGCAAGAAGCGTGACGACCACCGAATTCACCAAAAACCAGAAGCTGGTTTTCGCGGCACTGGAGCGCGCGGGCACACCGCTCAGCGCCTACCAGATCCTAGACCAGTTGCGCGACGAGGGCTTTCGCGCGCCGCTTCAGGTCTATCGCGCGCTCGACCAGCTTCGCGGACTCGGCGTCGTGCACCGGCTGGAGAGCATGAACGCCTTCGTCGCCTGCGCGCATGCCGATGGCCATGTCCACCATGACGGCGAGCCGATCGGCTTCACCATCTGCGAGCGCTGCGGCACCGTCTCTGAAATCCACGACGCGGATTTCCGCGCCTTCGTAGACGGCATCAGTGCACGTTCCGGCTTCCGCCCCGAAAAAACGACCGTTGAAATCCGTGGACTTTGCGCCAACTGCGCCAAGGCAGCGTAAGGCCATTTTCCGATACCATCTCATACCAACCCATACCGAGGCATCCATCGCATGAACACGCACCAGCGCAGCATCCAGGCTTCCATCGATCCCGCGAAGCTCGACCGGTTGGCGGAAGTCGCCGTCAAGGTCGGGCTGAGGCTCGAGCGCGGGCAGAACCTCTTTCTGACCGCCCCTGCAACCGCGCTGCCCCTCGTGCGCCGCATCGCCGACCATGCCTACCGCGCCGGCGCCGGGCTGGTGACGCCGATCCTGTCCGACGAGGAGGTCACGCTTTCGCGCTTCCGCAACGCGCCGGACGAAGGTTTCGACCGCGCGCCCGGCTGGCTTTACGAGGGCGTCGCGAAGGCGTTTTCCGAAAACACCGCCCGGCTCGCCATCGTCGGCGATAACCCAATGCTGTTGTCGAACGAGGACGCGACGAAGGTCGCGCGCGCCAACAAGGCGAACTCGCTCGCCTACCAGCCGGCGCTCGAAAAGATCACCGGCTTCGACATCAACTGGAACATCGTCGCCTATCCGGGGACGTCATGGGCGAAGCTGGTTTTCCCGGACGATTCCGAAGAGGTTGCGGTGGCGAAGCTCGCCGACGCGATCTTCGCCGCTTCGCGCGTGGACGGCGACGATCCGATCGGCGCCTGGGCGGCGCACAATGCCGCACTCAAGAAGCGTACGGAATGGCTGAACGGCAAGCGTTTCCGCGCGCTGCACTATTCCGGCCCCGGTACCGACCTGACGATCGGACTAGCCGACGGGCATGAATGGCAGGGCGGTGCATCGACCGCCAAGAACGGCATCGTCTGCAATCCCAATATCCCGACCGAAGAGGTCTTCACGACACCGCATGCGCGCCGTGTCGAAGGTCATGTCTCCTCGACCAAACCGCTTTCCTATCAGGGCACCCTGATCGACGAGATTTCCGTGCGCTTCGAGGAAGGCCGTATCGTGGAAGCCAAAGCGACGCGCGGCGAAGCCGTGCTGGCGAAAGTGCTCGACACGGACGAAGGCGCGCGGCGGCTCGGCGAAGCGGCGCTCGTGCCGCATTCCTCGCCGATCTCGGCGAGCGGCATCCTGTTCTTCAACACGCTCTTCGACGAGAACGCTTCGTGCCATATCGCGCTAGGCCAGTGCTACTCGAAGTGTTTCCTCGGCGGAGCCAAGCTGACGCCCGAACAGATCGCGGCACAGGGCGGCAACAAGAGCCTGATCCATATCGACTGGATGATCGGCTCCGACAGAATAGACATCGACGGCATCGGCGAGGACGGCTCGCGTACGCCGGTCTTCCGCAAGGGTGAATGGGCCTAGGATTCCGACCTGTCCCGTCGAACCGCTCGGCGGAACGCTGGTAATGCATGTAGGCCGGCTCGTTAATTGATTCCAGAGCGCGCTCCAAGCGCCTGATTCCGTTCGTTGTTTTCAAACTCCACGACGGCCGGTCGGCTGCCGCTTGCGCATTCCGCCAGTCATCGGCCGGTCGTCAATCCTTCATTCGCCTGTCACGCGAATCTGATGCAAGACGGGCATGGAAGACGGATATGCAGCCGACAGTTCCGCCCGGCGGGGGGCCGCCGACCCGAAGCGTTACCGCGCCTTGTTCCTTTCCGATTTTCATCTCGGATCCAAGGGATGTCAGGCGGAGGGACTGCTCGACTTCCTCAGGCATCACGACGCCGAGACCATCTATCTCATCGGCGACATCGTCGACGGCTGGCGCCTGAAAAGCAGCTGGTATTGGCCGCAGACGCATAACGACGTGGTGCAGAAGCTGCTGCGCAAGGCACGCAAGGGCACGCGCATCATATACCTCCCCGGCAACCACGACGAGTTCCTGCGAGAATTCTACGGCACGCATTTTGGCGGCATCGAGGTTTGCGAAACCTTCACACACGAAGCTGCGGACGGCAAGCGCTACCTCGTCCTGCATGGCGACGTTTTCGATATCGTCATCGCCAATGCACGCTGGCTCGCCTATTTCGGCGACTGGGCTTATGACGCGGCGCTCCTGCTCAACACCTATGTCAGCTATGCGCGGCGCAAGCTCGGCCTGACCTACTGGTCGCTTTCGGCATGGGCAAAAGGCAAGGTGAAGAACGCGGTGAACTTCATCAGCCGCTTCGAAGAGACACTTGCCGGCGAAGCGCGCAAACGCGATGTCGACGGCGTCATCTGCGGCCACATCCACAGCGCGGCGCTGCGGGACATCGACGGCTTCACCTACATCAATACCGGAGACTGGGTCGAAAGCTGCACGGCAGCGGTCGAGCACCCGGACGGCCGCATGGAGATCATCCATTGGGCCAAGCACCCCACCTCCGCGCTGAGGGCGCAGCACCTTCCCATCGTCGCCTGGCAAAGGAAAGCGGCATGATGCATCTGGCCGATGAGTCCGCGACCGTTCTCCTCCGCGACGTCCGCAGGGAAGCAGGCCGTCGCCTGCGCGGCGCGGTCACGCAGAATTCCGCGCTTTCCTTCAGCGGGCTCTCGGAGCGGCTCTTCATCCAGGCCTTCAGAGGCTTGGTCTATCCCCAGATCTGGGAAGACCCTGAAGTCGACATGGAAGCACTCAGGATTCGTCCCGGCGACCGGATGGTCGCTATCGCCTCCGGAGGTTGCAATGCGCTCTCCTACCTGACTGCCGGTCCAGCCTCGATCGAACTGGTCGATCTCAATGCCGCGCATGTCGCCTTCAACCGGCTCAAGATCGCCGCGCTGAAATGGCTTCCGGACTACGCTGCCTTCCGCCGTTTTTATGCCGAAGCGAACTCGACCGCGAACCTCACCGCCTATCGCGAGCATATAGGGCCGCGTCTCGACGCCGAAAGCCGCGCCTACTGGGAAGACCGGACGATCACCGGACAACGGCGCATCTCGATGTTCAGCCGCAATCTCTATCGTTTCGGCCTGCTCGGCCTGTTCATCGGCATGGCGCATCGCGTGGCGAAATTCTACGGCGTGGATCCTGCCGCTCTGCTCGATGCGCGTAGCATGGCGGAACAACGCGCATTCTTCGAAGAAAAGCTGTCGCCACTTTTCGACAGGCGGCTCATCCGCTGGGCAACCTCATGCAAATCGTCGCTGTTCGGCCTCGGCATCCCGCCGCAACAGTATGACGCGCTTGCCGGCGGCGGCGACATGGCGGCGGTGCTGCGCCGACGGCTCGAGAAACTGGCCTGCGGTTTCCCGCTCGGCGAAAACTATTTCGCGTGGCAGGCCTTCGGTCGACGTTATTCCTCCGCCGAAGACGGCCCCCTTCCCCCCTACCTCGCGGCCGGCAATTACGAGACCGTGCGCGGCCGCGCCGACCGGGTTTCGATCGTCAATGCCTCCTGCACCGAACTGCTGCGTTCCAAGCCCAGCGCCTCGGTCGACTGCTTCGTCCTGCTCGACGCACAGGACTGGATGAACGACGAGCAGCTCGACCAGCTCTGGCGGGCGATCACCCGGACCGCAGCCCCTGGCGCGCGGGTCATTTTCCGCACGGCCGGCGGGGAGAGCGTGCTGCCCGGCCGGCTGGAGGCGAAGCTTCTGGCGAACTGGCATTACCGCGACGAGGAATCGGCTGCCCTGCACGCCCGCGACCGCTCCTCGATCTATGGCGGCTTCCACCTCTATGTACTGAAGGACATCTGAATGTCGTCCGTCATCGACCACGCTTTTCTCATGAACCGCGTCTACCGCAGGCAGCGGCATTTCTACGACGCCACACGCAAATACTACCTGCTCGGCCGCGACCCGATGCTGAACGGCCTCGACGTGCCGAAAGACGGTTCGGTCCTCGAAATCGGCAGCGGCACGGGGCGCAATCTGGTGAAGGCCGCACGCCTCTATGCCAGCGCGCAAGTCTTCGGCATCGATATTTCCAGCGAGATGCTGCGCTCCGCCGGTCGTTCGATCGCCGATGCCGGATTGCACGGCAGGGTGCGCCTTGCCTATGCCGACGCGGCGAGCTTCGATGCCCAGAAAACCTTCGGCCGCTCGACTTTCGACCGCATCTTCATCTCATATTCGCTTTCGATGATCCCCCAATGGCGCGATGTGATGCGGGCCGCGATCGGCCTTCTTGCGCCGGGCGGCGAACTGCACATCGTCGATTTCGGCGACCAGAGGGGGATGCCACGCTGGTTTCGCAGGGCGCTTTCCCGCTGGCTCGCGGTTTTCCACGTAACGCCGCGCCATGACCTCTTCCAGATGAGCTCGGTGATCGCCGCAGAAACGGGGCGTCGCGCCGATTTTCGGCGGCTCTATCGCGGCTTTGCCTGGATCGCCGTGATCCGCAGCCGTTAAGAAAGGCCATCCGTCTTCTCTCCCGAAACGGTGGCCACAGTGCTGATCCCGCAATGCACCAAAGATCGCATTTGCATCTGGACGCCCGTGCACCCCGTCCATATGGTGCCGCCGGATTTCAATGAGGCGATGATGACCACGACACGTACCGAGACCGACACGTTCGGCCCTATCGAAGTTCCGGGCGACCGCTACTGGGGCGCGCAGACCGAGCGCAGCCGGCAGAATTTCAGGATAGGCGGCGAGCGCATGCCGCTGCCGCTCATCCATGCACTGGGGCTCGTGAAACGCGCGGCGGCCGAGACCAACATGGAACTCGGGCTGCTCGACCCGGCGCTCGGCAAGGCGATTACCGCGGCTGCGGACGAAGTCGCGAGCGGCAAGCTCGACGATCATTTCCCGCTCGTCGTCTGGCAGACCGGTTCGGGCACGCAGACCAACATGAATGCCAACGAGGTCATCTCCAACCGAGCCATCGAGACGCTCGGCGGCCAGATGGGCTCCAAGAAGCCGGTTCATCCGAACGACCACGTCAACAAGAGCCAGTCGTCCAACGATACCTTCCCGACGGCCATGCATGTGGCGGCGGCAATGCAGGCTACATCGCTGCTGCTGCCGGCGCTGAAAGAGCTGACCGACGCCCTTGACGCCAAGGCGAAAGCCTTCGCCGGCATCGTGAAGATCGGCCGCACGCATACACAGGACGCCACGCCGCTGACGCTCGGCCAGGAATTTTCCGGCTATGTCGCCGCGCTCGAACTCGGCCGCAAGCGCATCGAGCAGGCGCTTGGCGACGTCTATGCGCTGGCGCAGGGCGGCACTGCCGTCGGTACCGGCCTCAACGCGCCGGTAGGCTTCGACACCGCAATCGCGACGAAGCTGGCGACGATCACCGGCCTGCCCTTCCGCACGGCCGAAAACAAGTTCGAGGGTCTGGCCTCGCACGGCGCGCTGGCCAATTTCCATGGGGCGCTTTCCGCGCTTGCCACCGACCTCTTCAAGATCGGCAACGATATCCGCTTCCTCGGTTCGGGCCCGCGCTCCGGTCTTGGCGAATTGCGCCTGCCGGAGAACGAGCCGGGCTCCTCGATCATGCCGGGCAAGGTCAACCCGACCCAGGCCGAGGCGCTGACCATGGTGGCGACGCAGGTGATCGGCAACAACGCCGCCGTCTTGATGGCCGCCAGCCAGGGACATTTCGAACTCAACGTGTTCAAGCCGGTGATCGCGCTCAACGTGCTGCAGTCGATCCGGCTTACCGCGGACGCCATGCGCTCCTTCGCCGAGAATTGCGTTGCAGGCATAGAGGCCGACGAGAAACGCATCGCCGATCTGATGGGCCGTTCGCTGATGCTGGTGACGGCGCTAGCGCCGACCATCGGCTACGACAACGCCGCCAAGATCGCGAAGACCGCGCACAAGAACGGTACAACATTGCGCGAGGAGGCGATCAGGAGCGGGCTCGTCTCGGAGGCGGATTACGATCGGATCGTCAAGCCGGAGGACATGACGCATCCGGGCTGAATATCCGGCTTTGTGAACGAGCGCTCCGGCATCGTTCACAATTTCTGCCCACACTGTGCACGAGATGGACGGTCGCGCAGGGACGGCAATTCGGGTAGAGGGGCGGCACTCAAAGGAGACCACACCATGCCCGCCAATGTCGTCCTGCTCATCGCGCGTGTCCTGTTCGCGATCATCTTCGTCATGTCCGGTTTCGGCAAGCTGACCAATATCGCCGGCACCGCCGCATATTTCGCCAATTACAGCCTGCCGATGCCGACCGCGACGGCGGTGATCGTCGGCCTGATCGAGCTTCTCGGCGGACTTGCGATCCTGATCGGCTTCAAGACCCGTATCGCCGCCTGGGTGCTCGCCATCTTCACGGTGGCGACGGCGCTGGTGGCGCATACGGATTTCGCCGACCAGATGCAGATGATCAATTTCATGAAGAACCTTGCCATCGCCGGCGGCTTCCTGGCGCTCGCGGTCGAAGGTGCGGGTTCCATCTCGCTCGACGGGCGGCGCGCTGTCTGAACGCTCAGTCCCCTGCGAACCTTGCGGCGATGCCGGCGATGACCGCCGCATCGCCGCTTCGCTTTTTGGAGCGGACGAGGCAGGCCTCGGATTTCAGGATCACCCCGTCCTCCAGCACCTTCAGCCGGTTCGCCCTCAGCGTCGAACCGGTCGTCGTGATATCGACGATCACGTCGGCCAGACCCGCCGCCGGCGCGCCCTCGGTGGCGCCGAGGCTTTCCACGATGCGGTAGACCTGGATACCGTGCTTGCCCGAAAAGAACTGCTGGGTGAGCCGCCAGTACTTTGTCGCGATGGTGAGCCGCCGCCCATGACGCTGGCGGAAGTCGGCCGCCACGTCGTCCAGATCGGCCATCGTCGCGACATCAAGCCAGACTTCCGGCACGGCGACCACCACATCGGCGCGGCCGAAGCCGAGACGCGCTGCGATTTCCGTTCGCTCCGACCAGTCCGAGAAGGTCTCGCACAACAGATCCTCACCGGTCACGCCCAGATCGACGCGGCCCTCACCGACCTCGCGGGCGATCTCGGAGGCGGAGAGATAGGCGATTTCGACGCCGTCGAAGCCCTTCATGCGGGCATTGTACTGGCGCGGGTCCGAAGGCGCCTCGATGACCAGTCCGGCGCGGGCCAGCGCTTCCGTCGCCTGCTCCTTCAGCCTGCCCTTGGAAGGGAGCGCGAGAGTGATCGTCATGGCCGCCCTCCCCGCAATTCCTCGACGCGGTCGAGCCAGACGGAGAAGCCAACCGCCGGGATGGGCTTCGGCGCGCCGAGCAATGTCAAGAGCCGGTCGTAGCGGCCGCCGCCGACAAGCGGGCGTTCGCCGCCTTCTGCCGCAATCTCGAAGACGAGCCCGGTATAATAGTCGAGCGGACGGCCGAAGGCGGCGTCGTAGCGGATTTCCGCGGAACGCAGCCCGTGGGTGGCCAGAGCCTCGGCGCGCTCGGCGAAGCGCGCCAGCGCCGCGCCCATTGAAAGCCTTGCTTCCCGCGCGAATTCGGCCAGCGTTTCGGCTGCTCGGTCGAACGGCACGTCGATCGCGAGAAACGTCTTCAGCGCGCCGAGCGCGGTTTCGGAAAGCCGCACGCTGGCGAGCTCGGATTTCTCTAGAAGCCGGCGCGCGATATCGTCCGGCTTGCGGCCGGCCAAGGGCGACAGGCCGGCCTCTCGCATCTCATCCTCGATAAAGAGCGACAGCCCCGGAAGATCGGCGGCGGCGACCAGCGAAGCCACCGGTTCCTCCAGCATGCTGTTGCCTTTCGGTTCTGCAAGCTGATCGAGCGCGGCGGCAAGAATATCCGGCGCGCCGAAGGCGCGGGCGAGCCGCATGCGCCAGCCGCGCGGCAGGCCGAGCGCGGCCAGCACCGCCTCGAACACACCCTGGTCGCCGAGCGTGACGGCGAGTTTCCGATCCGGCAGCACCTTTTCCAGAAGCGCATGCGCATCGGCGACGGAGCGGGCGTCGGCGGCGGCTACATCGCGCTCGCCGAGATCCTCGATGCCTGTCTGGAAGAATTCGGATGGTCCGTCACGACGCTGGCGGAAAACCTCACCGAGATAGGCATAGCGGCGCGGCGTCCCTGCATGCGAAGCGATATGGCCGAGGCAGACGGGAATGGTGAATTCGGGGCGAAGGCAGAGGCTCCTGCCCGTCTCGCTTTCGGTCAGGAAGATGCGACGGCGCAAATCCTCGCCCGCCATGTCGAGGAACGGATCGGCCGGCTGCAGGATAGCGATATCGACAGCCTCCGCCCCGCGCTCGGCGAAAAGCGCGATGATATCGGCGGCGATGGCGGGGGGGCGCAACGTCATGCGGGGCGCCCGGAGAAAGGCATGCGCGGCCCTTCACCCCCCTCTGGCCTGCCGGCCATCTCCCCCTCTAGGGGGGAGATCAGCTTGCGCGACGCCCCCCACCAATCAGCAATGGCAGATGAAAGAAGGCGCCGAACATCAAGCTGCCGATCTCCCCCCTTGAGGGGGAGATGGCCGGCAGGCCAGAGGGGGGTGTCCAGCCCCGCGCGACCCTGTCGAGGCTTCCTCAATTGCGCTCCGCCTTCTGCGCCTCGATGATGCCGCGTACGGTGGCGACAAGTTCGCGTTCCGGCACCGACACCTGCGCCGGGCGGCCTTCGCGCCATTCGGTGTTGTCGGTGATCTTTTCGGCAAGGCGCGCGCCTTCGACGAGGTCCTTGATCTGCACCTCGCCTTTCGCACGCTCGTCGCCGCCCTGTATGACGACGCAGGGCGCGCCGCGCCGGTCGGCATATTTCATCTGCGCCTTCATGCCCGAACCGCCGAGATACATTTCGGCGCGGATGCCGGCGGCGCGCAGTTCCGCGACCATCTTCTGGTAGCGGCCGAGGCTCTCCGTGTCGCGGTCCATGGCGAGCACGACGACCGGGCCGGTTTCATTGGCACTCGAAAGCTTGCCGAGATTCTTCAGCGCCGTCATCAGGCGCGAGACGCCGATGGAAAAGCCCGTCGCCGGCACCGGCTCGCCACGGAAACGCGACACCAGCCCGTCATAGCGCCCGCCGCCGCCGACCGAACCGAAGCGCACGACGACACCGTCCTCGTTGGGGATCTCGGCCAGAAGCTCGGCCTCGTAGACCGGGCCAGTGTAATATTCGAGGCCGCGGACTACGGAAGGGTCGATGCGGATGCGGTCATCCCCATAGCCGGCAGCCTGAACCAGGCTGGAAATCTCGCGCAATTCCTCGACGCCGGGATTGTTCTCTATCTCTCCTGTCCGGATATATTTCAGCACTGTCGCGATGGCGGGCTCATCCAACCCCGCGCCTTTCGTAAAATCCCCCTCGCCTTCCTTGCCGCCATCCCAGCGGCCGGGGCCGAGCAGAAGCTTCACGCCTTCCGGCCCGAACTTGTCGAGCTTATCGATAGCGCGCAGCACCGTCAGCCGGCGGCCGGCGTTCTCTTCGCCGCCGAGGCCAATGGCCTCCAGTACGCCGTCGAGCACCTTGCGGTTGTTGACGCGGATGACATAGTCACCGCGCCCGATGCCCAGCGCCTCCATCACGTCGGCCATCATCATCGCCATCTCGGCGTCCGCCGCCACGCCCGGCGTGCCGACCGTATCGGCATCGAACTGCATGAACTGGCGGAAGCGGCCCGGCCCCGGCTTCTCGTTGCGGAACACCCAACCGGCGCGGTAACTGCGGTAGGGCTTCGGCAGGCGCTCGTAATGCTCGGCAACGTAGCGGGCAAGTGGCGCGGTCAGGTCATAACGCAGACTCAGCCACTGCTCGTCGTCGTCCTGAAACGAAAAGACGCCCTCGTTGGGGCGGTCCTGGTCGGGCAGGAATTTGCCGAGCGCGTCGGTATATTCGACAAGCGGCGTCTCCACCGGCTCGAAGCCGTAAAGCTCATAGACGGCGCGGATCTTCGCCACCATCTCGTCCACCGCGCGGATGTCTTCGGGCGTGCGGTCGGCGAAACCGCGCGGCAGCCGCGCCTTCATCTTTTCCTGCTTGTCGGGCATGTCGTTCTTCTGTCGGGCAGATCGGGGATTTTCGTGAGCGCGTGGTAGCCGAACGGGCGACGGGCGGCAAGGGTTTGGGAAATTCCGTGCGGTCGGGGTTTGTTTTCGCTCATGCCGCACGCCGCTTGCGCGGTTGGGCTCCGCGAGGGCGCGACGCCCGGTCGGGCGCTGTTGGGCGCGTTTGCCTGAAGCTTATTGTGGTTATGGGCATCTTTCTCCGTCCTGCGCATCTGTCTTCCAGACACGCCTCATCCCCGTTACGCCCCGTTTCCGGTCTGGTCATTATCGAAGAGCTGGGAAGCGCGCGCTAGGCCATGCCTCTCAATAGTATTGACTGGCACGGCAACATACCGCGCCCGCCGGCTCTCTTTCCGACCACCACCTTCCTGAGAAGGACGGCAGCCGCCTCCCTTTGAGCCCGGGTCACGTCAACCCACCGCCGGAGGCACCGGTCCCTTCCCACCAAACCACCGTCATGATCGGTGTTCCCGATGGAAGGAACTGACGGCGATT
>JBDZVC010000487.1:0-3046 GCA_040255475.1 Phyllobacteriaceae bacterium | reverse complement strand
TTGACCAGTTGCGAAAGCTCGCTGCCGATGGCGATGCGGCCGTCGTCGATGGCGGACGCGATCTCGGCCTTGCCGCCGGTGAAGGCGGTCGCGATCTCGCGCGCCCGCTCGACCAGCGAATCGTTGATCTGCCGCGCGCGTGCCTCGAGCGCCGCGTTGAGCCGTTGCGTGCCTGCGTCGAGCGCCTCGGCGCGCGTTTCGAACTCGCTGATGAGCGACTGGCCGCGCTCCGAAAGCGTCCGCTCGATTGCCGCAAGGCGGGCGTCGAACTCGCCGGTCAGGCTGTCGGTCGCGCCGCCGAGCAGGGAAACCATGCCGTTGGTGCGCTGGTCGAGGATGTCGGAAAGCGAGCGCGCGGCGTCTTCCGCGCCCTGCCGGAGCGAGGCGACGCGCGTGTCGAGCAGGCTGGCGAAGGCTTCGCCGGACGTGCTGATCTGGTCGGCGATCGTGTCCATGCGCTCGGCGATCCCTTCATTGATCGTGGCGCTGGAATCGTTGATGCGGTCGATCAGCCGGTCGCCGGCCTCCGAGATGGTTGCCGTCAGGCGAGAGGAGGCACCAAGGATGTTGTCGCGGATGCCCTGGCTCGCCACGCCGAGTTCGCTGTGCAACTGTTCATGAGCGCCGGCGATGGACGCCCGCACGCGTTCGGCGTGGCTGACCACGGCGTCGCGCTCGTTGCCGAGCCCGTCGACCAGCGCCCGGATGCGGGTTTCGTTATCCGAATAGGCGCGCTCCAGTTCGTTGACTTCGGTATGGACGAGTGTCTCCAGTTCGACGGCGCGGGCGAGCGTGCGCTCTATGCCTTCACCCATGGCCTGCACCTCGCGGCGCACGGCCTGGCCGACCGTCGTCACACGATCCTGGGCAAGGTGCTCCGGCTCGGCGAGCCGGAAGGCGACTTCCGTCATCGACCGGGCGACCATGCGCATTTCCTGCGCGCGGCGGATCATCACCGCAAAGCCCCAGAAGAGCACGATGGGAACGGTTATGCCGATGCCGAGCGCGATGGCGTAGGGCGCGTCGAGAAGCTGGCCGACGGAGCGGATCTGCCAGATCTTCGGCGCATAGAGCAGGTGACCGAGCATCAGCCCGCCGGCGATCCAGGCAACCGACAGGAGCGCGACGAACCAGTAGACGGTGCCGGGCGCGCTCCGGTTCATCTGTGCCAGAACGGTACGGTAGTCCTTCTGCTGGTCGTCATTGGCGGGCAGCCGCGCGGCGGGGGAGGCGGTACGTTCGGCCTGCGGTTGGCTGGCCTGCGACCGGGAAGCTTGCGGCTGTAGGGCGGGCGCGGGCTTCGAGGGCCGCAATTCGGCCGCTACCTTCGCCCGAGGCTCCTCCTTGGGGCTCGGCTGGGCGATCGCCTTCGGAGCGGCGTTCGCCGCTGCCTGCACGGGCCTGGCGGCCTCGGCAGGCCGCGTCTCCAGCAAGCTCTCTTCCTTCTTCGATTTCGTGGCGGCAGCCTCTTTCTGCGCCTTTTCCTCGCGGGCAAGCTCGTCCGCGGCGCGCGATATCTGGGCTTCCAGTTCCGCCATCGAGGCGGCGATGTCGAGATCCCCGTCCGAACCGCCGGGGTTCAGGTCGATATTCAGCGCTTCTTCAAGTTCGCGAGCTACATCGCTGTCGATATTCTGGAGGGTAGAGGTTTTACGCGCCATGCCGCCGGAATCCTGTTTTTCTCTAACGCGAAGCCGCCCCGAAAGACCCCTCGTTCTCCGCGTATAAGGCTTATTTTTGACCTACGATGCCTCAGCGTATCGTAGTGAGACACCGGTTTAAAGGAAACCCGCATTTCCCGCGATGGGTAAAAGTTTAAACATAGGGTTAACGAGGACGTGATCCCCCGAAAAATTGCCCTTCCGCGAGAACCTCTTATTAAGATGTGCATTAACGCGATGTGCACGCAAGCCGCCTAGCGTCGTTTGCGGACGAAAGGGACAGAGCAAGCCGGAGGGCAGCGGACAATGAAAGAAGGAACGGAAGCCGTCGCTTTCGCGAAACCGGGGGGCGAGGCGTGCGGCGCGGCACGGACAAGGCCGATCGACCTCGCCCATCTCAGTCGCCAGACGCTTGGCGACCGCGCGGTTGAAGAGGAGGTGCTTTCGCTCTTCATGCAGCAGGCGGGAACGGTTTGCGAGCAGATCTCGACCGCGGCATCGGAAGAGCGGCGCAACCTCGCCCACGGGCTGAAGGGCTCGGCGCTCGGCGTCGGCGCCTTTGCGGTGGCCGAGGCCGCCTCCGCCGTCGAGGCGGAACCGGCGTCCAAGCCGCTCGTCAAGGCACTGTCGCGCCGCGTCGAGGAAGCTCGCGAGTTCATCGCCGCGATCAGCCGCTGAAGCTGCACGATCGATGGGCACACTGTCCGCGATTTCATGTCGCCTCACCATGTCGCTCCCGGACGGTTGACTTGCCGCCGGGAGTGGTTATCTCGGCGGCAACGCGAACTGGAAGAATTTCCGGCCCTTATGGCCGACCGCCTCCGAGAACACTTCATGACCAAGATCACCATCATCGCCTTTGACGGCACGCCGTTCGACCTCGACGCCGAGAACGGTTCGACGGTGATGGAAAACGCCATCCGGAACGGCGTTCCCGGCATCGAGGCGGAATGCGGTGGTGCCTGCGCCTGCGCTACCTGCCATGTCTATGTCGACGAGGAATGGACCGGCGAGGTTGGCGAACCGGAGCCGATGGAAGAGGACATGCTCGACTTCGCTTACGACGTCCGCCCGAATTCGCGCCTTTCCTGCCAGATCAAGGTACGCGACGAACTGGATGGGCTGGTCGTCCGCGTTCCTGAACGGCAGGGGTAAGCCGGCGGCAGGGCAACTGGACAGGCGAATTTTCCGTAACCTATGCCGGTTCCAGGACAGCATCGTATGCAAGGCGGGCGCAAATCCGAACCGATCCAGAGAGTGCAGGGCCATCCGGCCGAGGCGACAAGATGAGCGACATCACCAGAACGGACATTCTCGTCATCGGCGCGGGCCCGGTCGGCCTGTTCGCCGTTTTCGAACTGGGCCTGCTCGACCTCAAATGCCAT
>JBDZVC010000064.1:0-16707 GCA_040255475.1 Phyllobacteriaceae bacterium | reverse complement strand
GACGATCTGTTCGTCACGAACACCGAACGGCTCCGCGACGGCATCCGCATGGGCGTCTGCAATTCTATCCTCGTCAAGGTCAACCAGATCGGCTCGCTGACCGAGACGCTGGACGCCGTGGCCATGGCGCATCGCGCCGCCTATACCTGCGTCATGTCGCATCGCTCCGGCGAGACGGAGGACTCCACCATCGCCGACCTCGCCGTCGCCACCAATTGCGGGCAGATCAAGACCGGCTCCATTTCGCGTTCGGACCGGCTTGCCAAATACAACCAGCTTATCCGTATCGAGGAAGAGCTTGGAACCCAGGCGCGCTATGCGGGCGAAGGCGCGTTCCGGCCACGTGGATAAGACGTCGAAATGGTCCGGCTCCGTAACCGGCCATTAAGCATGATCGGCCACATTGGGGTAAACAGGATTTCCCCGATATGTGGTTTCGTCGAAGCAATCTGTGGACACGTCAGCATCGCAGGCGGCGGACCGGCGCGCTGATCGTCCCTGCAATTACGGCGGCGTTCCTGGCCTATTTCGGCTTCCATGCCTTCCATGGCGAATTTGGCATCTACAACAGCCATCGGCTTGACGCGCAGGCGGCGGCGGTCAAGCAGCAACTCGCCGGGATCAAGGGCGAGCGCGAGGAACTTGAACAGCGCGTGCAACTGCTGCATGATGGCACGATCGAAAAGGACATGCTCGACGAGCAGGCACGGCGTGCGCTGAACCTCTCCCGCGACGATGAGGTGACGGTTTACCGGCCCATCCGCTAGCAGTTAACCGGATTCCGGTTAATTCCTGTTATTTCGAATATTTCTAGTAGGTTAGAGGCATGACTGCCATGCGCGTTTGGGCATGGCGGAAGTGTATCTCACGTGCTAGCTTTTCTCCAATAAGAAGACGTTGTTTTCTTCCGCATAGTTCTTACGGGGAGTGATGCATGGCCACCGCCGCCAGAAAGGCGCCCAAACGCGCCAAATCCGACAACAAGCCCAAATCCCCGCCCAAGGCACCGGCACCGGCGGCTTTTTCCAAGGAGCAGGAACTAGCGGCCTATGATGCGATGCTCCTGATCCGGCGCTTCGAGGAGAAGGCCGGCCAGCTTTACGGCATGGGCTTCATCGGCGGCTTCTGCCATCTCTATATCGGCCAGGAAGCGGTCGTCACCGGCATGCAGATGGCGCTGAAGGAAGGCGACCAGATCATCACCGGCTATCGCGACCACGGCCATATGCTGGCCACCGGAATGGAGCCGCGCGGCGTCATGGCGGAGCTTACCGGGCGCCGTGGCGGCTACTCGCACGGCAAGGGCGGCTCCATGCATATGTTCTCCAAGGAGAAGAATTTTTATGGCGGCCACGGCATTGTCGGCGCCCAGGTGCCGCTCGGCACGGGCCTTGCCTTCGCCAACCGCTATCGCGACAACGATAATGTTTCGGTCGTCTATTTCGGTGACGGGGCGGCCAACCAGGGCCAGGTCTACGAAAGCTTCAACATGGCCTCGCTGTGGAAGCTGCCGGTCATCTATGTAATCGAGAACAACCGATACGCGATGGGCACGGCTGTTTCCCGTTCTTCGGCGGAGACCGATTTCTCGCATCGGGGCCTATCCTTCAGGATACCTGGCATCCAGGTCGACGGCATGGACGTAAGAGCGGTCAAAGCGGCCGCCGACATGGCGACGGAATGGTGCCGCTCGGGCGAGGGACCGATCATCCTCGAAATGCAGACCTATCGCTATCGCGGCCATTCCATGTCCGACCCGGCGAAATACCGCTCGAAGGACGAGGTGCAGAAGATGCGCTCCGAGCACGATCCGATCGAGCAGGTGAAGAAGCGGCTCATCGACAAGAAATGGGCGAGCGAAGACGATTTGAAAGCGATGGACAAGAAGGTGCGCGACGTCGTCGCCGACGCGACCGATTTCGCCCAGAGCGATGCCGAGCCGGATGCTTCCGAGCTCTGGACCGACATCGTGCACTGACCAGGAAGAGGGACGCATATGCCGATCGATATTCTGATGCCCGCCCTCTCGCCGACCATGGAGGAGGGCAATCTCGCCAAATGGGTGAAGAAGGAAGGGGACAAGGTCTCCGCCGGTGACGTGATCGCCGAGATCGAGACCGACAAGGCGACGATGGAAGTCGAAGCCGTCGACGAAGGAACACTCGGCAAGATCCTCGTGCCCGAGGGCACCGAAGGCGTGAAGGTGAATGCGCCGATCGCCGTGCTCCTGCAGGAAGGCGAAAGCGCGAGCGACATCGGAAAAACGCAGGTGCCGGCCCCTGCGAAGGCCACCGAAGATGGTGCGAAAGCGGAGAGCCAGCCAAAGCAGGAAGCCGCCGAAAAGGTGCCGGCTGCGCCTGCCGCCCCGGAGGTCAAGGCAGCCGCCGATCCTGATATTCCGGCCGGTACGGAGATGGTGCAGACGACGGTCCGCGAAGCGCTGCGCGACGCCATGGCCGAGGAGATGCGCCGCGATGCCGACGTTTTCGTCATGGGCGAGGAAGTCGCGGAGTACCAGGGCGCCTACAAGGTCACGCAGGGGCTTCTGCAGGAATTCGGCGCCAGGCGCGTCGTCGATACGCCGATCACCGAGCATGGTTTTGCCGGGGTGGGTGTGGGTGCCGCCTTCGCCGGGCTGAAGCCTATCGTCGAGTTCATGACGTTCAACTTCGCCATGCAGGCGATCGACCAAATCGTCAATTCGGCGGCGAAGACGCTCTATATGTCGGGCGGCCAGATGGGCGCGCCGATCGTCTTCCGCGGGCCGAACGGCGCGGCAGCCCGCGTTGCCGCCCAGCACAGCCAGGACTACGCCGCCTGGTACAGCCATATACCTGGCCTCAAGGTGGTGCAGCCTTATACGGCCGCCGACGCCAAGGGGTTGCTCAAGGCGGCGATCCGGGACCCGAACCCGGTGATCTTCCTCGAGAACGAGATCCTCTACGGTCATTCCTTCGACGTGCCGAAGCTCGACGATTTCGTGCTGCCGATCGGCAAGGCGCGCATCCACAAGGAAGGCAAGGATGTCACCATCGTCTCTTTCGGCATCGGCATGACCTACGTGGTCAAGGCCGAGGCGGAACTGCGTGAGATGGGCGTCGACGCGGAGATCATCGACCTCAGGACCATTCGCCCGATGGACCTCGACAGCGTTATCGCCTCGGTGAAGAAGACAAACCGCCTTGTCGTGGTCGAGGAAGGCTTCCCGCAATCCTCGGTCGGCGATTTTATCGCCAACCAGGTATCGCAGCGTGCCTTTGATTGGCTCGACGCGCCGGTGATCACCATTGCCGGCAAGGACGTGCCGATGCCTTACGCCGCCAATCTGGAGAAGCTGGCCCTGCCGCACGTTTCCGAGGTGGTCGAGGCGGTGAAGGCAGTGACGTATCGGGGATGATTGCATAGGCCGATCGTCCGCGGGAGATTGGGATGGCTACGCAAGAAAAGAAGGCTACCTACGCCGATCTGGAAGCGGTGCCAGAGCATCTGGTCGCGGAGATCATCAACGGCGTCCTCCGAACGCATCCTCGGCCTTCGTTGCGGCACGGATTGACCGCGACAAGTCTGAGCGACGAGCTGACTGCACCATTTCAAAAGGGCCGAGGAGGGCCGGGAGGACGGGTTTTCAGCGTTGAACCGGAGCTCCATCTCGGAGAGCATGTATTGGTGCCGGACATCGCTGGTTGGCGATGCGAGCGACTCCCCGTGGTTCCTGACACTCCTTTCACTGATGTTGCTCCCGACTGGATTTGCGAGGTTTTGTCCGGATCCACCGAAATCCGCGACCGTACAATAAAGATGCGTATTTACGCGGACGGGGGCGAGCCGCATTTGTGGCTGATCGACCCGCGCCTCCAGATACTCGAAGCCTTCGAGAACGATCACGGCCATTGGAAGAAGGTTGGGGATTGGAATTCCGACGATCAGGTCCGCGCGCCGCCCTTCGATGCCGTCTCATTTTCCCTCGCCGATCTATGGCCGCTCGACCGGCCGCTCGGCATGAACGAAGACCCAACGCCATATTATGCCGGAGACCGTTAATGCCGATCAACATCACCATGCCGGCCCTTTCGCCCACCATGGAGGAAGGAAACCTCGCCAAGTGGCTCGTCAAGGAAGGCGACGAGGTCAAGGCCGGCGATGTCATCGCCGAGATCGAGACCGACAAGGCCACGATGGAGGTCGAGGCGGTTGACGAGGGCAAGGTCGCGAAGATCGTCGTGCCCGCGGGCACTGAAGGCGTCAAGGTCAACGCGCTGATTGCCGTTCTTGCCGAAGAAGGCGAGGACGTGGCTGACGCGGCCAAGGCCGGCGGCGCATCCGAGAAGAAGGCTGAGGCACCGAAAGCCGCTGAAGCGCCGAAGCAGGAGCCGGCGAAGGCCGAGCCTGCCAAACCGGAGAAGCCGCAAGCCCTGGCCGCCGCCCCGGTGGCGAACGGTCATGCAGTAGGCGATCGCGTCTTCGCCTCTCCGCTCGCCCGACGCATCGCCAAGGATGGCGGTGTCGACGTCGCGAGTGTAAAGGGCACCGGGCCGCATGGGCGCGTCGTCAAGGCTGATGTCGAGGCGGCTATCGCCGACGGCGGGGCAAAGGCTACGGCGCCTGCCAGTGCACCGGCCACAGCTCCCGCCGCAAAGCCGATGTCGGACGACGCCGTGCTCAAGCTCTTCGAAGAAGGCTCTTACGAGCTTGTTCCGCACGACAATATGCGCAAGACCATCGCCCGCCGGCTGGTCGAGGCAAAGACCACCATCCCGCATTTCTATCTAACGGTCGATTGCGAGATCGACGCGCTGCTTGCGCTGCGCGCCCAGATCAACGCCGCAGCGCCGATGAAGAAGACGGACCACGGCGAAGCGCCGGTCTACAAGCTCTCCGTCAACGACATGATCATCAAGGCGATGGCGATGGCGCTGATGGCGGTGCCGGAGGCTAATGTCTCGTGGACCGAGGCCAACATGGTCAAGCACAAGCATGCCGACGTCGGCGTGGCGGTCTCCATTCCGGGCGGCCTCATCACGCCGATCATCAAGCAAGCCGACCAGAAATCGCTATCGGCGATCTCCAATGAGATGAAGGATCTGGCCAGCCGGGCGCGAAACCGCAAACTGAAGCCGGAAGAATACCAGGGCGGCACCACCGCCGTCTCCAACCTCGGCATGTTCGGCGTCAAGGATTTCGCGGCGGTGATCAACCCGCCGCATGCGACGATCCTGGCGGTTGGCACGGGCGAGGAGAGGGCGGTGGTGAAGAAGGGCGAGATCGTCGTCGCGAACATGATGTCGGTGACGCTCTCGACCGATCATCGTGCCGTGGACGGCGCGCTCGGTGCCGAACTCCTGCAGGCGTTCAGGAAATACATCGAGAACCCGATGAGCATGCTGGTGTAGCACCCAAACCTCCCCTTGCGGGGATGGCTCGGCTCCGAAGGGATAACGATGAAAACTGTCCTCTGTTACGGCGATTCGCTGACCTGGGGCTTTAGCCCGGACGGTTCTGGCCGGCACGCCTATGAGGACCGCTGGCCGAGCGTGTTGCAGGCAGCGCTTGGCGATGCCGCGCTCATCATTCCCGAAGGACTGAACGGCCGCACGACGATTTTCGACGACTACGCCGCAGGCGCGGACCGCAACGGCGCCCGCATTTTGCCGACGATCCTGATGACCCATGTTCCGCTCGACCTTATCGTCATCATGCTGGGCTCGAACGACATGAAGCCGTGGATTGCAGGCCATGCGCAGGCGGCCAAGCAGGGCATGCAGAGGCTGGTCGATATCATACGCCGGTTCGACTATCCGCTGAACGAGGAGCCGCCGGAGATCCTGATGGTGGCCCCGCCGATAATTCGCGAAACGGCCGATCCCGATTTCGCCGCGCGGTTCGGTCCTGGTATCGCACAGTCGAAGATGCTGGCGACGCTTTATTCCGACCTTGCCGACGAGATCGGCTGCGGCTTTTTCGATGCCGGTTCGGTGGCAGAGGCGAGCCCGCTCGACGGCGTCCATCTCGACGCGGAAAACACGCGGGCCATCGGGCGCGGTATCGAGCCTGTCGCACGCATGATGCTCGGACTCTGAGCGAAGGAGAACTCAAAGTGGCAGAAAGCTACGACGTCATCATCATCGGTTCGGGGCCGGGCGGCTATGTCACGGCAATCCGTTCCGCGCAGCTCGGGCTGAAGACCGCGATCGTGGAGCGCGAGCATCTCGGCGGCATCTGCCTCAACTGGGGCTGCATCCCGACCAAGGCGCTTCTGCGCTCCGCCGAGATCATGCATTACGCCGATCATCTCGACAATTACGGGCTGAAACTCGAGGGCAAGGTCACTCCGGACACGAAAGCGGTGGTCGAGCGTTCGCGCGCCGTTTCGCAGCGGCTGAACAACGGCGTCGGCTTCCTGATGAAGAAGAACAAGATCGACGTCATCTGGGGCGAGGCGAAGCTGACCAAGCCAGGCGAGATCGTCGTATCGGCCACAAAAAAGAAGCCGATGCAGCCGCAGCCGCCGCTGCCGAAGGGTACGAAGGGCGAGGGCACATACACCGCGAAGAATATCATCATCGCGACCGGTGCGCGACCGCGCGTGCTTCCCGGCATCGAGCCGGACGGCAAGCTGATCTGGACATACTTCGAGGCGATGGTGCCGCCCGAAATGCCGAAATCGCTGATCGTCATGGGCTCGGGCGCCATCGGGATCGAGTTTGCCTCCTTCTACCGCACCATGGGCGCGGACGTGACAGTGGTCGAACTCATGCCGCAGGTGATGCCGGTCGAGGATGCCGAGATCGCAGGCTTCGCCAAGAAGCAGTTCGAAAAGCAGGGCCTGAAGATTCTGCTCGATGCCAAGGTGACGAAGGTCGAGAAGAGCGCCAATTCGGTCACGGCTCATGTCGAGCAGAAGGATGGCAAGGTCGAGAAGATCACCGCCGACCGCCTTATCTCGGCCGTTGGCGTGCAGGGCAATATCGAGAATCTCGGTCTTGAAGAGCTCGGCGTAAAGACCGAGCGTGGTTGCATCGTCATAGACGGCTACGGCCGCACCAACGTGCCCGGCATCTATGCCATCGGCGATGTCGCCGGTCCGCCCATGCTGGCGCACAAGGCCGAACATGAGGGCGTGATCTGCGTCGAGAAGATCGCCGGCGTGCCGGGCGTGCATCCCATGGACAAGAACATGATCCCCGGCTGTACCTATTGCAGCCCGCAGGTTGCCTCGGTTGGGCTCACCGAGGCGAAGGCCAAGGAGAGGGGCTACGATGTCCGCGTCGGGCATTTCCCCTTCGTCGGCAACGGCAAGGCGATCGCGCTCGGCGAGGACCAGGGCATGGTCAAGACGATCTTCGACAGGAAGACTGGACAGCTTCTCGGCGCGCATATGGTCGGCGCGGAGGTTACGGAACTCATCCAGGGCTTCGTCGTTGCCATGAATCTCGAGACCACCGAGGAAGAGCTGATGCACTCGGTCTTCCCACACCCGACACTCTCCGAAATGATGCATGAGAGTGTGCTCGACGCTTATGGCCGCGTCATCCATGTTTGACGGGCGGGCCGGTTCCGCGAATACTTGGTTCGTTGTGCTCGAATCACTGTCGAGGAAGGAGACAGCAAATGGACGTAAACGGCGTAGGCTGGATTACCGCTATCGTTATTGGCGGCATCGCGGGTTGGGCTGCGGAACAGTTCATGAAGAGCAATATGGGCCTCTTGATGAACATTATTCTAGGCATCGTCGGCGCGGTAATCCTGAATGCGATACTGGCAGCATTCAATCTCGGATTTACCGGCTGGATCGCCTATCTCATCATCGGCTTCATCGGTGCCTGCATCCTGATTGCTATCGGCAGGATGTTGAAACGCTAGGTTCTATGAAAGAGCGGGTTGCCCGGGCGCCCGGGCAACCTGAACCTATCACCGTGCGTCACTATATGCGGGAGGAGAACCCGACGAAGAGATGGTCTTCGCGGGTGTCCGCAACCAGATTGACAGGTTCGAGTAGATGGTAACCGTACTGGACAGGGTTTCCGTTCCGCCGCGTCCGCGGCATCCCGAAAAGGCGCATCGGCCCGATCAGGAAGTGCTGCGCAAGCCGGACTGGATCCGTGTCAAGGCGCCCACTTCGCGCGGTTATCTGGAGACCCGCGAGATCGTCAAGTCGAACCGGCTGGTAACGGTCTGCGAGGAGGCGGGCTGCCCTAATATCGGCGAGTGCTGGGACAAGAAGCACGCCACCTTCATGATCATGGGGGAGATCTGCACACGCGCCTGCGCCTTCTGCAATGTCGCGACCGGACTGCCGACTGCGCTTGATCCGGACGAACCGGCAAATGTGGCGAAGGCCGTCGAACAGATGGGCCTTAATCACATTGTCATCACATCCGTTGATCGCGACGATCTGCCGGACGGCGGCGCGCGCCATTTTGCCGAAGTGATCCGCGCCATCCGCGAACGGTCACCCGGCACGACCATCGAGGTGCTGACGCCCGATTTCCTGCGCAAGGAAGGCGCGCTGGAGATCGTGGTCGAGGCTAGGCCCGACGTCTTCAACCATAATCTGGAGACGGTCCCGTCGAACTATCTGACCGTGCGTCCCGGCGCGCGCTATTTCCATTCGATCCGGCTCCTGCAGCGCGTCAAGGAACTCGACCCGGCGATGTTCACCAAGTCCGGTATCATGGTCGGTCTCGGCGAGGAGCGGAACGAGGTGTTGCAACTGATGGACGATCTGCGGACGGCCAGCGTCGACTTCCTGACGATTGGGCAATATCTGCAACCCTCGAAGAAGCACCATCCCGTGAAGAAGTTCGTCACGCCGGAGGAGTTCAAATCCTACGAGACGATCGCCTACACCAAGGGTTTTCTTCTGGTCTCGGCGAGCCCGCTTACGCGCTCCTCGCACCATGCGGGCGAGGATTTCGCCAGGCTGAAGGCAGCGCGCGAGCAGTCGCTGAAGAAGACGGCGTAAGCCCCGGTTCTCATGCCGAAATTCGAAACGACCCGTCATGTCGCTCATACGCCGGACAAGATGTTCGACCTTGTCGCGGATGTGGAGAAATATCCCGAGTTCCTGCCAATGTGCACGGGACTGACGGTTCGCTCGCGCAAGGAGCGGGATGGAATCACGGTGCTCGTCGCCGATATGTCGGTCGGCTACAAGGCGATCCACGAGACCTTCACCAGCCAGGTCGTGCTGAAACGTGCCGAGAATGCCATAGAGGTCAAATATCTCGACGGACCTTTCCGCTACCTTCAGAATCTGTGGCGGTTCGAGGATGACAGCCGCGGCGGCTGCGACATCCATTTCTTCATAGAATACGAATTCAAGAGCCGGCTGCTCGGCGCCATGATGGGCGCCATGTTCGACCGCGCTTTCCGTATGTTCGCCGGTGCGTTCGAAAAGCGCGCCGACGAGATTTACGGAGCAGGTGGCGGCAACGCTAGCGCTTGAGTCCACCCAGCACGAGGGCAAGCGCCGTCTTCACGCTTTCCTCGCGGATGAATGCCCGGCCCTTGTCCTCGAACAAGCGCCGTTCGGCGACAGGCGGCCGACCTTTGACGGCAAGCCCGAACCACACCAGCCCAACCGGTTTTTCCACCGAACCGCCACCGGGACCGGCAACGCCGGTGACCGAAACCGCAATGCCGGCACGTGAATGCGCGAGCGCGCCGGCGGCCATCTCGATCGCGGTTTCGCGCGAAACCGCGCCATGGGTCTCCAGTGTCTCCAGCCGGACTCCCACCATTTCCGTTTTCGCCTCGTTCGAATAGGTGACGAAGCCTCGATCGACTACGGTCGAGGAACCGGCGATATCGGTCAGCGCCGCAGCTATCATGCCGCCCGTACAGGATTCGGCGGTCGCCAGCATGATGCCGCGTTCCTCGCAGGCGGCCAGTACCTGCCTTGCGAGCTCCTCTTTCTCGCTCATGCCGGAACACTCCCCGGATAGATCACGCTGGCGGTGGCGATCGCGGCTATCCCCTCGCTGCGACCGATGAAGCCGAGCTTTTCGTTCGTTGTCGCTTTCACCGAAATGCGCTCGGGCGCGATGTCCAGCATCGCCGCAAGGGCTTCGACCATCCGCTCGCGATGCGGCCCGATCTTCGGCGCCTCACAGATCAGCGTAACGTCGGCATTGGCGATCCTGCCACCCTTGTCGCGGACGATCCCAACCGCATGCTCGACGAAGAGCCGCGAGGCCGCGCCCTTCCATTGCGGATCGGAGGGCGGGAAATGCGTTCCGATATCGCCGGCGCCGCAGGTCGCGAGCAGGGCATCGGTCAGGGCGTGCAGGCCGACATCGGCGTCCGAATGGCCCGAAAGGGTCTTCTCATACGGAACGGCAATCCCGCACAGCGTTACATGATCGCCGGGACCGAAGGCATGGACGTCATACCCATTGCCGGTGCGAACGTCAGGAAACGCCGCGCGAGAAAGCTTTTCGTCCGCCATGGCGATATCCCTTGCCCAGGTCAGTTTCACATTGTCGGGCGATCCGGTGACGATCTCGACCGGCATTCCGGCCCATTCGGCAATCGCCGCATCGTCGGTGAAATCATTGCGGCTGTTTTCCGCCGCTCTCTCGTGCGCATCGAGAATAGCACGGAACGGAAACCCCTGCGGCGTCTGCGCCGCAAAAAGGCCGGCGCGTTCCACCGTGCCGGCAATGCGCCCGTCGGGGCCGGCGCGTTTCAATGTGTCGGAAATGGCAAGGGCGGGGAGGGCACCGACGCCACTCTTGGCCTTTTCGATCACACCTTCAACAAGTTCCGGGCTCACGAATGGCCTGACTGCGTCGTGAATCAAGACTATCTCGGGGTCGAGTGCCTCCAACCGACGCAGCGCCAGAAGCGTCGAGGCTTGCCGCGTCGTGCCACCCGGCACGGTGAAGACATGATCAGGAAGCTGTCCGACGGCTTCCGCAAACAGCGCGGCGTCGCCTGGATGAATCGCAATCGAGATAGCCGCGATTTCCGGATGGTCCAGGAAGATATCGAGTGTGCGCGCGATCACCGCACGACCACCGATCGGCCGGTATTGCTTCGGCCCTTCGGCCGACCCGGCGCGTTCCCCCCGGCCCGCTGCGACCAGAACCACGGCGATCCGGCATTTTGCTATGTTTTGCTCCATGGTGGGAGGACTATCCATCAAAAGACGGAAAAACCAGAGCGAATCCGTGATCCCGGCCTGTACCTGCGACGCGCAGCAATCTCGTTGCTATCGAACCGGTCTTTGTCTAAGAAATAGGCAATGGAAAAAGTTGCATCGAAACTGGGCAGCAATGCCGCCAAGCTGGCCGAACCGCTCCTTGTCGGCAAAGTGCTTCTGCGCAATCGGGCCTTCCTGGCACCGCTTTCCGGCATAAGCGACGCGCCGTTTCGCGAGCGCGCCTTTGCGCATGGCGCCGGCATGGTCGTATCGGAAATGATCGCCAGCGGCGAGCTTGCCAAAGGGCGCGACAAATCGGCCCTGCGGGTCCGGCATTCGGGCATCTATCCGCATGTCGTCCAGCTTGCAGGACGCGAAGCCTGCTGGATGGCCGAAGGCGCGCGCATCGCGGCGGGCGAGGGCGCCGATATCATCGACATCAATATGGGCTGCCCGGCCAGGAAGGTGACGGGCGGCTATTCCGGCTCGGCGCTGATGCGCGACCTCGATCACGCGCTCTCCCTGATCGACGCGGTGGTGGGTGCGGTCGACGTCCCGGTCACGCTGAAGACCCGCCTCGGCTGGGATGAGCAGGTGCTGAACGCACCGGCGCTGGCGCAGCGCGCCGAGACGGCCGGTATCTCGATGATAACCATCCATGGCCGGACACGCTGCCAGTTCTACACCGGCCGGGCAGATTGGCGCGCCATCCGGCAGGTCAAGGAAGCGGTACGCATACCGGTCGTTGCCAATGGCGATATCGAAACGGCCGAAGATGCCGCGCACGCTTTGGAACATTCAGGCGCCGATGCGGTGATGGTGGGTCGGGCGAATTGCGGCGCGCCATGGACGGCGGCGGAGATCGCAGCAGCTTGTGGGGCTGCGGAAGCGCAGGACGTGCCGCACAGTCGAGGAGTGCTCCTGGATTATGTCGTCGGCCATCACGAGGCGATGCTTCTGCTTTACGGGATTGAGAGTGGCCTTCGTCAGGCGCGAAAGCATCTCGGCTGGTATCTCGATCGCCATGCACCGGACATCGCTCCGGAACTGCGCAGCCGCATACTGACAGCTACCGACACGTCTCTCATCGCCGGCTTGCTCCATGAAGCGTTCGACGACGAAGGGCCAGACGTGGGAAAGATAGCCGCATGAGCATCGTCCCGATAAACGGATCGTCGCCTGTCGATCCGGCCAGGATCGTGCTCGACACGATCCGTCATCCCGTGATTATGCTAGGGCCGGACGATCTGATCATTTTCGCCAATGCCGACGCGGAAGACTTCTTCCGGGCGAGCGCTGTCTTCCTCGCGCGCTACAAGCTTGCGAGCTTCGTCCCCTTCGGCAGCCCGTTGCTGACTCTCGTCGAGCAGGTCAGGGAGCGCCGTGCTCCGGTCAATGAATATCGAGTCGACATTTCTTCCCCTCGGCTTGGCCCCGAGAAGATCGTCGATATCTACGTGGCGCCGGTGCCGGAGATCGTCGGCGCCGTGGTCGTCATGCTCCAGGAGCGGTCGATGGCCGACAAGATCGATCGCCAGATGACGCATCGCGGCGCGGCGCGCTCGGTGAGCGGGCTCGCTTCCATGCTGGCGCATGAGATCAAGAACCCGCTTTCCGGCATCCGCGGCGCGGCCCAGCTTCTGGAAAGCGTGGTTTCCGACGACGATCGCGAACTGACGCGCCTCATCACCGATGAGACCGACCGCATCGTGTCGCTGGTGGACCGTATGGAAGTATTCTCCGACGAGCGTCCGATCGAACGGTCGGCCGTCAACATCCATTCGGTACTCGACCATGTAAAGGCAATCGCGCGCAACGGTTTTGCCCGCCATATCCGGATCATGGAGGATTACGATCCCTCTTTGCCGCCGGTCTTCGGCAATCGTGACCAACTCATCCAGGTCTTCCTCAACCTCGTCAAGAACGCGGCGGAAGCGATCGACTACGAAGAAGGCGGCGAGATAACGCTTTCGACGGCATTCCGGCCGGGCATGCGTCTTTCCACGCCGGGTACGCTGGATCGTGTGTCGCTGCCGCTCGAATTCTGCGTGCGGGACAATGGATCCGGTGTCCCGGAGGATTTGCTGCCGATCCTCTTCGATCCCTTTATCACCACCAAGCAGAACGGATCGGGGCTCGGCCTTGCGCTTGTTGCCAAGATCGTTGGCGAACATGGCGGTGTCATAGAATGCGAATCCTCGCCGCACGGGACAATCTTCCGCATTCTGATGCCGGCATGGAAGGAGGCGGCCGGTAAAGGGGCTGCGGCCAGCACCATGGAGATCGGGTGATGAGCGCGCACGGGCAGATACTCGTTGCCGACGATGATGCGGCGATCCGCACCGTGCTCAACCAGGCGCTTTCGCGGGTCGGGCATGATGTCAGGATCACATCGAACGCCACTACGCTCTGGCGCTGGGTGGCCGCGGGCGAGGGCGATCTCGTCATCACCGACGTCGTCATGCCGGATGGCAATGCTTTCGACCTCCTACCCCGCATCAAGAAGGCGCGACCCGAACTGCCTGTCATCGTGATGAGTGCGCAGAATACATTCATGACAGCCATCCGTGCTTCGGAGCACGGCGCATACGAATATCTGCCGAAACCCTTTGATCTGACCGAACTTCTCAAGATCGTCGGCCGAGCGCTGTCCGAACCAAGAAGCGGCGGCCGCGACATACGCGTCGAAGAACAGCCCGAATCGATGCCGCTAGTTGGTCGCTCGCCGGCGATGCAGGATATCTACCGTGTACTGGCGCGGCTGATGCAAACCGACCTCACCGTAATGATCTCGGGCGAATCGGGTACCGGCAAGGAATTGGTCGCGCGTGCGCTTCATGAATATGGCCGCCGCCATAACGGGCCGTTCGTTGCCATCAACATGGCGGCCATCCCGCGCGATCTGATCGAATCAGAACTGTTCGGCCACGAAAAGGGTGCCTTTACCGGTGCGCAGGCTCGGTCGATCGGCCGCTTCGAACAGGCGGAGGGCGGGACGCTTTTTCTCGACGAGATCGGCGATATGCCGATGGAAGCCCAGACGCGACTGCTGCGGGTCCTGCAGCAGGGCGAATACACGACGGTTGGCGGCCGAACACCGATCAGGACGGACGTGCGCATCGTAGCGGCAACCAACAAGGATTTGCGCTCGCTGATCAATCAAGGCCTGTTCCGCGAAGACCTGTTCTACCGTCTCAACGTGGTGCCGCTCCGGCTGCCGCCCCTCAGGGAGCGGTCGGAGGATATTCCAGACCTCGTTCGCCATTTCTTTCAGCAGGTGGAGCGGGAAGGGCTGCAGCCCAAGCATATCTCTGCCGACGCCATCGAACGCATGAAGCGTTATCCATGGCCGGGCAACGTTCGCGAACTGGAAAACCTTATCCGGCGTCTGGCGGCACTTTATCCGCAGGACGAAATATCGCCGGAGATCATGGAGACCGAACTCAAGTCGGGTGACCATGCTGCCGCGGCGGGGGCTGAGGGGATGTTGCCAGACGACGTTACCATCGGTCGGGCTGTGGAACGCTATCTTCAGGGCTATTTCGCGTCGTTCGGGCGCGAGATGCCGCCACCCGGCCTCTATCAGCGTATCCTGGCGGAAGTCGAATACCCGCTCGTACTTGCGTCGATGACGGCAACCCGAGGCAACCAGATCAAAGCCGCCGAACTGCTCGGGCTGAACCGGAACACCTTGCGCAAGAAGATCCGCGAACTCGGCGTCAGCATTTATCGTGGATCAAGGGGAGATTAGGCAGGGTCTGCCGCCGCTTTGTTGCATTCTCGCCACAATGCGTTGCATAAGTGCCACGCAGGAGAGATGGCATACGATATGGCAGCACAGGCCGGTTTCGGCGGTTCCAATCTGATTCCCGAGGCGTCACGCTATGAGAGGCGACGGGTTCTCATCCTGCCCGGCGTGATAGCGGTTATCTGCGCCCTGCTCACGGCCGCTGCTTCCTTCGTCATCCTGACCGGCCTCACGCCCATCGTTCCCGACGAGAATACGACGCTTGCCCTGATCGGCATCAACGCCGTTTTCATTCTTGTCCTTGCCGGCCTGATTGTGCGCGAGGCGCATCGCATTGTTACCGCCCGGCGGCGGGGCAAGGCAGCGGCCCGGTTGCATGTACGCATCGTTTCGCTGTTTTCGCTGGTGGCGATCATTCCGGCCGTGGTCGTCGCCATCGTCGCATCGATCACATTGAATGTCGGTCTCGATCGCTGGTTCGAAATCCGCACGAAGACCATCATCAACTCTTCGCTCTCCATTGCCGAAGCCTATGTGCGGGAGAATGCCCAGAACCTTCAGGGCACAACGCTTTCCATGGCTTATGTGCTCGACGAGGCGCGCTCTCTCTATGACCTTGATCGGAACGGCTTCCGCAACCTGATGAGCCAGCAGGCGACCGGGCGACAACTCGCGGACGCGGCGCTGATCAAATCGGACGGCTCTTTCGTCATTGAGGCCGAAACCAAATCCGACTTTCCGATGCCCGAGCCGCCTATCCAGGCCGTCCATCAGGCGGCCGACGGGCTGCCGGTGCTGATCGAGCCGCGGATACGCAACATCGTCGGCTCGATCGTCAAGCTTCGGGAGATACCGGACGTCTATCTCTACACGATCCGGCTTGTCGATCCGCAGGTGATCCGCGCGCGGCAGATCGTGCGGGCGAATGTCGACGACTATCGCGCTCTCGGCGCCAACCGACGGGTGACGCAGATCGCTTTCGCGCTGCTTTATCTTGGCTTGACGCTGGTTGTCGTTCTGGCCGCGATCTGGACCGGCATCGCGGTCGCCGACCGTCTGGTACGGCCGATCCGTCAGCTTATCGGCGCTGCTGACGAGGTGTCGACCGGCAATCTCGACGTTTCCGTGCCGGTCCGTGCGTCCGACGGCGATGTCGCCAGCCTCGGCGACACGTTCAACACGATGATCGCCCAGTTGAAGTCGCACCGGAACGAACTCATCGCGGCCAAGGACGTGATAGACGAGAGGCGGCGCTTTTCCGAAGCGGTTCTGGAGGGCGTCACGGCCGGCGTGATCGGGGTCGATTCACAGGGCGTGGTCACCATCGTCAATCGTTCCGCCGAAACCATGCTCGCGATATCGGACAAGGCATCGGTCGGAAAGAATTTGTCTTCGGTCCTGCCGGATGTGGGGCGCGTGTTCCAGATCGCCCGGTCGTCAAGGCGCCCCGTCTATCGGGAGCAGGTCACCTTCTACCGCGCCGGCGCCGAGCGCACCTTCAATGTCCAGGTGACACCGGAACAGCGCGAGGCGGGAACCGCGTCGTCGTCCGATGATCCGTCCTACGTCGTCACCGTGGATGATATCACCGACCTGGTCACGGCCCAGCGTACGAGCGCCTGGGCCGATGTCGCACGGCGCATCGCCCACGAGATCAAAAATCCGCTTACCCCCATCCAGCTTTCGGCAGAACGCATCCGCCGCCGGTTCGGCAAGGTGATCACCGAGGACCGTGAAATCTTCGACCAATGTACCGACACTATCATCCGCCAGGTCGGCGACATCGGGCGCATGGTGGACGAATTCTCCTCCTTCG
>JBDZVC010000486.1:0-3067 GCA_040255475.1 Phyllobacteriaceae bacterium | reverse complement strand
AGCGCGAGGAGCAGCGCGCCAGCCTCTACGACGTGATGGAACTGGCGACGAAATTTTTTGAAGAGAAGTTGCAGGCACCGGAAGGCGCGCGCGCCCGGGCCTATCTGCGCGAACGCGGGCTGACACCGGCCACGCAGCAGGCCTTCCGCCTCGGCTACGCGCCCGAAAGCCGCAATGCGCTGAAGGAGTTCCTGGCCGGAAAGGGAGTGGCGAAGGAAGAGATCGAGGCCTGCGGCCTTGTCCGCCACGGGCCGGATATCCCCGTCTCCTATGACTGGTTCCGCGATCGGGTGATGTTCCCGATCCCGAATTCGAAAGGGCGCGTCATCGCCTTTGGCGGAAGGGCGCTATCGCCGGACCAGCCGGCCAAATACATGAACTCGCCCGACACCGAACTCTTCCACAAAGGCAACGTGCTCTACAATTTCGCCCGTGCGCGGAAGGCGCAGGGCAGGGAAGGCACGATCATCGCCGTCGAAGGCTATATGGACGTGATCGCGCTGTCGCAGGCGAGCTTCGGCAATGCGGTAGCGCCGCTCGGCACGGCGCTGACGGAAAACCAGATGGAACTGCTCTGGCGCATGACGGGCGAACCAGTGCTGTGTTTCGACGGCGATCAGGCGGGTTTGAGGGCGGCTTGGCGGGCGGCCGATTTGATCCTGCCCGCCATCCAGCCCGGCCGCACGGCGCGCTTCGCACTCCTGCCGGAAGGGCAGGATCCGGACGATCTGGTGCGCGCATCGGGGCCGGAAGCCTTTCGCAAGGTACTGGACGAGGCGCTGCCGCTCGCCGATCTGCTCTGGATGCGCGAGACGCAGGGGGGCGTGTTCGACACGCCGGAACGCCGGGCGGAGCTCGAAAAGCGCCTGCGTGACCTGACCGGCCGCATCCGCGACGAGGCGGTGCGTCGTCACTACAACCAGGCGATGCGCGAGCGGGTCTATGAGTTCTTCGCGCCCGCCGACCGGCGCGGAAAATGGCAGCCGGGCGGTGAGCGCAAGGGGTTTCGCCGCGAAACGGTGCGCGAAACGCCGGGGCTGACGCGCTGGCGGCAGTCGCGGCATGCGGATGCGCCGCTGAGGCGCGAGCGGCTGATCGTAGCGCTCGCGGCGAACCACCCGAGCCTGCTCGACGAATTCCACGACGTGTTCGAGCGCCTGGCGCTCCGCGGGCAGGAGGAGCAACGGTTGCGCGCGGCCGTCCTGCATCTGCTGGGCGAGGCGACGGAAGCGGACAAGGCGGAATTACGGACGCGCATCCTCGCCAGCGAGGCCGGTGACTTTTTCGGGCGTATCGAGCATGAACTGGTGGCGCTCGGCGACTGGCAGGTGAAACCCGATGCCGACATTCTCGACGTACGCGATGCCTTCCTCAACATTCTCGACCTCCACAACGAATACGGCCTGCGCCACGGCAATGTCGAAAACATGCACGAACTGTGGCTGCGGCTGATCGAGGAGGGTGACGAGGAGACCGCCGAACGGCTGATGAAGGCGCAGGCGGCCGAGACGGCCGGGCGCCGCGCGCCGCAGGCAGGCGACGAGAACACCGGCCGTGCCAGCGGCCGCAAGGCACGGAACTGAACTCCGTCCTGCCGCGCTTGTCGCAACGGCGCGTTTCGTCGCGCTTGTACATCTTGCAGCCGGCAAAAGGCACGCCATATAAGCCCAAAATGCCGCTTTAGGGCGGAATTGCGGTGGTTTGGCTCGCCGAGTGGCTTCGAAACACGTTTTGAGGCTCAATTGATTCGCTTTTTTTAAGCGAATCATGTCAGAGCCGCTTGACCTTCCGCCTTAATGACGGAATCAGGACGATTCGGTCCGGTGCGCCTCATCATCCAATCGGTGGCGCATGGGCAACTACCGGGCGATACGCCCGAAAGGATGGCTGTTTTGGACGGGAAAGGGGACCCGCCCTATCTATCCGGATCAATCGGTTCCTGAACCGGCGGCGCTTAAGCGCTGAAACGGTAAAAAAACACTTTGCGCCCTACCATGGGTGAAACGGGCGCACAGGCCGAACGGCCCTTGGAGATGCAAAGCATGGCAACAAAGGAAAAGGAAGAGGTCGAAACCGAACGCGAGGCGGCAACCGACGGCCCCCTGCTCGACCTTTCCGACGACGCGGTCAAGAAGATGATCAAAGCCGCGAAGAAGCGCGGCTATGTCACGATGGACGAACTGAATTCCGTCCTGCCTTCCGAAGAGGTCACGTCGGAGCAGATCGAGGATACGATGGCGATGCTCTCCGATATGGGCATCAATGTCGTCGAGGACGACGAGGCGGCCGAGGAGCCGGAGGCCGACTCTTCCGAAAGCGAGGACGAGGCCAAGGAACTTGCCGAGCAGAACGGTACGGCGGTGGCTACCGCTCCTGCGAAAAAGGAGCCTACCGACCGCACCGACGACCCGGTTCGCATGTATCTGCGCGAGATGGGTTCGGTCGAGCTTCTGTCGCGCGAGGGCGAGATCGCCATCGCCAAACGCATCGAGGCCGGCCGCGAGACCATGATCGCGGGCCTGTGCGAGAGCCCGCTCACCTTCCAGGCCATCATCATCTGGCGCGACGAGCTGAACGAGGCGAAGATCCTCTTGCGCGAGATCATCGATCTCGAGGCGACCTATGCCGGCCCCGAGGCCAAGCAGGCGCCGGTCGTCGTGCGCACGGAAGAAGCCAACGGCAAGCCGCAGGAAGAGCAACGTAACGGCCGCCGGCCGATGGGTCGGGATGACGACGACATCACCAATGTCGGCGGTGAAACCCGCCCCGAAGAGGACGACGAGGAAGAGGACGAGGCCAATCTGTCGCTGGCTGCCATGGAAGCGGAACTGCGCCCGCAGGTCATGGAGACACTGGACATCATCGCCGACACCTATAAGCGTCTTCGCAAGCTGCAGGACCAGCAGGTCGAGAACCGCCTCGCCGCCGCAGGTACGCTGTCGCCGAGCCAGGAGCGCCGCTACAAGGAACTGAAAGAGCAACTTATCAAGGCGGTGAAGTCGCTTTCGCTCAACAATGCCCGTATCGAGGCGCTGGTCGAGCAGCTTTACGACATCAACAAGCGGCT
>JBDZVC010000485.1:0-3067 GCA_040255475.1 Phyllobacteriaceae bacterium | reverse complement strand
TAGGCGAGTTCCTTCGCCTGTTTCGCGATGGCGTCGGTGATCTCGGTGCGGCCGTAGCCGGCATTGACGCAGTAGAGGCCGGCGAAGGCGTCGAGAAGCCGCGTACCGTTGCGATCCTCGATATAGACGCCGGAGCCGCCGGTCATGACGCGCGTCGGCGTCTCGCCGCGCGCATGCTGCGCGAGATGCGTCGAGGGGTGGAAGAAGTTTTCCCTGTCCCATTTGCCGAGTTGATCGTTGGTAAGCATTGGCTTGTCCTTTCAGGTATTTGAAATCTTTTCAGCGCCAGTCGCGGCAGACATATTTGACCTCGGTGAAGGCCTCCATGCCGAGCCGCGCGCCCTCGCGGCCGAGACCGGATTGCTTCATGCCGCCGAAGGGGATGGGCGCGCCTGTGACCTTGGTGCGGTTGACCGCCACCATGCCGTATTGCAGCGCCCGGCTGGCGCGATAGATGCGCCGTGGATCGTTGGTGTGGAGATAGGCGACGAGCCCGTATTCGGTGTCGTTGGCGCGCTTCAGAACCTCCTCCTCGCTGTCGAAGGGGGCGATTGCCGCGACCGGTCCGAACGTCTCCTCATGCATGATCAGCGCATCCGCTGGCACGTCGGCGAGCACGGTCGGTTCGAAGAATAGCGGGCCGGCCGGGTGTCCCTTGCCGCCGGTGAGGCAGCGCGCGCCTTTCGCCAGCGCGTCCTCGACCTGCTCGCGCTGCTTGGCTACCGCACGCTCGTTCATTAGCGGCCCGATATCGGGATCGCCCATGCCTGGGCCGACAGCGAGTTTCGCAGTTGCCTCGGCTAAGCGGGTCGAGAAGGCGTCATAGATAGGTCGCTCGACGAAGAAGCGGTTGGCGCCGAGGCAGTCCTGGCCGCTGGTGGCGAATTTGGCCTTGATCGCCTCCTCGACGGCCTGGTCTAGGTCGGCGTCGGCGAAGACGATGAATGGCGCGAGCCCGCCGAGTTCCAGCACCAGCCTTTTGACCGTATCCGCCGACTGGCGGAAGAGCAGCCGTCCGACCTCGGTCGAGCCGGTGAAGGAGAGCACACGCACGCGCTCGTCCTCCGTCCATGGCTTGACGATCTCCGGCGCGTGGCCGGTGACGATATTGAAGACGCCGCGTGGCATGCCAGCACGCTCGGCCAGAAGTGCCAGCGCGGTCGCCGAGAAGGGTGTTTCGACGGAGGGGTGCGCGACGCATGTGCAGCCGGCGGCGAGCGCCGCGGCGGCCTTGCGCGTCAGCATCGCGGCCGGGAAGTTCCAAGGCGTGATGAGCGCGGCGACGCCTGCCGGCTCGCGCCACAATTCTACCTCGGCATCGGGCAGATGCGACGTGACGCTCTCGATATTCGCGCGTCTCGCTTCCTCGGCATAGAACTCGACGAAGGAGGCGGCGTAGTCGATCTCGCCGCGCGCCTCGGAGATCGGTTTGCCCTGTTCACGCGTCATGATCCGCGCCAGATCTTCGCGCGCGTCCGCGATCAGCGTGAACCATCTGCGCAGGACGGCGGAGCGTTCCTGCGGCAGCAGGCCAGCCCAGCCCGGAAAGGCGGCCGAGGCCGCATCGACGGCCGCCCGCGATTCCGCTGCCGAGAGCGCGGGGATCGAACCGATCACCGCACCCGTCGCTGGATCGGTTACCGCGATCGCGGCGTGGCCGGCGGCATCGATGCCGATTCGCTCTCCGTCGATGAAGGAAGCGGCGCAGAAGAGTTCGGTGTCGGCGAGATCGCCGCCCGGACCGGGAATCCTGTCTCTCAAGCTTGCTGTTTTCGCCATGGCGGATGTTGTGACGGCTGAGTTTCCTTGCCACGACAATAGCGGGACGTAAGGAGAGGCGTTCGCCAAACTCGGCTGCGAAAACCGATGGATGAACTGTTTGCGGAGGGGCGGCCGAAAGGATCGTCTATGCGGTGGGCTGGGCGAGCAGATTGACCGGCATGGGCTCGTTCTTCACGGCCGACGTGACGACATAGGAATAATAGCGGCGGATGCCTACCTGATCGCCCAGCATCCTCTCGATGAGCGCCTGATAGTCGGCCAGGTTGCGCACGACCACCTTGCACAGATAGTCGATGCCGCCTCCGACCGCCCAGCACTCGACGATCTCGGGAATGCGCCGGACGGCTTGTTCGAAACGGGCGAAATCCTCGCTGCGGTGGCTCTCGAGTTCGGTCTCCACGAACACGATCGCGACTGGCCCGAACGCCTTGAGCGAGATTTGCGCGCCATAGCTTTCGATGATGCCGGCTTCCTCCAGCCGGCGCAGCCGTTCCCAGCACGGCGTCGCCGACAGGTTGACGCGCTCGGCGAGCGCCGCCTTCGGAATTCTTCCTTCACGCTGCAGGATGGCGAGAATCTTGATGTCCCGCGCATCGAGTCTCGGTGTCTCGGATCTGGTTTTGGTCAAGCCGGTCCGGGCCCCTCTCGATAGACGGGGCAAGTTTAGAACGTCGGCGGCGGCCGCGTCCAGATTTTCCGGCAAACAAAAACGCGCGGGCGACATTCTCGCTCACGGTCAGGCAGGAACGCTCCTGCGACCCTTGATAGCCTCAATCGATCGTCAGCCTTCCAGCACGGCCTTGAGAAAACTGCGCGTTCGCTCCTCCTTCGGGTTGGTGAATATTTCTTCGGGCGTGCCCTGCTCCCTGATGCGGCCGCGGTCGAAGAAGCAGATCCGGTCCGAGACCTCGCGTGCGAAGCGCATTTCGTGAGTCACCAAAAGCATGGTCAGGTCGTGCTCGGCCGCCAGGCTGCCGATGACGTTCAGCACCTCGCCTACCAGTTCCGGGTCGAGCGCCGAGGTCGGCTCGTCGAAGAGCATGATCTTCGGTCGCATGGCGAGCGCGCGCGCGATGCCGACGCGCTGCTGCTGGCCGCCGGAAAGCTGCGAGGGGAATTTCTGCGCATGCTCGGTCAGGCCGACCATCTTGAGGAGTTGTTCTGCGCGGTCGCGTGCTTCCGCCTTCGGTAGCTTCAGGACATTGATCGGTGCTTCGGTGATGTTGCGCATCACGCTCATATGCGGGAAGAGGTTGAACTGCTGGAACACCATGCCGAGCTTGGC
>JBDZVC010000063.1:0-16854 GCA_040255475.1 Phyllobacteriaceae bacterium | reverse complement strand
GGCACAGGACTCCCCTACATAGTCGCGACCGTCAGGCGCTTTCGCGCTACCTCCTCAAACGGCCGGACCCCATGCAGCCGATCATCTCCGTCAGCGATCTTTCGAAGACCTATGCGTCCGGCTTCCAGGCATTGAAGACGATCAATCTGGGGATCGAGCGCGGCGAGATTTTCGCGCTCCTCGGCCCGAACGGCGCTGGCAAGACGACGCTCATCAGCATCATATGCGGCATCGTCAATCCGGGGACCGGCAAGATTACGGTCGCCGGCCACGACATCGTCTCCGAATACCGGGCGGCGCGCTCGCTGATCGGGCTGGTGCCGCAGGAACTGACGACGGACGCGTTCGAAACCGTGTTCGCCACTGTCAGCTACAGCCGCGGCCTTTTCGGCAAGCCGAGGAACGATGCGATCGTGGAGCGGACGCTGCGCGCGCTTTCGCTGTGGGACAAGAAGGATTCCAAGATCGTCACGCTGTCGGGCGGCATGAAACGGCGCGTCATGATCGCCAAGGCGCTGGCGCACGAACCGTCGATCCTGTTCCTCGACGAGCCGACGGCGGGCGTGGACGTGGAACTGAGGCGCGATATGTGGGAACTGGTGCGCTCGCTTCGCGCGACCGGCGTCACCATCATCCTCACCACGCATTATATCGAGGAGGCCGAGGAGATGGCCGACCGCGTCGGCGTCATCAACAAGGGCGAACTGATTCTCGTGCAGGAAAAGGCCGAGCTGATGCGGCGGCTCGGCAGGAAGCAGCTCACGCTGCAGCTTCTGGAGCCGCTGGAGCGGATCCCTGAAAGCCTCGGCAGCTATGGCCTCGAGCGCGCCGACGACGGCAAGGCGCTGGTCTATACCTATGACACACAGGGGGAGCGCACCGGCATCACCGCGCTTCTCGCCGACGTCGCCGCCGCGGGCATCCGCTTCCGCGACCTTCAGACAGACCAGAGCTCGCTGGAGGACATCTTCGTCAATCTCGTGAGCGAACGGTCATGAATCTGCAGGCGATGAAGGCAATCTACCTCTACGAAATGGCGCGCTGGGGCCGGACCAAGCTGCAAAGCGTCATCTCGCCGGTCATCTCGACCTCGCTGTATTTCATCGTCTTCGGCGCGGCGATCGGCTCGCGGATCAGCGAAGTGGACGGCGTCAGCTACGGCGCCTTTATCGTGCCTGGGCTGCTGATGCTTTCGCTCCTGCAGCAGAGCGTCTCCAACGCTTCCTTCGGCATCTATTTCCCGAAATTCGTCGGCACCATCTATGAACTCCTTTCCGCGCCGATCTCCTACCTGGAGATCGTGGCGAGCTTCGTTGGCGCCGCGGCGACGAAGTCGATCATCCTCGGCCTCATCATCCTGGCGACGGCGGCGCTCTTCGTCCCGCTCAGGATCGAGCATCCTTTCGTGATGGTGCTTTTCCTGGTGCTGACGGCGGTCACCTTCAGCCTGCTCGGCTTCATCATCGGCATCTGGGCGGACGGCTTCGAGAAATTGCAGATCGTGCCGCTCCTCATCATCACGCCGCTCACCTTCCTCGGCGGCAGTTTCTACTCCATCCACATGCTGCCACCACTCTGGCAGACGATCACGCTGTTCAACCCGGTGATCTATCTCGTCAGCGGCTTCCGCTGGAGTTTCTACGGGCAGGCCGACGTCAATGTCGGGGCGAGCCTCGGCATGACCTTCGTCTTCCTCGCTATCTGTCTCGCCATCGTCGCGTGGATCTTCAAGACCGGATACCGGCTGAAGACGTGATCCTTTCCGACCTGACCGGAGCATGGCCTTTGCGGGAACGCCGCTCTTTTGGGCGATTATTCCTTTGAGGCGCATGCCAGCGCTGGCATTTTCGCCGCGCCTGCCGGCTCTTGCCTTATGCGGGCCGCGCGTCCGATGATGGGCGCCGGGAGATATGATCATGAGCCGCCTCAACGGACCCTACGCATCCGTCCTCGACCTCGTCGGGGAGACGCCGATCGTCGAACTGACGAAATTCGACACGGGCCGATGCCGCCTCTTCATCAAGCTCGAGAGCCAGAATCCCGGCGGCTCTATCAAGGACCGCATCGCGCTTTCCATGATCGCGGACGCCGAGCGCGATGGGCGGCTTGGCCCCGGCGGCACGATCATCGAGGCGACGGCCGGCAATACCGGATTGGGGCTCGCGCAGGTAGGAATTCCAAAGGGTTACCGGATCGTCCTCATCGTGCCTGACAAGATGTCGCGCGAGAAGGTGCAGCATCTGCGCGCGCTGGGTGCCGAGGTGCGGCTGACGCGCTCCGACGTCGGAAAGGGGCATCCGGAATATTACCAGGACATGGCGGAGAAGCTGGCGGCGGAGACGCCGGGCGCATTCTACGCCAACCAGTTCTCCAACCCGTCCAACCCGGCTGCGCATGAGCGCACCACCGGCCCGGAGATATGGGAACAGCTCGGCCACGACGTCGACGCGGTGGTCGTCGGCGTCGGCTCCGGCGGCACGCTCACCGGCCTCGGGCGTTTCTTCGCCAAAGTCTCACCGAAGACGGAGATGGTGCTGGCCGACCCGGCGGGCTCGGTGCTGGCGCCGCTCATCAAGACCGGCAAGATGATCGAGCCGGGAAGCTGGACGGTGGAAGGCATCGGCGAGGATTTCGTACCGCCCAACGCCGATCTATCGCTGGTGAGGAAGGCCTATTCCATTCCCGACAAGCAGAGCATGCTTGCCGTGCGCGAACTGCTGTCGAAGGAAGGCATCCTCGCCGGCTCGTCTTCCGGCACGCTGCTTTCCACGGCGCTGCGCTACTGCCGCGAGCAGACCGAGGCGAAGCGCGTCGTCACCTTCGTCTGCGACAGCGGCAACAAATACCTCTCGAAAGTGTTCGACGATGTCTGGCTCGCCGAGCAGGGCCTTTCCGACCGCGAGGCGCATGGCAATCTCTCCGACCTCGTCGCCCGCTCGCATCGCGAGGGCGCGACGCTCTATGTCGGCCCGGACGAGACGCTGCTCAACGCCTATGGAAGGATGCGGCGCGGCGATGTCTCGCAACTGCCGGTGCTCGACGGCGGCAGGCTGGTCGGCATCGTCGACGAGAGCGATATCCTGGCGGCCGTCGACGGTCCCTATGAAGGGCGCTGGGACCGCTTCAACGCGCCGGTGCGCACGGCGATGGCAAGCGAACTGCACACGCTGCAGGCCGCCCAGACGCTCGATGCGCTGCTCCCCGTCTTCGACCGCAACGAAGTCGCCATCATCTTCGACGGCGACGAATTCCTCGGGCTGGTCACCCGTATCGATCTCATCAACCATCTGAGGCGCGCCCGATGAATCATCCGCAGAAGAACCGACTCGCATTTTCGACGCGCGCCATCCATGGCGGGCAGAGCCACGACCCGACCACCGGCGCGGTGATGGTGCCGATCTACGCCACCTCCACCTATGCGCAGCAGAGCCCCGGCGTGCACAAGGGTTACGAATATGCCCGCAGCCAAAACCCGACGCGCATGGCCTTCGAACGCGCCGTGGCCGATCTCGAAAGCGGCTCGGCGGGCTTCGCCTTCGCTTCCGGGCTAGCCGGGATCGGCACGATCTTCGAGCTTCTCGATGCGGGCGCCCATATCGTGGCGACCGACGACATCTATGGCGGCACCTTCCGCCTGCTCCAGCGCGTGCGCAGCCGCTCGGCGGGGCTCTCGGTCAGCTTCGCGGACTTCACCGATCTCGATGCGGTCGAAAAGGCGATCCGGCCCGAGACGAAGATGCTGTGGGTCGAGACGCCGACCAACCCGCTCCTCAAGGTGATCGACCTCGAAGGCGTCGCCGCGCTCGCAAAACGCCACGGCCTGATCGCGGTCGCCGACAACACCTTCGCCAGCCCCTATATCCAGCGGCCGCTCGAACTCGGCATCGACATCGTCGCCCATTCGACGACCAAATACCTGAACGGCCATTCCGACATGGTCGGCGGCGCGGTGATCGTCGGCGAGAACGCCGATCTGCGCGACAGGCTGAAGTTCCTGCAGAATGCGGTCGGCGCCATCGCCGGTCCGTTCGACAGCTTCCTCGCGCTGCGCGGGGTGAAGACCTTGGCGCTCAGAATGGAGCGGCACTCGGCCAACGGGCTGAAGATCGCGCGCTGGCTGGAAAGCCGGAAGGATGTGCGCCGCGTCTTCTATCCGGGGCTCGAAAGCCATCCACAGCACGCGGTGGCAAAGCGCCAGATGCATGCCTTCGGCGGCATGGTGACGGCAGTACTCGACCGCGATCTCGCCGGCACCAAGCGCTTCCTCGAACGCGTGCAGCTTTTCACGCTGGCCGAGAGCCTCGGCGGCGTGGAAAGCCTGATCGAGCATCCGGCCCTGATGACGCACGGCTCCATTCCCGCCGAGCAGCGGGAGGCAGTCGGTATCTCGGATTCACTTGTGCGGCTATCGGCGGGCATCGAAGACGGCGACGATCTCATCGCGGATCTGGAGCAGGCGCTGGGGGCGTAACGCGGGTTTGTCGTGCGTCCTTCGAGGCTCGCTTCGCTCGCACCTCAGGATGAGGGAGTGAGCGTTCGCCTTTCCGGGATTAAGTTCTGAGACCGGGATTAGGTTCTGAGAGACGCGAAGGGTATGATGCGCTTGTCCAGCGCATCAGGATTTGGGATGACGATCACAAGCCTCCCTCATCCTGAGGCGCGAGCGGAGCGAGCCTCGAAGGACGCACTGCAGCCTACCGCGGCACCGTGTCGGTCGGTGTCCGTTCCTCCAGAATGTCCTCCATGCGGGTGGCGATGGCGGCTTTGATCCTGGGGTGGGTGAGGATGTAGAAGCGGTCCGCTTCTATTCCCTCGAATGTGATGCGGGCGATGTCGTCGGCCGTCAGCCTGCCCGATTCGACCGCCTTGCGAAGTCGTGCATCGAATATGTCGGTAGACGGGTTTCGGGCGCCGAGTTCGGCCGGCCGGTTGCGCTCAGCATCGGCGATGCCGGTTGGCACGAAGGCAGGGCAGAGCACCGAAACGCCGATCTTCGCGCCTTCCATCCGGAGCTCGTGGCGCATGCATTCCGAGAGCGTCACGACCGCGTGCTTGGTGGCACAGTAGACGCTTGAGCCCGGCACCGACAGGAAACCGGCGACGGAGGCGGTGTTGACTACCCTGCCCTCCTCGCCCTTCTCGATCATCCTCGGCACGAAAGAGCGGATGCCGTTCGCCACGCCCATCAGATTGACGCCGAGCGACCATTGCCAGTCGTCCACGGTCGTCAGCCAGCTATAGCCGCCGACCGCGACGCCGGCATTGTTGAAGAGAAGATGCACATTGCCCATTTCGGCGAAGATCGCATCGGCCGCCGCCTGTACATCCTCCGCCTTGGAGACATCGCAACGGCGGACAAGCGGCTTGCCGCCATCGCCGGCGAGCAGACCGCGTGTCTCCTCCAGCCCATCCACATCGACATCGAGCAGGGCAAGCCGCATTCCCCTTGCGGCGGCGGTCAGCGCCAGCGCCCGGCCGATACCGCTACCAGCGCCAGTGATGACCGCAATGCGGCCGACGAAATTCCTGAAGCCCCGGCCCGCCGTTTCTTCCATCGTCGTCTCCTCTTCGCCGCTTTCGGCCATCAAGAATGCGCCTTCCAACCCTTGACGGAAGGGATAAATGAACGGCATGCTGCTTTGCAACATACTCGGTAGTATGTCGCAGGCAAGGGAGGAGCGTTGGTTATGGCGTTCGCGCGCTTGAATGGCGCCGTAATACACTACGAGGACGCCGGTGCGCGTGGCGGCAAACCTGTCGTCCTCTCCAATTCGCTCGGTACCGATTTCCGTATCTGGGACGGCGTTGTGGGCCATTTGTCGGCTGAACATCGCGTCATCCGGTACGACACGCGCGGCCACGGCCTCTCGGAGGCGACGCCGGGGCCATATGCCATGAAGACGCTTGCGGAAGACATCGCGGCGCTGCTCGATCATCTCGACGTCGAGAGCGCGGCCGTGGTCGGGCTTTCCGTCGGCGGCATGATCGCGCAAGGTCTTGCCTCGCTCCGGCCGGACCTTGTCTCGGCGCTGGTGCTGATGGACACGGCGCACAGGATCGGCACGGTCGAGGGCTGGAATGGCCGCATCGACACGATTCGGCAAAAGGGCATGGCGGCGATTGCCGACGGGGTGCTGAGCGGTTGGTTCACGCAGACCTATCGCGATAGCATGGCCGATTTCGCCGGCTATCGCGCCATGCTGCTGCGCAACGACATCGAGGGCTATGCGGGTGTCTGCACTGCGCTGCGCGACGCCGATCTTACCGAATCCACCCGCGCGCTGAAGATGCCGACTCTCTGCATCGCCGGCGAGCACGACACCACGACCTCGCCCGCGATCATGCAGACGACGGCCGACCTGATCGATGGGGCACGGCTCGAAGTGATCCGGGACGCGGGGCATATTCCATGCGTGGAGCGGCCGAAAGAGACGGCCACGCTCATTGCCGGCTTCCTCCGGGAGGCCGGACTGTCCTGAAACCGGCGTACTCGCGCCCGATCCATGTGAACCAGGGAGATTCCTGACCTTGCCTTCCACAGTATCCGTTTCCCGCCACGGCGATGTCGCCGTCATCCTGCTCGACAATCCGCCGGTGAACGCGCTCAGCCACCATCTGCGCGAACCACTCGATGCGGCACTGAAGGCCCAGCGCGACGATCAAAGCGTCAAGGCCATCGTGCTCGCCTGCGCGGGCCGCACCTTCGTCGCCGGCGCCGACATCACCGAATTCGGCAAGCCGCAAAAGGCACCCAGCCTGCGCGACCTGATCGACACGCTGGAGACGATAAAGACCAAGCCGACCGTCGCCGCTATCCACGGCACGGCGCTCGGCGGCGGGCTGGAACTGGCGCTCGGCTGCCATTTCCGCGTCGCCGACAAGACCGCCCGACTCGGCCTGCCCGAAGTCAAGCTCGGCATCCTGCCGGGCGCGGGCGGCACGGTGCGCCTGCCGCGCGTCGTCGGGCCGGAGAAGGCGGTGGCGATGATCGTCTCGGGCACGCCGGTCAGCGCGCTGGAAGCGGAAGAGGCCGGGCTTGTGGACGCCCTCGTGGACAATCTGGTTCCGGACGCGGTCGCCTTCGCCCGCGAGGCTGCCGAGACCAACCGGCCGCTCGTCGCCGTGCGCGATCGCAACGCCCGGATCGAGGCCTCGCAAACGGACATGTCCGGCTTCGAGAAAGCCGCCGCGGCGGCAACGAAGAAGACACGTGGGCTCGAAGCGCCGCTTGCCTGCGCCGAGGCCGTACGCAACGCCATCACGATGAAGTTCGACGACGCGCTTGACGCGGAGCGAAAGACGTTCGAGCGCCTTGTCGCCGGCGACCAGTCGAAGGCACAGCGCCATCTCTTCTTCGCCGAGCGCGAGGCGGCTCGCGTCGAGGGGGTGGGCAAGGATGTCAGGCCGCGCGAGATCAGGAAGGCGGGGATCATCGGAGCCGGCACGATGGGCGGCGGTATCGCCATGTCCTTCGTCAATGGCGGCATCCCCGTCACCATCCTCGAAATGAGCAAGGAAGCGCTCGACCGCGGCCTCGGCGTGATCGACAGGAATTACGGCATCTCGGTTTCGCGCGGGTCGCTCTCGCCCGAGGCGCACAAGAAGCGGATGGCTATGTTCACGCCGACCACGAGCTACGACGACCTCGCCGACGCCGACATCATCATCGAGGCCGTCTTCGAGGAAATGGCGGTCAAGAAGGAGGTCTTCACGAAACTCGACGCCATCGCCAAGCCGGGCGCCATCCTCGCTTCGAACACGTCCTACCTGAACATCAACGAGATCGCGGCGACGACGAAGCGGCCGGCGGACGTGCTCGGCATGCATTTCTTCTCGCCGGCGAACGTCATGAAACTGTTGGAGATCGTGCGGGGCGACAAGACGGCGCCCGACGTGCTGGCCACGGCACTCGCCACGGCCAAGAAGATCGGCAAGGTTCCCGTCGTCGTCGGCGTCTGCAACGGTTTCGTCGGCAACCGGATGCTCGGCGCACGCAACGACGAGAGCGAGAACCTGCTTCTCGAAGGCGCTTCGCCCGAACAGGTCGACAAGGTCTTCACCGATTTCGGCTGGCCGATGGGGCCGTTCGCCATGTGGGACCTCGCCGGCCTCGACATCGGCTGGCGGAACCGCAAGGCACATGGAAAGACGGCCGTGATCGGGGATGCGCTTTGCGAAATGGGACGCTACGGCCAGAAGACCGGCGCGGGGGTCTATCTCTACGAGAAAGGCTCGCGGACGCCGACGCCGGACCCTGAAGTCGTGAAGCTGATCGACGAAAAGGCACGCGAAGCCGGCATCAACCGCCGGACGATCTCGGCCGAGGAGATCACGGAACGCACGCTCTACCCGATGATCAACGAAGGCGCGCGCATCCTCGAAGAGAAGATCGCGGCGCGGCCTTCCGACATCGATATCGTCTGGATCAACGGCTACGGCTTTCCGATCGGCAAGGGCGGGCCGATGTTCTGGGCCGACCTCATGGGATTGAAGAAGATCACCGAACGCCTCGAATACTGGCACGGCAAGATCGGCAAGGACGTTTTCGCGCCCGCGCCGCTCCTCAAGAAGCTCGCAGCCGAGGGCAAGGGTTTCTCGAGCCTGCAGGCATCCAAGGCGTGACAGGCATCCCGCCCTTCCCCGCGCCCTGGCCCTGGGAGAAGAGCTACCCGGCGGGACTTTCGCCGCGCGTCGAACTGCCCGTATGGCCGATCGGCTCGATCGTCGATCGCGCGGCCGAACATTTCGGGGAGAAGGATGCCATCGTCTTCCGCAGCGTCCGGTGGACCTATTCGGAACTGAAGGCGCGGGTGGACGAGGCGGCGGCAGCCTTCCTCCGCGCCGGGCTCGGCAAGGGCGCGCGGATCGCGCTCTTCCTGCCGAACACGCTCTATCACCCGCTTGCCTTCTTCGGCGCGATGAAGGCAGGCGCGACGGTGGTGCATCTCTCGCCGCTCGACAGCCCGCGCGTCATCCAGCACAAGCTGACGGACAGCGGCGCGCGCGTGGTGGTGACGACCAATATCGGCGAGATGGCGGCGGGCGCGGCGAAGCTCATCCCGGCAGGCATCATCGACCGGTTGATCGTGGGCGACGACGCGGCCTTCGGACCCTCGACGCTGACGGGGCCGATGCCGGCGGGCGATTGCATCGAGATGTTCGGGCAATTCGTCACCGGCGCGGACATGGAAGCCGGCTTCCCTTCCGTCGATGTCGAGGATCTGGCGCTCCTGCAATATACGGGCGGCACAACGGGCATGCCGAAAGGCGCGAAGCTCTCGCACGGGAACCTGTCGGCGGCCGTGTCGAGCTACGACATCTGGTACACGGGTCAGGGCCTCTCCAAAAAGGGCGACGATCGCATCCTGCTCTTCCTGCCGCTCTTCCACATCTACGCGCTGACGACGATCCTGTTCAGAGGCCTGAACAACGGCAACACGCTCCTGATGCATACGCGCTTCGACGCGGAGACCGCGCTTGCCGAGATCGAAGGCGGCGCCACCAGCTTTCCCGGCGTGCCGACCATGTGGATTGCGATTGCCGCCGTGCCCGGCTTCGAGAAGCGCGATTTCTCGTCGATGCGCTATTGCGCCTCCGGCGGTGCGCCTCTGCCGGTAGAGGTGGCCCGCAAGCTGAAGAGGGTCACCGGTCACGATATCCTCGGCGGATGGGGCATGACGGAAACCTCGCCCGCCGGCACCAACATCCCGAGAGGACGCGGCGACAAGGTCGGTACGATCGGCGTGCCGCTGCCCGGCGTCTATATCGACATCGTCGCGCTCGATGATCCGACACGCGCCCTGCCGCAAGGCGAGACTGGCGAGTTGCGTATCTTCGGCGACAATGTGACGAGGGACTATCTCAACCGCGAGAAGGAGCACGACCAGTTCTTCTCGAATGGCGGCTTCCTGACCGGCGATATCGGCTTCATGGGTGCCGACGGCTTCTTCACCATCGTCGATCGCAAGAAGGACATGATCATCTCCGGCGGCTTCAACGTCTATCCGCAGTTGATCGAGCAAATGATCTACGAGCATCCGGACGTGCACGAGGTGCTGGTGATCGGCGTGCCGGACGATTACCGAGGCGAGGCGGCGAAGGCCTTCGTGACGCTCAGGAAAGGCGCCCCGGAACTGTCGCTGGAAGCCTTGAAGGAATTCCTGAAAGACCGCGTCGGCAAGCATGAGATGCCGGCGCAACTCGAAATCCGCGAAAGCTTGCCACGCACCTCGGTCGGCAAGCTTTCGAAACTCGAACTCAAGCAGGAAGAAGCCGAGCGCCGCGAGATGGCGAAGGCCTTATAAGGAGAGAGACTGAACATGGTCGACGCCGTCATCGTATCCACCGCACGCACGCCGATCGGCAAAGCCTATCGTGGAGCGCTCAACGACACTACCGGCGCCACACTCGGCGCGCATGCGATCCGTGAGGCGCTGAAACGCTCCGGCGTGGAGGCAGCCGAGATCGAGGACGTGATCATGGGCTGCGCCATGCAGGAGGGCACGACGGGCCTGAACGTCGCGCGCCGCGCGCTGCTGACGGCCGGCCTGCCGGTGACGGTGGCGGGCACGACGATCGACCGGCAGTGCTCCTCCGGCCTGCAGTCGATGGCACTTCTCGCCAACGCCATCCGCAATGACGGCGTGACCGTCGGCATCGCGGGCGGGTTGGAATCGATCAGCCTCGTCCAGAACGATCACCGCAACACCTATAAATTGCGCGACGAGAAGCTGATGGAGATCAAGCCGGACGTCTATATGCCGATGATCGACACGGCCGAGGTGGTCGCCAAGCGCTACAACATCAGCAGGGAAAGGCAGGACGAATACGGCCTCGAAAGCCAGCGCCGTGTCGCGGCGGCACGCGAGGCCGGGCGCTTCGACAAGGAACTCGCGCCGATCGATGTCACCATGGCGGTGGTCGACAAGGTAACCAAGGAGATCAGCCACAAAAAGGTGACGCTGGCGCATGACGAGGGCCCGCGTCCGGATACGACGGCGGAAGGGCTCGCCAGCCTGAAGCCGGTGCGCGAGGGCGGCACGATCACCGCCGGCAATGCCAGCCAGCTTTCCGACGGCGCTTCCGCCAACGTCATGATGAGCGACAAGGAGGCTTCGAGGCGCGGGCTGGAACCGCTCGGCATATTGCGCGGCTTCAACGTAGCCGGCTGCGAGCCGGACGAGATGGGCATCGGCCCGGTCTTCGCCGTGCCGCGGCTCCTCGAACGCCACGGGCTCAAGGTCGACGATATCGGGCTTTGGGAACTGAACGAAGCCTTCGCCGTGCAGGTGATCTACTGCCGCGACCGGCTCGGCATCGACCCGGAAAAACTCAACGTCAATGGCGGCTCGATCCCGATTGGCCATCCCTACGGCATGAGCGGCTCGCGCCTCGCCGGCCATGCGCTGATCGAAGGCAAGAGGCGCGGCGTGAAATACGCCGTCGTCACCATGTGCGTGGGCGGCGGCATGGGGGCCGCGGGACTGTTCGAGATCAATTAGCGTTCTTCTCCCCGCTTGCGGGGAGAAGGGAACGGAAAGGAGATCAACATGGACCTTCGCTTCACCGACGAGGAAAACGCCTTCCGCGAGGGGGTGCGCGCCTTCCTGAAGGATAAGATGCCGGAAGACATCCGCAAGCGGATGGCCGACGGCGAATCCATGGATAAGGACGACCTCGTCCGCTGGACACGCATCCTCGCCGGGAAGGGCTGGGCGGTGCCGCACTGGCCGGCCGAGTACGGCGGCACCGGCTGGGGGCCGATGAAACAGTACATCTTCCTCGAGGAGACGCAGAAATGGCCGGCGCCACAGCCGCTTGCCTTCGGCGTCAACATGGTCGGCCCGGTGATCTACACCTTCGGCAACGAGACACAGAAGAAGAAATATCTACCGCGCATCGTGGATCTGACGGACTGGTGGTGCCAGGGATTCTCCGAGCCGGGCTCCGGCTCCGATCTCGCTTCGCTCAAGACGCGTGCTGTGAAGGAAGGCGACCACTACATCGTCAACGGTCAGAAGACCTGGACGACGCTAGCCCAACATGCCGACTGGATCTTCTGTCTTGTGCGCACCAACCCCGACGCCAAGAAGCAGGAAGGCATTTCCTTCCTGCTGATCGACATGAAGACGCCCGGCATCGAAGTCCGCCCGATCATAACAATGGACGGCGGGCGGGAGATCAACGAGGTCTTCCTGACCGATGTGAAGGTGCCAGCCGAAAACCTCGTCGGCGAGGAGAACAAGGGCTGGGACTACGCCAAGTTCCTGCTCGGCAACGAACGCACCAACATCGCACGCATCGGCATCTCCAAGCAGCGCGTGGCACGTATCCGCGAACTGGCGGCGCTCGAAATGTCAGGCGGGCAGCCGCTGATCGAGGACCAGCGCTTCCGTGAAAAGCTCGCATCGATCGAGATCGATCTGAAGGCGCTGGAATTGACCCAGCTTCGCGTGGTGGCGGCCGATGCCAAGCGCGGCAAGACCGGCAAGCCGGATCCGGCCTCATCGATCCTCAAGATCAAGGGTTCGGAAATCCAGCAGGCGACCACGCAACTCCTGATGGAGGTGATGGGGCCGTATGCCATGCCCTACCAGCCGCACGCGGACAACCGCTGGAACGAGCCGCCGGTCGGCCCCGACTATGCCGCCTTTGCCGCGCCGACCTACTTCAACACGCGCAAGGTTTCGATCTATGGCGGCTCGAACGAGATTCAGAAGAACATCATCGCCAAGGCGGTGCTGGGGTTTTGATGGTGGCCGACGGGTATGAAGCCGCCTCGCGCTGCCGTGACCTGACCACCTCGCCAACGGTGCCAATAGCAAGGTTCCAACCATGGATTTTGAACTTTCCGAAGAACAATCGATCCTGAAGGATTCGCTCGCCCGCCTGCTTGCCGACAATTACGGCTTCGAGCAGCGAAAAAAGCACATGGCCGCGCCGGAAGGGTGGAGCGCCGATATGTGGGGCAGATATGCCGAGATGGGCCTGATGGCCCTGCCCTTCGCGGAGGAAGACGGCGGCATCGGCGGCGGGTCGGTCGAGACGATGATCGTGATGGAAGCGCTGGGTGGCGCGCTGGCGCTGGAGCCCTATTTCCCGACCGTCGTTCTCGGGGGCGGCTTCCTGCGCCTCGGCGGCAACGATGCGCTGAGGGCCGATTTGGCGCCGAAGGTGGCGGAAGGGTCACTGAAGCTCGCCTTCGCGCATACCGAGCGCAATTCGCGTTACGATCTGAACCAGGTCGAAACGAAGGCGAAAAAGGACGGCAAGGGCTGGCTTCTCTCGGGCGCCAAGGGCGTCGTCATCGGCGGCGACAGCGCCGACAGGCTGATCGTCACGGCGCGTACCGCAGGCGGCAAGGACGATGAAAAAGGCATAGGCCTCTTTCTCGTGGACGCCAAGGCGGACGGCGTCTCGCGTCGCGGCTATCCGATGCAGGACGGCCAGCGCGCGGCCGAAATTACGCTGGAGAATGTCTCCGTGCCGGCCGATGCCGTTTTCGGCGATCCGGAGGACGGGCTGCCGCTTGTCCGCCGCGTTGTCGATCAGGGCATCGCCGCGCTCTCGGCGGAGGCGGTAGGCGTGATGGCGGCCATGCATGCGCTGACCGTCGACTATATGAAGGTCAGGAAGCAGTTCGGCGTGCCGATCGGCTCGTTCCAGGTCCTGCAACACAAGGCCGTCGACATCTTCGTGGCGATCGAACAGGCGCGCTCCATCACCTATTTCGCCACCATGATGGCCGACAGCGACGACGGTGCCGAGCGCGCACGCGCCATGCACGCCGCCAAGGCCGAGATCGGACGCGACGGCACGCTGGTCGGGCAGAATGCCGTGCAGATCCATGGCGGCGTCGGCATGACGATGGAATACGCCGTCGGGCACTATTTCAAGCGCATGACGATGATCGACTTCACCTTCGGCGACAACGACTACCATCTCGGCAAGCTGGCGGAGATGGGCGGATTGTTCGCCTAGAGCGTCCTGCTTTTCGGATCGCGGAAACGCTCTATCATTTTGCTGCGCAATTCCGGACAGAAAACCGGTTCCCACTTTTCCTGGAATTGCTCTAGCGCTGGCTTCCCTACAAGGGAGAGGCTGGCGTGGCTACGGCATCCGGCCTAGATTATGTGCTGCCCTGCCAACGAGGTGTCGCCATGACCGATCCGATCCCGTTCACGCCCGATCTCTCGGCGAAACCGGAGGTCTCCGCCTTCTACGACAAGGAAACCGGCACGATCTCCTATGTGGTGAAGGATCCGAAGTCCGATGCCTGCGCCGTGATCGATTCTGTCATGGATATCGACTATGCGGCCGGCCGCATCGCCTATGCCAATGCCGACCGGATCATCCAGCACATAAAGGACCATGGGCTGAAGCTCGAATGGATCATCGAGACGCATGCCCATGCCGACCATCTCTCGGCCGCGCCCTATATCCAGCAGAAGCTCGGCGGCAAGATGGGCATCGGCGAGAAAATCAAGATCGTGCAGGACACTTTCGGCAAGATCTTCAACGAGGGTACCGAGTTCCAGCGCGACGGCTCGCAGTTCGACCGGCTGTTTACCGACGGCGACAGTTACACGATCGGATCGATGACGGCCTACGTCATGGAGACGCCGGGCCACACGCCGGCATGCATGACGCATGTGATCGGCGATGCCGCCTTCGTCGGGGACACGCTCTTCATGCCGGACGGCGGGTCGGCGCGCGCCGATTTTCCCGGTGGCGATGCGCGCACGCTCTTCCGCTCGATCAAGCGCGTGCTGGCGCTGCCGCCGCAGATGCGGCTTTTCATGTGCCACGATTACGGGCCGAACGGCCGCGATATCAAATGGGAAACGACGGTTGCCGACGAGCGCACGCATAATATCCACGTCCATGACGGAGTGAGCGAGGACGAGTTCGTCAAGGTGCGCGAGGCGCGCGACAAGACGCTTTCCATGCCGAAGCTCATCATCCCCTCGCTGCAGGTCAATATGCGCGCCGGGCATCTGCCCAAGGACAATAGCGGCAGACCGGCACTGAAAGTTCCTATCAACGGGCTTTGAATCGTAAGAGCCTGCCCAAACCGAAGCCAGATCAACAGGAACCGATAGTCATGGAAATTCGCCCGATCGCCGACGGCTTCTCCGTCACCGGACAGATCAGTGCCAGCGACGTGAAGACGATCGCGGAGGCCGGCTACAAGACGCTTATCTCCAACCGTCCCGACAGCGAGGACGGCGCGGTGCCGCACGACGCCATCGAGAGGGCGGCGGCCGCGGCCGGACTGAAATTCGTCTACATTCCCGTCGTTTCAGGCGCCATCACGCCGGACAATGTCCGCGAAATGTCGGTGGCGCTCGACGAGGCGGAAACGCCGGTGCTCGCCTATTGCCGCACCGGCGGCCGCTGCACGAATTTGTTCGGGCTGGTGCAGCAGATGAAAGGATAGAGAGCGCCGGCCGAAGGCAACGAAAAGCCCGGCTTTGGCCACAACGGCCCGGCATAGGCGCCCCCCGGCTTCACAATGGAAGCGCGGTGGTTTCCTTGAGCGTCTGTAGAACGATCGACGTCTTCACATGCTGTACGGATTCGTGCGGCAGGAGTACGTCGTTGACGAATTCCGCCAGCGACTTCAGGTCCGGCGTCACGACCTTGACGAAATAATCCATCTCGCCGGTCAGCGCATGCGCCTCCAGCACCTCCGGCAGCCGCGCCAGAAGCTCGGCGAAGCGGCGGGCGTTGTCACGGTTATGCGTCGCGAGCGTGACCGAGATGATGTTGACCAGCGGAAAGCCGAGGCGGTCGCGGTCGAGGACGGCGCGATACCCGCGTATCAGCCCTTCCTCCTCAAGCCGCAGGCGGCGGCGCGAGCATTGCGAGGCTGAAAGGTTCACGCGCTCGGAAAGGTCGTTGTTGGTGAGCCTCGCGTCAGCCTGCAACAGCGCGAGTATCTTGCGGTCAAAACGATCAATCGCTTTTGTATCATTCATCGAAAGACAATATCATGCATGGATTTTGCATACTACCCTCGTTTGAGGCGTTTGAATGCAAGCACCGTGCGAAGGATCAGGACTATGATTGGACCCAGTAGAAGTGCGTCCTTCGAGGCTCGCTTCGCTCGCACCTCAGGATGAGGCCGTTGGTGCCTTTCGCCAGTTGGGACGTCCCGTGACGCTCACCTTCCTGAGATGGTCAGTGCAGGCTTCGTCCTCACGAGGTGCCGGGCACAGGTCTCCCTCATGCTGAGGTGCGAGCCGAGCGAGCCTCGAAGGACGCACTCGAAAACGAGGAGCAATGCCATGGGACCTTTTCCGCACGCCGCGCCGCCCGCAAAAATCAGCAAGGAAAACCCGGCCGGAACGGACGGGTTCGAGTTCGTCGAGTTCGCGCATCCCGAGCCGCAGAAGCTCTCCGAATTGTTCGAGCGCATGGGCTATGTCGCGGTTGCGAAGCACAGGACCAAGGACATCACAGTCTGGCGGCAGGGCGACATCAATTATGTCGTCAACGCCGAACCGGACTCGCATGCGACGCGTTTCGTGGAAGAGCATGGCCCTTGCGCGCCGTCCATGGCATGGCGGGTGGTCGACGCGAAGCACGCCTTCGACCACGCGGTGGCCAAGGGCGCCACGCCCTATGTGGGCACGGACAAGACGCTCGACGTGCCGGCGATCGTCGGCATCGGCGGATCGCTCATCTATTTCATCGAGACCTATGGCGAGAAGGGCTCCGCCTATGACGCAGAGTTCGAGTGGCTCGGCGCGCGCGACCCGAAGCCGAAGGGCGTCGGCTTCTATTACCTCGATCACCTGACCCACAACGTCTATCGCGGCAACATGGACAAGTGGTGGGATTTCTATCGCG
>JBDZVC010000484.1:0-3105 GCA_040255475.1 Phyllobacteriaceae bacterium | reverse complement strand
GCGCGAACTCGCCAAGGCGATCAAGCGCGCCCGCTTCCTCGGCCTGCTTCCCTATATCGTGAAGTAATTCGGCGACGGGCGGCACGGCCGCCCGTTTCCCCTCCCCGCGACGGGCGCGGACGAGGCCGATCACAAATCCCGGGCTGAGACGGAATTTCCATCCGCCTCTAACTGCCGGACAGGCAGGACAGCGACCTCCGACGGACCTGAGTGTCCGTCCGCTTCCAGCCTGTCTCCAACCAACATGCCGATTGTGGCAACCATGGAGACAAAGAATGGAAGTCATTCTTCTCGAACGCATTTCCCGCCTCGGCCAGATGGGCGACACCGTCAAGGTCAAGGACGGCTTCGCCCGCAACTTCCTGCTGCCGCAGGGCAAGGCGCTGCGCGCCAACGAAGCAAACAAGAAGAAGTTCGAATCCCAGCGCGTCCATCTCGAGGCGCGAAACCTGGAGCGCAAGAGCGAGGCCGAGAAGGTCGCCGAGAAGCTCGACGGGATGAGCTTTGTGGCCGTTCGTTCCGCTGGCGAGACCGGCCAGCTCTACGGCTCGGTCTCGACGCGCGACATCGCCGACCTTCTGGCCGCCGAAGGCTTCGATATCGCCCGCAACCAGGTCGAGCTCAACCATCCGATCAAGTCGATCGGCCTCACCAATGTCGCGATCGCGCTCCACCCCGAGGTCGAGGTGACCGTCACGCTCAACGTGGCGCGCTCCGCCGACGAGGCCGAACGCCAGGCGAAGGGCGAGGACCTCACCTCCGCCGAAGCGATCTACGGCGAGGACATCAACGAGAATGCCCGCCCCGAAGCCTTCTTCGATCCGAACGCCCTGGACGAGGAAGAGGAGCCGGCCGGGGATGAGGAAGGCCGTCAGGCATAAAGGTTCAACTTTTTTTGGACCAACAGCCCGGGCTCTCGCCCGGGCTTTTTTGTGCCATACCGAACTTTTCAACCCGTGCCTTTATGACGCAGAATAAGACACTATCTTGAATCGGGGACAGCCGGAATTTTGCCATGAATGTTCTGCTGCGGCGCATTGTCGAGCGAGTGATAAAGACCGGGAACCTGAGAATCACCGGTTCCAGCGGGAAAACCTACAAGTTCGGTGACGGAACGGGCGAGCCGGTACATGTCCGTTTCAACGCCGCGCATGCAGAGCGGGCGGTGGCGCTACACCCGACGCTGGCGCTGCCGGAAGCCTATATGGACGGCGATGTCGATGTCGTCGAAGGCGACGTGCTCTCCTTCCTCCGCATCGCCTACACGAACATGGGCATGGAGGGCATCAACCCGAGCCTGACCCGCACGATCGAGGCTCTGCGCGTTGCCATACGCGGCCTTCAGCAGGTCAACACGGCTTCGCGCGCCAGACGCAATGTGCAGCGCCACTACGACCTGTCGGGCGAGATGTACAAACTCTTCCTCGATGCCGATCTGCAATATTCGTGCGCCTATTTCGAACGTCCCGATATGACGATCGAGGAAGCGCAGCTTGCCAAGAAGCGCCATATCGCCGCAAAGCTGAAGATGAAGCCCGGCCAGACCGTGCTCGACATCGGCTGCGGCTGGGGCGGCATGGCGCTCTACCTCGCCAAAAATTTCGATGCCGAGGTGCTCGGCGTGACGCTTTCCACCGAACAGCATGCGGTTGCAACCGAGCGTGCACGCGCAGAGGGCCTCGACCGCCACGTACATTTCGAGATCAAGGATTATCGCGCCCTGACGGAACGCTTCGACCGCATCGTTTCGGTCGGCATGTTCGAGCATGTCGGCGTCAACTACTACAACGCCTTCTTCGAGAAATGCGCGACGCTTCTGAAGCCCGACGGCGTGATGCTGCTCCACACGATCGGCCGCAGCGGGCCGCCATCGGCCACCAACGCCTTCATCCGCAAATACATCTTCCCGGGCGGCTATATTCCGGCCATGTCGGAAGTGCTGCCGCATATCGAGCGCGCCGGCCTCGTCGTCACCGATGTCGAGGTTCTGAGGCTCCACTATGCCGACACGCTGAAAGCATGGCGGGAGCGCTTCATGGCAAACCGCGACCGTGCGAAGGCCATCTATGACGAGCGCTTCTGCCGCATGTGGGAGTTCTATCTGGCCGGCTCGGAGGCGGCCTTCCGCTGGCAGGACATGGTCAACTTCCAGTTCCAGATCACCAAGCGCAACGACGCCCTGCCGATGACGCGCGACTATATGGGCAAGGCCGAAAAGGCGCTCACCATGCACGAGATGGCGCACGGCGTGACCGCTCCGGCGGAGCCTGCCCGGCCACGCCAAAGGAAAGCGGCAAAGAGCAGGTAGCGCCGACATGCGCCCTTCGAAGCAGCCTTTAGCCAATTTTCTGGTTTTGTTCTTACTTACAAGCAGCTAGAATCGCGTCTCGATTCGAGTCAATCAGCTTTCTTTCCACCGATTCTCCGTCCTGTGGAGAACGGTAAAGGAGGATTGAATTTGCACCCGTCCTTAACCTTGTCTGATACGGCAGGAACCGGGCGAAGGACAGGAGACCATGGCGGAAGCGGCAATTAAGTTCGGCGGGGCGGAAACGCCGCTCTATCGCGAGGCACCGAACAACATCGAGGCGGAACAGGCGCTTCTGGGCGCCATCCTCGTCAACAACGACGCGTTTTACCGCGTCTCGGACTTCCTGAAGCCGGCGCACTTCCACGAGCCGCTGCACCGCAAGATATTCGAGGTTTCGGCCGAATTCATCCGCATGGGCAAGACCGCCAACCCGGTGACGGTCAAGACCTTCCTGCCGGCCGACCAGAAGGTCGGCGACATGACGGTCGCCTATTATCTGGCAAGGCTGGCGGCGGAGGCGGTGACGGTCATCAATGCCGCCGATTACGGCCGCGCCATCTACGATCTGGCGACACGGCGGGCGCTCATCACCGTCGGCGAGGATATGGTCAACATCGCCTATGACGCGCCGGTCGACATGTCGCCGCAGGAGCAGATCGAGGACGCCGAGCGCCGGCTTTTCGAGCTTGCCGAGACCGGCCGCTACGACGGCGGCTTCGAGAGCTTCACCGATGCCGTAAAGACCGCCGTCGACATGGCCAACGCCGCCTATATGCGCGACGGGCACCTCTCCG
>JBDZVC010000483.1:0-3106 GCA_040255475.1 Phyllobacteriaceae bacterium | reverse complement strand
GGAAGCGCGCGATATCCTGACGGCCGTAGTAGGTAGGCCTACCCGAACTGTCCTGAGCCATCAGGACCACAGGAAGGCCCGGAAATGCCGGCATGAAGCTCGAAATTGCCTCTCCGACTGTGATGCGGTTGTCCAGGACGTGCTTTTTGACCACGACAATCGCGAAAGTCTGGCCCTGTTCCCGCAGGATCGCGCCTTGAAACCTCATTAGCTTCACCCCCTTGTCAGAGCCGAATCCGTCTACTATGTATGACGAATTCGTCATGAATGCGAGCATGCCGTCTCTGACGATGTCGTCTTGCTTCTATATACGGTTCCGTCATGTCCGGGTCAAGCCACACAAGCAACATTTTTCCTGCGCGGCTGAAAGCCGCCCGAGAGCTGCGCGAGCTAAGCCAAGGAGAACTGGCCGCGCGCACCGGCCTACAGCCGTCGGCCGTCTCACATTTTGAGACAGGCGGCCGCAAGCCTTCCTTCGATAACCTGCGCCGGCTCGCCGACGCCCTGGAGGTGACGACTGATTACCTTCTCGGCCGGGTGGAAGAGGTAGGAGCTACCGCGTCGGCAACCCGTTTACATCGCCACATCCAGCAGCTCCGCCAATCAGACCGGGAACTCGCCGAGACCCTGATTGCCCAAATGGCCGCTAAAGCGAAAAGCAAGGCACGGAGATCAGAATGATCGACCGAAGCGGAGCATACCTCCGTGCCGCAGGGGCAGCCGAACGTGTTATCCAAGAGCATAACATCCGTGCCCTTCCCGTTCAGCCAATAGAAATCGCCGAACGCGTCGGGATAGAAGTCGTCGCAAAGCCGGCATCTGATAGCGGTGTGTCAGGCATGCTTATAAAGGTTGGTGACGACTTCTGCATCGCTTACGCGACACATATTGGCAGCCCTGGATTCAGAAGATTCAGCATTGCTCACGAACTGGGACACTATTTTCTGGAAGGACACATTGACGCCGTTTTCGTCGAAGGTTCGGTGCATGAATCTCGGGCTGGTTTCCTTTCCGGCATCCAGTATGAGATCGAAGCCGACCACTTTGCTGCCCGCCTTCTCATGCCGAATGCACTATTTTCCGCTGCGCTCCGTCGAGCTGGCGAAGGTCTTGCGGCCGTGGAAAGTTTGGCAAGTCTCTGCGAGACTTCTTTGCCAGCAACCGCAATACGATATGCTGAATGCACGCGCGAACCGGTGGCAGTTATTGTCGCTACCGGTGCAAGCATAGATTTCTGTGCACTGTCACCTCCCCTGAGGGAGATGGACGGGATTGATTGGGTTCGTCGGAACCAGCCGTTGCCTTGGAATAGCGTGACCAGGAGGTTCAACAACGATGCCTCACGCGTTCAGCGGGCGGACCGGGATGAAGGGGAGTCAGCGCTTCAGGATTGGTTCGGAAGCCAACATCGAATTAAGGTCATTGAGGAGGTGATCGGCCTGGGTGCTTACGGGAAAAGCCTAACGATCCTGCATGGCTTTGAATTGCCGGAGGTGCGGGACGAAGACGACGATGACGCTCTGGAAGAATCCTGGACGCCTAGATTCCGTCGTCGGTAGCCCCGACCAACTGCCTGCGTCCGTCAAGGGTCGTCGACGGCGGCTGCTTCATGTAGTGAAGCTGTCCGCTCCCGAGTGGCTGGCCGGTGTTCGGAAGCCGGCAGCGTTCGGCATAGTCGGTATCGGTGCGGAAGTAAGCGGTATAGAGGGTCATGGCTAAAATCTCCTGAGCTGAAAAGAATGAAAGGCCGCCCCGGGGGATCCGGAGCGGCCCGATGGGTCACGCCCGTCTGCGGTCGTCGCGGTTCCAGACGAGAATGTGGCTGCCGTCGTCCTGCGGCATCAGCGCACAGTTCACCGGCTTCGGTACAAACGGACTGTCGAGCTTCACCGAGAGATACGGGTTGCCGCTCTCCTTGCCGGTTTTTTCCCAGGCCGCGCCGACCTCGATCCCTTCCAGCAGCACCTGGTAATCGGCGCCTTTGCTGGCGGCGACGAAACTGAGTTTGCTGCGATAAGTGAGGGTGATGAGGTGGCCGGAGAAGCCGTTGGCCTGCTGTGCGAATTTACCGATGATCATGATGTCCTCCTTCGAGTTGTGAGGCCGCCACAACGGGGCCTCGATGCAACCCGGCCACGGCGCGGTGCCTTGCGCGCGGAGGGGTGAGCCGCGGAGGGGGATCACCCGTTTTGCAGGGTCTTGCGCCCGAAAAACGGGGATACCGCGGCGAAGCCAAAGGCCTTGCCCCGCAGGCGTGAGGTGCGCCGTAGGGTTCGCGCAATCGAGGCTTCATGGTCGTGTTGGCGGCCCGGCCGAAGGGCGACGGATGGATCGGTAAAAAGGCAGCGGGGCAGACGCCCATCGGGCCAGTTTGCATTGCGCCTGGCGCTTTCGCGGTTCGCGCGCGCAAACGGTGATAGCCAGTGCCGCTGCAGAAGATCGTGCGCCGCGCCCGGAAATTCCGGTCTGGGTGCGATTGCCGCATCTCGGCAGGTGAAGCCGCTGGCCGTGCCCCGGTCCGGAAGCCGTTTATCCGCGGGCAGTATCGGCGCGGCATCAGCTCCAGGATCGACGAGATCACGCGAAAAAGGCCGGCGCTAGGCCGGCCTTTCCGCATCAAGGAGAATTCGTCGCGAGGTGGTTTAGTTGCCGTTGCCCTGAGAGGGGGCCCACAGATAAGTGCCGAGGGTCTGGCTGCGCAGAGCGTTGATCTGCACCTGCTGACCGTTCACCTGCTGATCACCTACCCGTTGGCCCTCCAGGGTCAGGTTACCGGCCACGTGCTCGCCCGCCTGATCCGACACCGGGTCCTGAAGAGCGTAACCGCTGTTGTAGCCAATCTCGGCGGCAAAGGCCGGTGCGGCGCTGAGTACCAGGGCGGTGGCCGCGGCAAAAATGAATGTGCGCATCGTTGGTCTCCTGAGGAGTTCCCCGAGCGGCGAATGTCGTTGGGGGAACCGAGAGCGTTTCCGAAGGAAGGCATCCGCTGCTCGGCTTCGAGGCATCAAGTAGAACGTCGCATTGCACAGCGGCACTGCTGAAATCCGTTCTACGCTCATGCCCTTCTGTATGAGCGGCGGCGTCGCTGTGCAGACTGGCTGCAGGC
>JBDZVC010000482.1:0-3106 GCA_040255475.1 Phyllobacteriaceae bacterium | reverse complement strand
CGGTACCCATCGCCTCGTCGCCGCGCCAGTTGATGAAATAGGTGCGGTAGATCTTATCGCCGTCGCGGATGAAGGCGTTGTGGCCGTGCCATTCATCCACCCCGAAATCGGCGTCGAAACTGTCGGTGATCGTGTACCAGGGGATTCTTTCCCAACCCATCCGCGCCTTGAGGCGCTTTATGTCTGCCTGCGGGGCGCGCGAGGCATAGGCGAGCGTCGTGTCGCGGGCGTTCAGGTGGACGATGTTGGAAACCTGATCGGCCCCGAGCGAGCAGCCGATGCAGGCATGTTCCGGCCAGCCATGCACGCCCGGCTCGAAGAAGGCGCGGTAAATGACGAGTTGCCGCCGGCCCTCGAACAGGTCGAGCAGGCTGACCTTGCCGTCTGGCCCGTCGAATTCATAGGTCTTCTCGATAGCCATCCACGGCATCCGCCGCCGCTCGGCGGCCAGCGCGTCATGGGCGCGCATGTCGGCCTTCTCCTTGACGAGAAGCTTTTCGCGCGCGGCCTCCCACTCTTGCGGTGAAACGATCTGTGGGGTCTTCATGGCGTGTTGTCCTTCTTTAGGTTGTTCTGCGTCACGGGAAGGAGCCTAACGCCGGGTGTCGCAACGGCGGGAGTTACAAGTGTGGCGGGATTCCGATCAATTCGCGGGTGGCTGGCGCTTGCGCCGGTGAGCGGTTCGGCCTAAGTCACGCGCTCTTCCGGAGATACGCATGGCCGACCAGCAGAAACCCCATCTTCTCATTGTCGAGGCGCGCTTCTACGACGACCTCGCGGACGCGCTTCTGGGCGGCGCCAAGGCGGCGCTCGACCGTGCCGGCGCGACCTACGATGTCGTGACGGTCCCCGGCGCGCTGGAGATACCGGCCGCGATCTCCTTCGCGCTTGACGGGGCCGAGGAGGGCGGCAGGGAATATGACGGCTTCGTCGCGCTCGGCTGCGTCATTCGCGGCGAGACGCATCATTTCGACATCGTCGCCAACGAATCGGCCCGTGCCCTGATGGATCTTTCTGTCGAGGAATCGCTTGCCATCGGGAACGGTATCCTGACCGTCGAAAACGACGAACAGGCATGGGCGCGCGCCCGCGCGAACGAAGGCGACAAGGGCGGCTTTGCCGCCCGCGCCGCGCTCACCATGATCGAACTCCGCAGCAGGCTGGGAGCCTGATGACGATGTCTGCTGCCGGCAAGGACGGTGCGCCCGCCGCCCGGCCCGCCAACAAGCGCGGCACGGCGCGGTTGGCGGCCGTGCAGGCGCTCTATCAGATGGACATCGTCGGCACGGGCCTTCTGGAGATCGCGGCCGAGTACGAGGCTTATCGCCTTGGCAAGGAGGTAGACGGTTCGGTCTATCGCGAGGCGGACGCGCAATGGTTTCGCGCCATCCTGTCCGGCGTGGTCGAGCACCAGAAGGAGATCGACCCGGTCATCGGCCAGTCGCTCACCGAGGACTGGCCGCTTTCCAGGCTCGATTCGACGCTGAGGGCCATCCTGCGCGCCGGCGTCTACGAACTCATGAAGCGCGCGGACGTGCCCGTCGCCGTCATCGTCTCCGAATATGTCGATATCGCCAAGGCCTTCTATGAGGAGGACGAGCCGAAGCTCGTCAATGCCGTGCTCGACCGGGTGGCGCGGCGCGTACGCGGCGAGGGCAGGGGAAAGGGCGCGTGAGCGCGGTTGCCGTCGATGGCGTCGCCCGCGAGGCACGGCGCACGGCTCTGATTTTGGCCGCGGCGCAAGCCGTGCTCGGTTCGGGAGGGCCGATCTGCTTTTCGCTGGGCGCACTGGCCGGCAATTTCATGCTGGGCGCCGACAAGTCGCTGGCGACCGCTCCGCTTACCGGCTACAGCATCGGCCTTGCGTTGGGGGCGCTGCCCGCAGCCGGCATCATTCGCGCGCTCGGCCATCGTAACGGGTTCATGACCGGAACCCTGCTTACCGCGCTTGGCGGCCTCGTCGCGACAGTCGCCCTTTTCCAGTCGAGCTTCTGGCTGTTCGCACTCGGCCTGATGATGGTGGGCGGCGGCAATGCCTTCGTTCAGCAGTTCCGCTTCGCCGCGGCCGACAACGCGCCGCCCGAATTCAAGGCGCGCGCGATCTCCTTCGTTCTTGCCGGTGGCATCATCACGGCCATCCTCGGGCCGCAGACGGTGATCTTCACACATGACCTGCTGGCACCGGTCCCTTTCGCTGGTTCCTTCGCCGCCATTATGGTGCTGGCCGCAATCGGCGCCGGCATCCTGTTTTTCCTGCGCAAGGAAAACGGCACCGTGGCCAGGAAGGCCGAATCCGATTCCGGTCGTTCGCTCGCTGAAATCGCCATGCAGCCCCGCTATGCCGTGGCGCTCGGCTGCGGCGTGGCGTCATATGCGTTGATGACGTTCGTCATGACCGGTGCGCCGCTGGCCATGGTCGGCTGCGGCTTCTCATCGGACCAGGCGACGCTCGGGATCTCGTGGCACGTAATGGCCATGTTCGGGCCGAGTTTCTTCACCGGGCGGCTCGTTCATCGCTTCGGCGCTCCGACGATCGTGGCAGGTGGCTTCGTCCTGCTGATTTCCTGCGCGTTGGTGGCCATGTCCGGCATCCATCTGTGGCAGTTCTGGACAGCGCTGATCCTGCTGGGTCTCGGCTGGAACTTCGCCTTTATCGGCGCCACCTCGATTGTCGCGCAGTGCTATACGCCCCAAGAGAAGGGTAGGGCCCAAGGCTTCCATGATTTCGTGCTGTTCTCCAGCGTCGCCTTCGCCTCGCTGATGTCGGGTGCGGTCTATAATGGCTGGGGCTGGGGCCTTCTGGTGGCAGTCGTGCTTCCGGTCGCTATCCTCGGCCTGCTGGCCATAAGCTTTCTGCGCTTCTGGGACAGGCGCGTGACGGCGGGCTGACAGCCGGTTCTTATCCTTTTGGCGAAAACCGGGCGAAAACCGGGCAAAGACCAAGCGATCGCTTGACGTTCCGCGGTTGGTTACGCATAAGCCGCGGCGAAGGGGAGGATTCCGCCCAAGGGAATCGAGCCCCCGTTTTACCGGTTCCAGGAGGGGTTCCGCGGAACCACATCAAGGGAAATGACCATGCTTTATGTCGTCATCGCCTGCGGCCTGC
>JBDZVC010000005.1:0-75994 GCA_040255475.1 Phyllobacteriaceae bacterium | reverse complement strand
CGAGGCCCGGCCCGTCATAGGCGATGGCCTCGGCGGCGTTGCCGGCGAGGATGAAGCCGATGGAACGGCTCGCCTCCTCGTGCAGATGCGCGATGAGGCTCGCCGTGCGGGCGAGGATCGGAATGCCTTTCAGGGCGCCAGCGGGAAAGCCGGCGTCGAGCATGACCGCGGGGATCGCGCCGGAGACATTGATCGGGAGATGGCGCCCGTAAATGTCGGGGATGAGTTTCTCCACCTCTTCGAGCACGGAGACATGGGTGCCGGCAACTTTGCGCCTGTTGGCGAGATCGATCAGACGCAAGGCCCGCGGATCGCCTTCCCTGTGCTGGGAATGGCCATAGCCGGGCACGGGTCTCCTCGCCGCGCGCATTTCCGTCAGTTCGGCGCGGGCAGCCTCCTTGGTGGACGTCGCTTCTTCCCGCGCACGGGCGACGATCCGTTCGAGGAAGCGTCCGCATGCCTCGGTGCTTCCGAGCACTACTGATCCGCATCCCAGAATACCGGCGGCGACCGCGCCCTGCATCGCGTCCGGAGCCGCGGCCAAGGTCATTCGGGCGGCCTGGTTGCTTGGGACGAGGCCATGTTCGGAGATGGCCACAAGGACCGCGTCCAGCAGTGCCCGCTGGTCCGGCGTGGGCATCTGGCCGGTCACCAGAAAGAAGAAATGATCAGTAAAGCTTACCTCGCCGATTAGTTCGGTCGCGAGTTCTTTACCCCTTATGTTGATCGTATGGGCATCCGACGTGCAGATCGCCGAAAATGCCTGGTCCTGTTTGCCAACTTTCATCGAAAACTCCCACGCGACATATTCATGGTTGGTCCTGGTGCCGACTATCCGAAGCTCGTGGCACCGTTGACGATCAGCACTTCTCCGGACACGTAGCGGGATGCATCGCTTATGAGCAGGCAGCCAGCCTCAGCCACTTCACCTGCCGAAGCGATGCGGCCCAATGGTGAGCTGTTGATCTGAAGAGCCCGCGTTTCCTGCGAGTAATTGGAGATCATGGGTGTCTCGGTCACGCCTGGCGCGATACCGTTCACCCGGATGTCGAACGGCCCCAGAGCGCGCGCCAGCGTTCGTACCATCCCGGTTATCGCGGCTTTCGACGTAACGTAGGCAGGCCCACCATTGCCTGCGGCACCGCCGATTGGTGCATGGATAACCGCAGTGGAGCCGGTGAGGACGATCGCGCCTCCTTTTTCCGGCTGGTCGCGCATCCGGCGCGCCGCGGCTTGCGCCATCATGAAGGCGCCGGTGACATTGACGCGCAAAAGCGCGTCGAAGTCTTCGGCGGTCAACTCGTCCCATGGCTTGATCGAGTGCCGCCCGGCCCAATGCATGAGCGCGTCCAGCCGCCCGAAACGGTCCGTGGCAGCGGCAACGGCACGGGCACAGTCCTGCTCCCTGGAAATATCGGCTTCGACAAGAAGCAGGTTCTTGTTTTTCTCCGGGAAGGCACGGCTGAGGGAATCGAAGGCGAGGTCCATCAGCACGAGGCGGTTCCCTCCGTTGATCAGGTAGTCGGCGCAAGCCTTGCCGATGCCGCTGGCCGCGCCAGTGACAATGATCGTCCGATCGGCAACACAACAGTTCATGCGTTCGTTCCTTTATCCGGCGCGGTTGCGAGGAGCCGGTCGATCAGGGTCGTGGTCATCGTGCCGTTGGCAAATTCGGACTGGCTGAGAAGGAAATGCTGAAACCGCAGCGTGGTTTCCACGCCTTCGATCGAGAAGCGGTCGATCGCACGCTTCATACGCTCAATGGCGTTGGCGCGGTCCGTTCCATAGACGATCAGCTTACCGAGCATGGAATCGTAGTAGATCGGAACCTGGTAATCCTGGCGGCAATGGCTATCGATCCGGATATAGCTCGACTGCGGCGGAACCCAGGTGCGTATGCGGCCAGGGCTCGGACGGAAGCCTGCCTCAGGCTGTTCGGCGTTGATACGGCATTCTATGGCGTGTCCGCGGAAGATGATGTCTTCCTGCGTGAAGCTGAGCCTGTCGCCATGGGCAACCCGTAGCTGCTCTTCGACAAGGTCAATACCGGTGATCATCTCGGTCACCGGATGCTCGACCTGGATGCGGGTGTTCATTTCGAGGAAATAGAACCGCTGCTCGTCCTGATCGACGATGAACTCGACGGTGCCGGCATTCTGGTAGCCGAAACCGGCGGCAAGCTGGACGGCTGCCTTGTGGATGCCACTGCGCAGGGCCTCGGCTAGGTTCGGCGCTGGCGCCTCCTCGACCATCTTCTGGTGGCGACGCTGCAAGGAACAGTCGCGTTCGCCGAGATGGACGAGGTTGCCATGCGTGTCGGCGATGATCTGCACCTCGATGTGGCGTGCGTTCGGGATGTATTTTTCAAGATAAAGTGTGCTGTCCCCGAAGGCGGCGCCGGCCTCCGCCGAAGCCCGCGCAAGCTGGGACGCAAGGTCCTCGTATTTCCCGACGATTTTCATCCCGCGGCCGCCGCCGCCGGCCGCAGCCTTCATCATGACCGGCAGGCCGATCTCATCGACGACCGTCTTTGCCTCGTCGTAGGTTGCGACCTTTCGGGATCCGGGCAAGGTGGGAACACCGAGTTCCTCGGCCAGCGCCCGCGCTTCGATCTTGTTGCCCATCCTCCTTATCTGCTCCGGCCGCGGCCCCACGAAAGTGATGTCGCTGTCGGCGCAAAGCTGAGCGAGCTCAGGAGATTCGGCCAGAAAACCGTAACCCGGATGCAGCGCGTCGCACCCTGTGCCAAGCGCCGCTGCGACCAGCTTTTCGGGGCGTAGATAGCTCTCCTTGGCGCTGGCCGGCCCGATGCAGATCGCCCGATCGGCGAGCGATGCGCCGAGGCTGTCACGATCGGCCTCGGACATCGCCAGTACCGTTTCCAGGCCAAGCCCCTGGCAGGCGCGGATGATCCGTACGGCGATCTCCCCGCGATTGGCCACGAGAACGCGCGTAACGCTCATCGACGCATTCTCTCAGGCATCTGGTCGGACACGGACGAGCACCTGTCCGTATTCGACGAGTTGAGCGTCTTCGACGCAGATCTGCACGACGGTTCCCGTCACGCCGGCGACGACGCCGTTGAAGAGTTTCATAACCTCGATCAGCCCGACCGTGGCTTCGGGGTCGACATGCGAACCGATCGAGACGAACGGCTCGGCATCGGGGGAAGGGCGGGAATAGAATGTACCCATGGTCGTCGCCGTGATCTCAAGCAGGCTCTCCCCGGCTGCTTCATCTCGCGTGATCGAAGGAGACGGAGCCTTCGATGCGGGGGCCGGTTCGGCAGCGGATGCGCCGACATGCCCGGCAGAAAGCTGGGTGGCCTGGGCATGGGCCGGTGCCAATGGGCTTGCAGGCGAGCCCGCAGCATTTCCAGTACCGATGGTCAACCGGAACGCACCGACCTCCAGCGTCAGGAAATCAAAGCCGGACTTGTCCAATATTTTCACGAGGCTGCTGATCTTGGCGATCTCGCCCTCGCTCAGGTTGTCCAGTTCGCTGATCATTGCGCTTGTGTCCCGTTCGCCTTCATTCCCGCTCCCTTGCCCTGCAAGGTCAGCGCAAGCCCTTTTGTTTCGATTTGAAAATATCCGACGCGCTCGGCACGCCCGACAACGTCGATAAGGCCGGCAATACCCTTCCGCACCGGAAGGCCCGTTGTTCCGTCCCGTTGTGCGGCCCGCATGCGCGAAATGGATTCCTCGTCGGTGAAGTAGCGCAGCATCATCTCCTCGTCCGAGATGCTCGGCCCGCCGTGGCGCCGCCGCAACTCCGCCAGGGTCACCTCTTCCGGCGGCGATTTCGCGAGCTGGCGTGCGCGCGGTCGGTCCAGCACCTTGTCCCGGACATCGGGATCGACCGCGTCGCGCTCGTCTTCGCCCCAGAAGCCTAGCGCATACTGGATGATCTCGTCGGAGACGGTCCTGTAGCGCTCGCCGGCGATCACGTTCATGACAGCCTGCGCGCCCATGAACTGGGAATAAGGGGTGACCATGATCGGGTAGCCGAAATCGGCGCGCACCTGTCCGATCTCCTCAAGGACCGCGGGCAGCTTGTCGGCCAGACCGGCATTGCCGAGCTGGAAGCGGAGATTGGAGATCATTCCGCCGGGCACTTGGTTGATGTAATGCGCCGCGTCGTAGGCCTGCGGTACTCCCATCGGCAGCCCTTCGCGCTCCGCCACTTGACGCAGATGGGCCTCGACCGGCTCCAGGCAGGATTCGTCAAGAACGGTCTCGTAGCCAAGGACGCGTGCGTTACGCGCAACCTCGAATGTCGAGGGGTTGGATGAGCCGTGCGCCATCGGCGGCACCGCCGTGTTGACCGTATGGATGCCGAGCCTGATGGCTTCCAGTGTGCAGAGACCGCCAAGGCCGGTATTGCAATGCGTGTGGAATTCGACAGTGATGTCCCCGGTATTGGTGAGGATCGCTGGAACGAGCGTTTGCAGGCGTCCAGGCGTCAAAAGGGCGCCGGGATCCTTCAGGCAAATCCGATAGGGCCTGATGGCGGCCGCCTCGCGCGCCTTCTCTGCGTAGTATTCGTCCGTATGCAGAGGCGAGATGGAAAAGATCAGATTGAGGACGGTGTTAACGCCGGCTTCGCGCGCCATCTCGACATGCTTGCGCCAGTTCCGTGCATTGTTGGAGGAATCCGATGTCCGCACCTCCTGGATGCGGTAGATGCCCATGCGTTCGTACCAGAGCCTCTCCAGACTGTCGGGTGATATCTGGAAGGACGTCAGATAGCGGCCGCGGATGATCCTGAGCGGCGTATGCTGCACGATCTCACGCGCCTTCCTCAGCCGCTCGAAGGGGTCTTCGAGCAACTCACGGACCATCTTTTTCTCGAAGCTGTTGGCATGGATCTCGATCGCATCGAAGCCCGCCTGATCGAGATGGCCGAGCACGGGCAGCATCATATCCGTGCGCATGTTGGTTGCCCACAGACTCTGCTGGCCGTCGCGCACTGTGGTGTCGACGAAGCGGATCTCGCCCGTGGCGCCCGCCTTCGGCCGTGCGCCTTTCCTTGCGGGAGAGGTGTTGCCACCGGAAGGGCCTGCCTTCGATGCAACCATTCTACGCTGCCGTATCGATCGGCCGGTATCCGCGTCCTGCGGCATTGTCCCGATGTGACTGTCTTCGCTCATGACGGTATCCACTTCTTCCTCAGGAGCGTGTCATTTCGGGCAGGAAAGTAATGATGCTTGGGACGAGCACCATCAGGATAAGGCCGGCCATGATGATCCAGACATAGGGCCAGGAGGCACGGAAAAGCTGCCGTGTCGGTATTTCCGGCACCGCGCTCTTGAAGGCATAGAGCGTGTAGCCGAAGGGCGGAGTTATGCCGCCAACCGTCGCCACGATCAGCATCAGGCCCCAGAACCAGATCAGGTCGTACTGATAGGTTCCGATCACTGGCTGGTAGATCGGGATCAGGACGAGCAGGACCGAGGTCTGGTCCAGGAACATGAAAAGGATGAAGGGAACCCCGAGCAGAATCGCCAGCATCCCGTAATGACTCAGATCAAGATGCAGGATGAATTTTCCGAGTTCCGAAAGAGCGCCGGAGAAGACGAGTAACTGACTAAACATCGTGGCGCAGCTCATGACCGCCAGCATGATGCCTGCAACCGTGATGCCCGAGATGATCGACTGCTCGATCATTTCGCGCCCGAGTCCGCCATAGGCGCCGGCCAGGACCAGCGCACCGACCACGCCGGTGGCAGCCGCTTCCGTCGGGGTCGCGACGCCCAACATGATCAATCCGACCACCAGGAAGAATATCAGCGACACTGGGAGCATGCGCAGCACCGCCATCGTGATGCTCCCGCGCGTCGCTGGGTCCCTCAGTTCATCTGCCGACTCAGGCGCTAACGATGGGTTCAGCCAAACCCTTATGGAAATATAGATGAGGAACAGGAACATCAGCAGAATACCAGGCAGGATACCGGCGATGAGCAGCTTGCCTGTCGATACTTTTGCCAATGTCGCGATGATGATCGCCAGCACGCTGGGCGGGATGATCGGGTCGAGACTGGCCCCTCCGAGGATCGTCCCGGCGGCCAGGGTCTTGTCGTAGCCGCGCTTCACCATCGTCGGGTAGAGAGACCGGCCGAGCAGGCCGGCAACTGCCATCGCCGCTCCCGACAAGGCGCCGCAGATCGCCGAAAGCAGCACGCAAAGAACATATTGACGCCCGCGGACCTTTCCCACGATGCGGTCGAGGGAATCTAGGAGCACTTCCATTGCGCCGGAGCGGAAGAGAATCTCCCCCATCAAGGTGAAGAGCGGTATCGCCGCCAGCTCGCTGAGGGTGGCGGTGGTATAGATGCTGTTGGCGAACATGCCGAACCCTGAAGGACCGATTAGAAGCAGGATGCCGGCAACGTTCAGGATGAGAAACGAAACGAAGATCGGGACGCCCAGGAACATAAGCGACAAAAGCATCGCCAGCCCGAGGACGAGGATGAGCCACCATTCCATCAGACAACCTCCGACGACGCATAGGAGGCCCCGGAGATGGCGTGCCGCAGATAGTAGATCCCGGTGGACAAAAGAGCGTAGGGAATGCTGACGGACAGTATCCATTTCGGGATACGCCACTCATTCACCGTCGTAATTCCGTGGTCATATTGAAACATTGTCGCATCCAGACAGAAGGCTGCGGCAGCCACGCAGGTAACGGCCGCGAGGATGTAGGTCGCATGCTGAATGTACGTCGCGTTTTTGCTCGGAAGCAGATCGAGGACGATGCTGATGAAGATGTGGCTTCTGGTGCGCGACAGCTCGGGTACAGCCAGGAAGACCATGTAACAGAGCAGATAAGAGACAAGGGAGGAGGCCCAGGAGGTCGGCGCGGAGAAGAAGTACCGCGAGACCACCTCATAGCAGTAAGTGAAGACGATGGCCGCTAGGCAGAGACCTGAGCAGAAATACCCAAGGCGCGTCAGGTAATCGTGTGCATTCGCGACCGTACAAAGCCAGGCTGGTCCCCTCCCCTGCGCGTTCACTTCGCCAGGCCCTTGCTGCGGGCGAATTCATGGAACGCCTTGGCGGCCTTCGGATCCTTTTCTTCCGACATGGACCAGAGGCCATCGCTCCAGGCGTCCTGTAGCTTCGCCTTCTGCTCATCACCCATTTCGGTGACCTTCATGCCCTTGGCGATCAGTTCCTGCTCTTCCTTCTTCCAGACGGAAGGCGCTTCCTGATACCATTTGTCCTCGAGCTTCCTGGACACGTCCATGATAGCCTTCTGGTCCTCGGGGCTGAGGGCGTTCCAGGCATTCAGGTTCATGAAAATCGGCTCGAAGTTGACGCCGAAAGCAGGGCGCAACAGTAAAGGTGCGACCTCGTACCATTTGTAGTCCAGGGCCCCGATGATCGGCCATGCGGCGCCGTCCACCAGACCTTTTTCGAGGCTGGTGTAGATTTCCGAGGCGGGAAGCACCGTCAGGACGGCGCCCAGCATATCCACCACGCCCTTGTAGCTGAGGGTTCCCCGTATCTTGCGGCCGCGCAGGTCGCCCTCCTTCGAGACAGGCTCGCGCAGCAGGATATGGTAAGCGCCGGAAGGCGTGACGGGAAGCATGACCAGCTTGAGACCGAATTGCTGGTAGTTCTTGTCGATCTCTTCGAACACCCCGGCTGCCCGGAATTTCTCGAGATCGCCTTGAAGCGCATCCGCGACCGTCGCGATCGACGTCGTTCCGAAATGATAGGCGCCGTGCGTGAACAGGAATTGGAAGACACCTGCGCCGACCGGCTCGAGCTGTTCGAAGGGCGGGACCACTTCGGGGCCGTTGAACTGGATGTCGACGCGGCCGTCGGTGGCTTTCTTCACCTCATCGATGAAGGGATAGAGAAGATAGGGATTGTACGCATAATTCTCGTCCCAGCTCGACAACAGCCGGTACTGACCGGCTTTGGCTGGCAAGGCAGCCAGCGCGAACGTGGCTGCAAGCAATAAGGCTTTGAGCAGTTTCATCGTGAGTTCCCCTTTCTTGGGTCTAACGCCCTGGTGCCAATTCCAGGGAATTGCCGCTTTTGTGGGACGATATGACGAAAATTGAGACACGTCAAATCATTCGTACAATTTTTGGTGCGAACTTTCACAACCGGATCAAACAATGGTCACCTGAAGATTTTTTAGGTATATCAGTAGCTTACTTGCCATACTAAAGAGCATATGGCTGCGCTTGCTGCCGAGGAGAGTGCCGCCGTTCCTCAAATTGGCACTTCCGGGCAATCAGATGGAAGCTTGCTCGCCGGCCTATCAGCTATTGGCCATTACGAAAGAACATTGCCTGCGGTTGAATTGAGCCGCGTACTCCCGATAAACGTAGTGGCCTGATCGATTGAAGAGGCTGACTGCGGTCTTGCGCTGCTTCGCCATGAACATTTCGATCAGATGTTTCCCGTTCTCGAAAACGGCTGTCGGATCCCGATACCCCCAGCTTATCAACGTCGGACAGGGCATTCCTCTTGCCAGCAGCCATCCTTGTGTCTCGCGGCGCTGACGGCCTAATTCCGGGAAGTATAGTTTGGCTTCCAGCCCTCCGCTGAATTTGCGTACGGCTACCTGCGACTTGCCGAGGTCCAGCACGGCTTCACACTCGTCAAGCAGCGCGGGCGTCACGATGCGTGGATTGCACGAATACCGCTCGTAGATGGCGCGGAGAGCCGTCCGGCGGTCCCAGTCCGGCAAATTTGCATGCACGATATGATTGCGGACCGTCCCCGGTGACAAAGTTCCACTTGAAACACAGTTGCAGCTTGCGGCAAGGTCGGGATGTTCGAGCGCCAGCCGCGCTACGAGGTAGCCGCCGCGCGAATGCCCGACCAGATGATAAGGCCCCTTTCCGAGCAGTTGAAGAAAACGGGCGGCATGCTTCACCGATGCATCCATCGTATATTCGCCATCGGTCCGCGGATTGTCCGTAAATCCCTGTCCGAGGCGGTCCACTGCAATTACGTTGAAATATTTGGCCAGGGGAGCGAAGTTCATGTCCCATATGCGGGCGCTGGACCCGTCGGCGCCTCCACAATGGGAGCCGTGGAAGAAAACGACGGCGGGTCCGCTTCCTTCATCGAAATAGCGCGTGCGGATGCCGTCGACATCAATCCATTTCTCGGAACCCATGTCCAGGCAAGCCGGATAGAAATCGTCGTCGGGTGGAGCAAGCTCATGCGCCATGACAAACATCCTCGATAAAATCGGAGAAGACCTGGTTGAATTCGTCGGGTCTCTCCCTGAACGAATAGTGGCCTGCCTGGTTCACGATATGCATTTGAGATCGGAATTCGATCTGCGAGAGGCGATCGTACAAATCGTAGGACAAATCGATCGGGGCGATCGGGTCATTGAAGCCCCAATAGAGCAATAGCGGCCGATCGAGCGGCCGGCTTGCCAGATGGCGGAACATGGTCTCACGATCCGACCGCAATTCCGGCAGGAAATACGATTCATAGAGGCCTCCGGCGTGCATCCTGTCAACGGCGGCGCGGTGATTTGCGCTTTCGAGCAAGCCATGGACTCTGTCGACCCATCGATCCGTCACGGAATGCCTGTCAAAGCACTGACTCTCCAGATGATGGCGCGCGCGATCGCGCGAACATGGCGCATGGGGGTTGGCGGCCAGCAGGAAATCTCCCCGCCCGGGAGGCGGCGCCGCGGTATCGCTGGAGACGATCGTGCACGATCGCACAAGCTCCGGATTTTTCAGCACAGTCTGGAGCGCGATGTATGCCCCTGACGAGTGTCCGGCGAGATGATAGGAGCCACCCCCGAGCGCTTTCAGGAATGCGATAAAATGTTCGAGCGAAGCGGCCGTGCGATAATCACGGTCCGAAGCCGGAAGGTCAGTGAGACCTTGGCCGAGGCGATCCGGCACGATGCAGTGATATCGGCCCGTCAATGCCGCCAGGTTCTCCTCCCAGATTTCCGCTGATTCCGCGCCGGTATCGTCTCCCGGATAGCCTCCATGCACGAGGACTACCGGCTGTCCCTCTCCACCGGCGAGGTACCGCGTCCGACGGCCGTTAACGTCGATCCATCTCTCTTCCACTGGCAAAGCCATTCATCGAACTCCCGTTGATCCTCTTCGCGGAGAGGTCCCCCTCGCCTTTTTCGGCAGGCTCCTCTGCGCGGCTTGGCAAGCCGGGCGTTTCCGGGACCTGGTCTTTGTGGATCGTTTCGGCGGCCTTTTCGGCCAGCATCATAACTGCGGCGTTGATGTTGCCGCCGATGAGGTCCGGAAAAGCCGAGGCATCCGCAACGCGGAGGCCACGCACGCCGCGGACCCTGAACTCCGGGTCGAGAACCAGAAGCGGATCGCCGCCGCCGCCCATTCGGCAGGTGCCGGCCGGGTGATGTGCCGTCGCTGCCGTGCGCCCGATAAATTCATCAAGCGCATCCTTCGCCCAATTCTCCGGTCCCGGGCCGGTCTCTCGTCCGACATGGGCGCGCATCGCCGGCTCGGCCGCGAGGCTGCGGATGATTTCCATGCCTTCGGCGATGATTTTCCTGTCACCCTCTGCCGCAAGCAGGTTCTGGCGGATCGCGACCTTGTCGGCCGGGTCGGCCGAGCGCAGGCTGACGGTGCCCCGGCTTTGCGGCCTGAGCAGCACGGCGCGCACCGCGAACCCGTCTGTGAACGGTACGCGAACTCCAGGAAACCATGGCGATGCCGTCAGGGGAACGGCACGGAAGATGAGCTGGATGTTGGGTAGCCCGGCGGCCGAGGGCGTGCGCAGAAATGCCGTCCAGCCGCTGGGCAGATCGGTGGCAAAGCCGCGCCCCAGGAAATACCCTTCTGCAAGGCTGCGGACGATGCGATCAGCGCGCATGTTGCGCACGAATGGACCCGGCGTCCGGCGCTCGAACTCCACCGCGACCGTCGAATGATCCTGCAGGTTCCGGCCCACGCCGGGCATCGCCACGCGCGTCGGAATACCGACCCGGGAGAGCTCGTTGGGGGCTCCGATCCCGGAAAGCATGAGAAGCTGCGGCGTGTTTATGGCGCCGGCTGCCAGGATGATCTCCGAGGATGCCGCAAACCGCCTGATCTTCCGGCCGTGGAATGCATCGACGGCGACTGCCCGATCTCCCTGGAAGACGATATCCTTCACCAGGGTATGTGTCAGGACCCGCAGATTATGACGGGCTATAGCGGGACGAAGAAACGCGTCGGCGGCGCTGCATCTTCTTCCCCGTCCGATGGTGGACTGCAGAACGGAAAAGCCTTCCTGCATGGCCCCGTTATAATCTGGCGTGGACGGAAATCCTGCGGTTTCGGCTGCTTCGAGACAATCCTGCGCCAAAGGGTCGGGATAGCGCGCGCGTGATACATGGACCGGCCCTTCAGCGCCCCTGTAGGCATCCTCTCCCCCTTCCCAGCATTCCTGCCTCCTGAAGTAGGGAAGAACCTTCTCGTAAGTGAACTGAGGCAGGCCGTAGCCGGCCCAGCGGTCATAGTCGCCCTTGTTGCCACGGACATAAGCCATCGCGTTGATCGAAGAGGACCCTCCGATCACCTTTCCCCGCATGCACTCCATCGTGCGGCCGCCGATCGAGGGCTCCGGCTCCGTGTCATAGCCCCAGTCGTGGAGGCGGCGCTGCATGATCCGCCCCCATCCGATAGGGATCTTGATCCAGGGATCGCTATCCCAGCCGCCGGCTTCGATGAGAAGGACCGAGGCCGCGCCGTCCCGCGAGAGGCGCTCCGCCAGCACACAGCCCGCGGAGCCGGCGCCGACGATGATGTAATCATAACCGGCAGCGCGCTCGATCGGAGCCCCTCCCTTTTCCGTTCGTCTGGGCGGCACCAAAGCCGCTCGATACCTATCGTCCCGGCAAATTGTCGAAGAGTCCGTCGGGCAGGCCCTCGACATGCTCCAGGACCTCTTCGGACATGATCACATCCGCATATTTGCAATGCAGATCGAACAGCGTCACGGCATGGCTGGCCTGGCTTCTGTCGAAACACCCGTCTTCAACCACGATGGAGCGGATGTTGAGACTGAAGGCATCGATGACCGTCGCGCGGACGCATCCGCTGGTCGTGCAACCGGTCATCACGAGGCTGTCGCAACCAAGCAGATTGATATAGCTCGCCAGATTCGATCCGAAGAACGCGCTCGGCTTCTGTTTGCGGATGACGATATCCTGTTCCTGCGGCGCGATCTCATCGACGATCTCGTTCGCGTCGCGGGAATTCGAGACCCGCCGCACCGCTTCGGCGGTGCGGCTGTTCTTCCATGACCAGCTCCCCGCATCCCAATTGTCCTTGCGGGCTTCCCCCGTCGAGTAGATCACCGGCAGGCCTTTTGCGCGGAAGCTGCGCGCCAGAACGTCGATGCGGTCTATGGCCGCCCAACTTTCCTCCCCGCACGAATTGGACCAGCGCTTGATCGAGTCCAGGATCGGCTCGGGCCGATCGCCGGTAAATCCGTAGCTGACATCAATGACGAGCAGGGCTGGCCGTTTGCCGAAGCCGGCGCGGGTTCCGTAGCCGGCTGCGGCAAGCACCGCCCGATCACGCTCGGTCAGAAATGCGTCCCATATCCGTGCCATCTCGGTCGTTTGCTCCTCACCAGCAACGTTATTTTTGATACTATTACAGTTTTTCGTACGGTCAATGGTCGATCTTGCTGAATCCTGTTGCTGGTATGAAAGGCGTGGCATTCGAAAATGGACGCTTTCACGGCTGCAGAGGCCCGGTTCTGCGGATTCCTTTCAGCAAGCAGCGCGTACAGCGAGGTTTGCCTTGTAATTTTTATGGAACTAGTGAACGTTTTTGTTTCCATTCCCTTGCTGCAGCGTGGGATTTGGGATGCAGTGCTGCGATCCGACGATTCTCTAAGCTCAAGCGAGTCCTTCGATGACCCAAGCCATCCTTTCCCTGCTCGACAAGCGCCGTAGCCAGATTTTCCATGGCGGCGCCTGGCGGCAGGCAGACAGCACCGACACGATCAGCGTCGAAAATCCCGCTGATGGAACCTCCCTTGGAACGGTTGTCGACGCCAACGCGGCTGATGTCGATGCCGCCGTTGAATCCGCCCTGACGGCTTTCCCCGCTTGGCGCGCGCTGAAGCCGGCGGAGCGCGCTGCGATCCTGATGGAAGCGGCTCGCACCCTGCGCTTCCATTCAAAGGAACTTGCCTATCTCGACGCGCTGGATGCGGGGCTTCCCATCAAAATGATGGGAAGCGACGTCGAAATGGCCGCGGCACAGATCGAATATTTTGCCGGGCTTGCCCGCGAGATCAAAGGTGAGACGCTGCCGATGGGGCCGGCATCTCTCAATTATTCCGTCCGCGAGCCGCTTGGCGTGGTCGTGCGCATCCATCCGTTCAACCATCCGGTGATGTTCGCTGCCGGGAAAGTGGCGCCGGCACTTGCTGCCGGGAACACCGTCATCAGCAAGCCCGCCGACCAGACGCCATTATCGGCCCTCGCCCTTGCGGAATTCTGGGCCGATGTCTTCCCTGCCGGCGTGCTCAACACACTGACCGGCTCACGCGCCTGCGGCGCATTGCTGGCGAGCCATCCCAAGGTCGCCAAGGTGGGCGTGATCGGAAATGTCGAAACCGGCCGCAAGGTCATGCGTGCCGCTGCCGACACGCTGAAGAAGGTCACTCTCGAACTCGGTGGCAAGAATGCTCTGGTCGCGTTTCCCGATGCGGACCCGGATCGGGTCGCTGCCGGAGCGGTCGGTGGAATGAATCTCAATTGGACCGCCGGACAATCCTGCGGGTCGACGACACGAATCTACCTGCATGCCGACATCCATGATGCGGTCGTCGCGCGAATGGCGACCTTGCTGGAAGACATCCGCATCGGCCTGCCCACGGATCCGGATTGCCAGATGGGCGCATTGATCAGCAAGATCCAGCGGGACAGGGTGCTCGCCTACATTCGGTCGGCCCAGGAAGAAGGGGCTACGCTTGTGACGGGGGGATCGGCGCCGGCAGGGGCCCATCTTGCGGGCGGCTATTTCGTACGCCCTACCCTGTTCATCGGGGTTGAGCCTCACATGCGCATTGCGCAAGAGGAGATTTTCGGCCCAGTCATTTCGGTATTTCGCTGGACCGGGGAAGAGGCCATGCTCGCCGAGGTCAACGCACTCCAATATGGCCTTGCCGCATCGATCTGGACCAACGATCTCGTCTGTGCCCACAGGACGGCGGCGCGGATCGAGGCCGGCTATATCTGGATCAACAGCGCCGGGGCCCATTTTCTTGGCGCGCCCTTCGGTGGTTACAAGCAATCCGGGCTTGGCCGGGAAGAATGCCTGGAAGACCTGCTGGCCTATACTCAGCTCAAGAACGTCAATGTGACACTTTAGAGCCTAGCGCCTTGTTCCGTTGGTCGCACCCGAAAGCGTGACAGGCCGTTGATGCCTGCCACGCTTTCTGTCCTCTTATGCGGCGGCTTGGGAGGATGCCGCTGAGGTGCCGGCGAGGCGGCCGAAGACCGCGCCAGCCATGAGGCCGGTCCCGCCCGGATAGTTGAAATAGAACAGGCCGCCGACGAGTTCGCCCGCTGCGAAAAGCCCCTCGATCGGTTCCATGTCCACGTCGAGCACTTGCGCGTTCTCATTCACCCTGAGCCCGCCGAAGGTGAAGGTGATGCCGCACCCGACCTGGAAGGCTTGGAAGGGGCCATCCTCGATGGTGTTCGCCCAGTTGGTCTTGTTCACCTTCAGCCCGGTCGTGCTGCGCCCGTCCTTCACATTCGGATTGAAGGCGACATCTTTCCGGATCGCGGCGTTGTAGGCGCGGATTTCCTCCAGCGCCGTAGCCTGGTCGACTCCTTCCAGCCTGCCGACAAGCTCTTCGAGCGTATCGGCCTTGACTGTCGTGACTTGCTTGATGCGGTATTCGTCGCGTAGCAGATGCAGGACCTTGGAATCGAAGATCTGCCAGGCGAAATTGCCCGGCTGTTCGAGGATCACGCGGCCGTATTTCGCATAGGTGTAGTTGCGGAAATCCGCGCCCTCGTCGACGAAGCGGCGTCCATCGGCATTGATCATGATGCCGAAGGGGTAGGAGTGCTTCTGGAACCCGTCACCGACATCGAGATCGCCGAATTCCGGAGCGTTGTAGTCCCAGCCGACCGCGTGGCAGCCGGACCAGTTGCCATAGACGGCGGCGCCGATCGCCTGCGCCATCTTGATGCCGTCGCCCGTGTTGAACCGCGAACCGCGGACCTTGGCGAGCTCCCAGTTCTGCCCCAGGAACTGCGTGCGCATCTGCGGGTCGGCCTGGAAGCCGCCGCTCGCCAAGACCACGGCCTTCGCCGCGACCTCATAGGATTCCTTGCCCTGCTTGACGGTGACGCCGGTGATGCGGCCCTTCTCTGTCAAAAGGCCGGTGACGCGGCATCCATAGCGGATTTCGACGCCTTTCGAGCGAGCGATCTGCGTCTCACTGTCGACGAGGCCGGGGCCGCCGCCCCATGCCTCGACGGTCAGCCCGCCCCAGAACTTGAACTTGCCGTCGATCTTGAAGGCCTGGCGTCCATAGATCGGCTGGAAACGGACGCCCTTCGAGCGCAGCCACTTCATCGTGTCGAACGAACGCCGCACCAGGATTTCGCACAGCGTCGGGTCGGACCGATAGCGGGTCACGCGGAACATATCGTCGAAGAACTGGTCTTCCGTATAGGTGCCGAAATCGGTCCGGTCGATTTCCTCCTGCGACAGATCGGGCATGACCTGCTTGAGATCGTCCACGCCACTATAGGCAAAACGGATCGCGCCGGCGGTGAACCTGCTGTTGCCGCCATTCTCCGCTTCCGGCGCGCGTTCGAGCACCAACACCTTGGCTCCGTTCTCCTCTGCCGCAAGGGCCGCGCTGAACGCGGCGTTGCCGGCGCCGACCACAATCACATCGTAGGAACCCATTATATTGTCTCCATTCTCCCGAACCTGCTCATCGCACCCGGGTATTCATCACGACTGGCTGACGACCGAATTGAATTTCGAGAAGAATTGGCCGGCCAGACGCCGAGCGGTGGAATCGATCAAGCGCGCACCCATCTGAGCGAGTTTGCCGCCGACCTGCGCCCTGCAGCTATAGTTGAGGACTGTGGCCGCGCCGTCTTCTGCGAGGGCGACGTCGGCCTCGCCCTTGGCGAAGCCCGCAACGCCGCCCTTGCCCTCTCCGGCAATGGTATAGCCATTCGGGGCGTCGATATTTTCCAGGCGGACCTCGCCTTTGAAGGTCGCCGCGACAATGCCGACCTTGAACTTCACCGTCGCGGCCATCTCGTTGGGCGCCGTCCGTTCGAGCGACTGGCAGCCCGGAATGCATTGCCTGAGGACATCCAGATCATTGAGTGCGTCCCATACCTTCGCGCGTGGGGCCTCGATGCGTTCGCTGCCGGTCATTTCCATGGTACGAGGTCCTTGCAGTCGTGGTCCACTTACGGGTGCAGGACCGCACGCCCGACGATCTTGCGATCGAGCAGGTCGGTGAGGGCCTTCCCGTAACTTGCGAGCGGATAGACCGTGGCCGGAGGTGGCTTGATCTTCCCCTTCTTGTAGAGATCGAAAACCTCCTCGAAGCAGGCGCGTATCATTTCCGGGCGGCGCTTGCGGTAATCGCTGACTTGGATGCCGCTTACCTCGATATTCTTCAGCAGAAGATAGTTGGCCTTCATTTCCGGTATGCGGCCGGAGGCGAAGCCTATGACGACGAGCCGACCGCGCCACGCAAGTGCGCGCAACGCGGCGTCGAAGAAGTCACCGCCCAGCGTGTCCAGGATCACGTCAGCGCCTTCTCCACTGGTGACGGCGTGAACCTGCTCGCGCAGGCTGTCGCGCAAGTTGGGCAAGGACAGGTCGATCACCTCGTCGGCGCCGCCCTCGCGAACGATGTCCGTCTTTGCCGGCGAAGAGACGGCGGCGAGAACGCGCGCACCTCTGGCCTTGGCAAGCTGGATCGCCGCAAGGCCGACGGCGCCCGTGGCGCCCAGCACCAGAACGTTGTCGCCGGCGACAAGCCTCGCCCGGTCGGTAAGCGCAACCCAGGCAGTGTCGAACGCCAGCGATATGGAAGCCGCGTCATCGAAGGAGAGTGCATCGGGAATCTTCAGGCATTGGTCAGCGGCGACGGCGACGAACTCAGCATAGCCACCATGTTCGGCCATCGTCAGCACGCGGTTGCCTTCCTTCAGTCCCGTCACGCCCCGGCCGAGGGCATGAACAGTCCCGGCGGGAAGTTTTCCGGGGCTGAAAGGGCGTTCCGGCAGGAACTGATACTTGCCTTGCAGGACGAGCGTGTCGACGAAGTTTGCCGCAACCGCAGCCACACGGACGACGACCTCATTCGGATTGGGCTCCGGCGTCGCCACCTCCTCCATTCTGGCTGCACCGATCGGCCCGAATTCACGCACGATGATCGCCTTCATTGCCTTAGTCCCTTGTGCTGAACGTGCCGCGAGCGATGGCGACGAGCTTGTCCGCGCAATGGAGTTCCACATCCGCGCGTGAAACGGATCGTCCCAATTTGCGAAGGATTCCGCGCGCGGCGAGCGCTTCGCCTTTGGCCGTCGCCAGGAAATCGACCAGCAGCGTGATCGTCGGCGTCGGCTTGCCGTGGAAAACCGCCACCGCCGCGTGACCGACGGCATCGGCAAATGCCGCAATGATGCCACCGTGAAAATACGGTTCCGTCGGGTGGAAACTGAATTCGGCACGAAACGGGAGCGACAGCGCCACGGTTCGGGCTTCCGCGTCCACGTCCACGATACGGGGCGCCAGCCATCGGTTGAAGGGTGGTCGGGCCATTTCCTCGCGTAAACGGTCGACAAGCTCCACCCTTGGCATGCCTAGGCTCCCTGCCAGCGGACGGGCTTGGGTGAGAGACGGCCGCTTTCGATCGAGGGAAGAAGGGCGCGCTTGAGTACTTTCCCGTTGGCGCTCAGGGGTATCTCGTCCACTTGGAGGAAGTATTCGGGCATGTCGTATTTTGAAAGGCCCTGCTCGTGGAGGTAGAGGAGAAGTTGCTGCGGGTTCACTACGGCCCCGTCCCTGGCCATGACCACGATCAGGACCCGCTCGCCGAGACGGTCATCCTTCATCGGCAGGGCTGCTGCCCGCTCCACCTTGGGATGGCGCATGGTGAGCAACTCGATATGGGCGGGATGGATGTTATGGCCGCCGCGGATGATGACGTCCTTGATCCGCCCGGTGATCTTCAGATAGCCATCTGTATCGAGGTGGCCCAGGTCGCCGGTCATGAACCAACCATCGCGGTTGAACGATTTCTCCGTGGCGGTCTGGTCGTCGAAATAGCCGAGCATCAGGCTGCCACCGCGCCCACCGATCTGGCCGATCTCACCTGCCGCGACTTCCACATCCGGATTATCGACCGAGAAGATACGCACTTCATAATCGGGGCATGCCCGGCCGGAGGTGTTGATGATGCGCGCTGCGTCATCGCCCGGCAGCGTATAGTGGTGCGAGCAGGCTTCGGTCATTCCGTAACCGCTCTGCGGGACAATCCCATAGGCAAGCAGGCGCTCGACAACCGTCGGCGGAGCCGCCGCGCCTGAAATCCGGAAGCCGCGAAGGTTTTCCAGGTCGGCCTTCCCAGCCCGGTCTATTTCCTTCAGCAGATCGACGGCATGAGCGGGCACCCCGAAGACGAAGTTGGTCCGGGTTTCACGCAGCCGTTCCAGAAGGCTTTTGCCACGTGACAGGTCATGAAGAACGAGTTCGCCGCCGACAAGCATCGTCAGCACAAGTGCGCCGAAGCCGAGATTATGGCTGAGCGGGCTGAGCGTATAGGTGATCGAGCTTTCGCTGAAGGCCCAGTCGTGCGCAAGAGAACGGGCGTTGGACAGAAGCGTGTTGTTCGAGTGCATCACGCCCTTGGGCTCGCCGGTCGTGCCGGAGGTGAAAGCCAGATAGACGATGTCGTCAGCCAAGGCGGCAGGTGCGCCGCCGCCCGATTCCGGTAGCTGGAGTTCAGTGCCGATAGCGGTGGCATCCCTCTTTGCCGGCCGGGGAAGCCTGAATATGGAAGGCGGGGATTCAAGCGCTGCGGCCGCCGTGAAGATATCCTTCGTGTCCGCGTCCGCGCCATACCCGGCCTCGGCGAAAAGTGCCTTTGCCGAGCAGCGTTCGAGAAGCGTCACGATTTCGCTGACGGTATGGTTGCGATGAAGCGACGGGCAGAGAACAAACCCTTCGCGCGAACACGCAAGCAGGATGACCGCCAATTCCGTTCGGCTCGACATCCAGGCGGCGACCCGGTCCCCGGAGCCTAAGCCGCGCTGACGCAGGGCCGAAGCGGCACGGTCGGCGAGGCCCACGAGCTCCGCATAGGTCAGGACACAATGGCTGTCGCGGATGGCGATGCGGGCGGGCGCCGAGGCGGCCTGCCGCGCTGCACATCCATAGATCGTGTCGTCCTTCCACCAGCCGGCGGCGTAGTTCTGCTTCAGCAGCCGTCCGCTCAAGCGTGTAAGCAGGTTCTGACCGCGGTTGGCCTCGTCGCCCATCCATTTCCTCGAAGGTTGTCGCGTCTCGCCTACCTTCAACTCCATTATAGTCCCAAAATCAATACAAATACCATTTTGGTGAAAAGCTTTTTACAAATTATCCGAAATGGCAGCCATCCCATAAGGCTCATAGGCTTCCGTTTTCCGTGCAAATGTCACATATTCTGGCTGCTGGCCACGGGAAGGGAATTGTGCACCCCAAATGTCGCCTGTTAGGGATGTCTGAAGGCAATCTATGCATGTGGCCGGGCCAGCGGGCCGCGGGAGTTGGCAGCAGTGGTAAGATACGATGAAATAGGCCAGCGCTTGAGGGCGTTCCGGCTTGGCTCCGGCATGAGTGCTGACGAAATCGCCAAGCGCATAGGGATTTCCAGAACCGCTGTTTACCGTTTCGAAAAGGGCGAAGTGGTCAAGATCGAGACGCTCGCCAGCTTGGCAGAACTTCTCGGCGTTTCCCTTGCCACGCTTCTCGGCATCGAGATCGAATATATCTCCTCGGCCGTCACCTATTTCGAGCGGTTGCGGCAGCTGGAGGAGGCGGCCGACCGGATTATCGTCCTTGCCGGACCGATCTCCTTCCTCGTCGGCTCGCCGGACTTTCGCAGCCAGTTGTCGGACCTACTCAAGGAAAGCGTGGAAGGCGAAGACGGCCGCAGGGAAAAATTGCTGCAGGACGTGGCGCGGATACTCGAGATACTGGATGAAAGGCGGAAGAATTACGAAAGGCGCAGGCCTGCGATCGTGAACCTTATGGCGGCGCTCGATATCGAGCGGCTGTTGAGGTCGGGTTTCGTCGGCCGGCCCTTGATGGCGGAGGAGGAAGTCCGCGTCCGTCAACAGCATGCGCGCGCCGAGATCGAGCACTTCGCCCATCTCATGGAAGCCGAACCCATGGGAATCCAGATCGGTCTCGTCACCGGGACGCTTCCCCATACGGGCTTCCAGATATTCCGCAGCGGCGACCGCAAAACGCTTTCGATCAGTCCGTTCCGGCTCGGCGAGCAGCCCAATATAAGACTGGGCGTAGCCATGATCACGGAGAATCACGAGGCTGTGTCGCTGCACGAAGCGGTCGTGGACGAGATGTGGCGCACGGCACTGAAAGGCAGGGAAGCCGCCGCCTATCTGCGCAATATGATTGCGTCCATCTACGGCTAGCGCATCCTCCTGATTGCACGCCGCCCATTACCTACCCGCTCTACAGTCAAGAAAACCGCAGCTAGGTGCGTCTGAAAAGACGTTAATGCGCTGGCACGCGCCCTGCCCATGCTCCGATCGCTGACGGGATTCGAAACTTGTACCAAAAATGGTAAAAGGCTTGAAATGTGTTACACTTTCTGTTCTCTTGCCATTGGGCGCGACTGCTTTCGAGCGGCTTATCCTGACGACGGCAGATGCAGAGACCTGCGTTTCCCTCGCCACATTCGGGCGAAGGCGGATTTCATGAGAAGCTATCCGGCGGTGGCGGGCAACGCGCGACCATTCGGCGGTCCCGTTCGGGGAGAAGGAGAATCCTGAGTTGGGTGACTTGGCCACGCGGCCCAATCGCAAGCGATATATCGGCGAGCCGCTGACGCGGCTCGAGGATTTCCCGCTTGTCACGGGACGGGCGCGTTTTGTCAGCGATCTCAGCTTCCCGCGCCAGCTTCACGCGCGCATCGTGCGTTCGGCCTACGCACGGGGCCGCATCGTGTGCATCGACCTGGATGAGGCCCTCGCGATGGAGGGAGTGGTGGCGATCTGGACGAGCGCCGATCTTGCCGACATTCCCAACATCCCCTTCCGTGCCACCGCCATCGGCGGGCTCGACCCCTATACGCAGCCGGCTTTGGCGCGTGGCTATGTGCGCTATGTCGGAGAGCCGGTAGCGGTGGTCATCGCCGAGGACGCTTATCTGGCGGAGGATGCCGCCGAACTCGTCCTGGTCGAGATCGAGCCGGAAGAGCCCTATCTGGATGCCAGCCTCACGCCTGTCCCTTTTGCGCCAGGTCTTGGCGGCGAACCGGTCATCGTGAAGAAAGGCTATGGCGATGTCGAAGCAGCCTTCGCCAGCGCCCATGCCGTGGTCGAACTCGACCTTTCCGTCGGGCGCCATTCGGCCGTTCCGATGGAGACACGCGGCCTGATCGGACGTTTCGACGAGGCGCGCGGCGTGCTCGAACTGCATGGTGCGGCCAAGAAACCGCACTGGAACCGCGACCGGCTCGCGGAGATGTTCTCGATGAGCCCCTCGCATATCGAGCTTTACGAAAACAGCGTCGGTGGCGGGTTCGGGGTGCGCGGCGAGCTCTATCCGGAAGACGTCATCATCTGCTATGCCGCCCTAAAGCTGAAGCGGCCGGTAAAATGGATCGAGGACCGCCGCGAACATCTGATGGCGGCCAATCAGTCGCGCGAGCAGCACCATCTGATCCGCGCGGCCGTCGATCGAGAAGGCCGCATCGCTGCGCTTGACGAGACGCTTTACCACGATCAGGGCGCTTATGTGCGAACGCATGGCGCCCGCGTGGCGGACATGACGATAGGGCTGCTTCTCGGTCCCTACCGGGTTCCGGCATACAGGGCGAGAGCACATTACCGGCTGACCAACAAGACGCCGGCGGCGACCTACCGCTCGCCGGGACGTTTCGAAGGCAGCTTCGTGCGCGAGCGGCTGATCGAAGCAATCGCCCACAGGCTTTCCATCGACCCGATCGAGGTGCGCCGGCGTAATCTCATCGCTTCGAGCGAGATGCCCTATGAGCGCGGCCTCACCGCGATCGAGACCGAGGTGATCCTGGATTCGGGCGATTACGAAGGCTTGCTTGAAAAGGCGCTGGAATTCGCCGGATGGGACGCCTTGCGCGAGGAGGCCGGGCGGCGGCGGACAGACAGTGAAGCCGTCGGTATCGGCTTTGCCATGTTTGTCGAAAAAAGCGGCCTCGGCCCATCGGAAATGGTCGATCTCGCCGTCGACACGAACGGCTTCGTGACGGTGACGACCGGCGCGGCCTCGCTCGGCCAGGGGATGGAGACCGTCATCGCGCAGATCTGCGCGGAGACGCTCGGCGTGGATTACCGCAGGGTCCGCGTTCTGCATGGGGACACCAACCGTATCCCCTACGGTTTCGGCGCGCATGCCTCGCGCGTGACGGTGATGACCGGCGAGGCGACCCGGCGCGCCAGCGTGGCGGTTCGCGAAAAGGCACTCGAATTCGCCGCCGAACTCATGAAGACGGACAGTACGGCGCTCGACATCATCGAAGGGACGATCTGCCCCCTGAACGGCGATGGACCGACTCTCACGCTGGGTGAGGTCGCAAAACATCTCGACCCGGCGTCAAAACTTCGCGGCGAGCGCGCGCCGGGCCTCTCGGCGACGGGATGGTTCCACAGTTCACACATGAACTATCCCTATGGCGTGCATATCGCCAAGGTGCTTGTCGATCGCGAGACGGGCCATGTCGCCGTTGAAAAATACGCCGTTACCTATGATGTCGGCCGCGCGATCAATCCGGCGCTCGTCAAGGCGCAGATCGTGGGCGGCCTCGCGCAAGGGCTCGGCGGAGCGCTCCTCGAACAATTCGTCTATGACGGGAACGGGCAGCCGCTCTCCGTCACCTTTGCCGATTATCTGATGGTGACGGCGACCGAGATGCCTCCGGTCGACGTGCTGATCCTCGAGGATGCGCCGAGCCCCCTCAATCCGCTCGGCATGAAGGGGGCTGGCGAGGGAGGAGTGAACGCGGCCGGCGCTGCCATCGCCTCCGCCATAGACGACGCGCTGCAATGCCCAGGCCTTGTCGATCGCCTGCCGGTCACGCCGCAATATCTGCTCCGTCGGATTTCGGAAACGGGAGGTCGTGATGGCTGAGGCCCCGCAATCCGGGACATTCGGTCGGTCGGTCAAACGCGTCGAGGATCGCGCGCTCGTTACCGGATGCGGCCGTTTCCTGGATGACCTTCGCCCAGACGGCTGCCTGGCTGCGGCCTTCCTGCGCAGTCCCTATGCACATGCCGCCTATACCCGCGTGGATTACGAGGTGGCGAGCGGCATGCCCGGCGTCCGTGCGGTATTCACGTTGGACGATCTGATGCCGGTGCTGACTGGCCGGAAGCTCGTAGTGGGCCTTCCGAGCGCGGCGATCGAACTGCAAGTCGACCGACCCATCCTGGCGGACGGAGAAGTGGTCCACGTTGGCGAAGCTATTTGCATGATCGTTGCCGACACGCGGGCCGAGGCCGAGGATGCGGCCGAGGCGATTGAAATCAACTTCGAGCCGCTCGCCGTGATAGCCGATTGCCGGGACGCCCTCGCCAGCGACGCTCCTACTGCACATCGCGATCTCCCACATAACCGCCTGGCGCGTTTCAGTTTTGAATACGGCGATGTGGATGAGGCATTTTCCAGTGCCGCGCACACGGTTTCCGAGAGCTACGAGGTCCATCGCGGCGGTTCGCATTCAATAGAAGGTAGGGGCGTCCTTGCGGCGATCGACAAGCTGCGTGGAACGCTGGATGTGTGGAGTTCCACCCAGACGCCTGTCGCATTGAAGAAGTTCCTGTGCGACATGCTCGGGCGGGAGGAAGGCAGCGTCAACGTCGAGACACCCGACCTCGGCGGCGGCTTCGGTCCGAAGCTGGTGACCTATCCCGAGGAGATCGCGGTCGCGGCGGCGAGCCTGATCCTCGGGCGGCCGGTGAAATGGGTCGAGGATCGGCGCGAGCATTTCGTCTCTACCGCACAGGAGCGCGACCAGGTCTGGGACGTGGCGATGGCGCTCGACGTGGAGGGCCGGGTGCTCGGCATAAAGGGCAGCCTTCTGCATGATCACGGCGCCTACACGGTGAGAGGAACCAACGTTGCGTACGGGGCCGGCGTCAGCATGCCGCTGGCGTATAATGTCGACGCCTATCGTCTCGATGTTTGTCTCGTGCTGACCAACAAGGTGCCGACGTCCTCCATCCGCGGTGCCGGCCAGCCGCAGGCGGCTTTTGTCATGGAACGCCTGCTCGACAAGGCCGCCGCGGAAATGGGGATGGATCGTGCGGAAATACGCCGGCGCAACCTCGTTCGCCCGGACCAGATGCCTTGCGTCAAGCCGCTCAAGCTGCGTGGTGGCACCAATATCGTCCTCGACAGCGGCGATTATCCCGCGACGATGGCAAGGGCGCTCGCCGAGAGCGGCTGGAGCGATTTCGAGGCGCGCCGTACCAAGGCGCAGGAAGCCGGCCTGCTGAGGGGCATAGGCATGGCGAACTATGTGGAAGGCACCGGGCGAGGCCCTTACGAAAGCGTGCGGGTGAAAGTGAACAACCGGGGTCGCATCGAGGTGACGACCGGCGCCGCGGCGATGGGGCAAGGCACGCAGACAATGCTCTCTCAGATCGTTGCGGAGCATTTGGGCGGCGATATCTCGCTCATATCGGTGAAAACGGGCGATACGACCAATCTGTTGGGCTTCGGCGGTTTCAATTCGCGCCAGACGGTCACCGCGGGCGCATCCGCAGAGGCGGCGGCGCTGAAAGTGCGCAGCCTCCTACTCAAACTGGCCAGCCATATGCTGGAGGCCGACGAGGATGACCTCGACGTCCTGCCCGGCAAGGTCGCAGTCAAGGGGGCGGACGGGGTATCGGTTAGCTTTGCCCGCCTGGCCAGCGCCGCGGCGGGCCTGGCCGGTTTCCCGATCCCGGCCCTTGAGAAACCGGGGATCATGGCAACGGAACAGGTGATGATCAACGACATGGCCTATTCCAACGGCAGCGCCGTCGCCGAGGTGGAGGTCGATCCGGAGACGGGCGGCGCGCGTGTCGTCGCCTTCACCCTCGCTCATGATTGCGGGCGTATGGTCAACCCGGCGCTTGTCGATGGCCAGATCATCGGCGGCATCGCCCACGGCCTTGGCAATTCACTCTTCGAGAAGATGCTTTTCGACGCCGAGGCGCAGCCGCTGACGACCACGTTTGCCGACTATCTGCTCGTCTCGGCCTCCGAGATGCCGCCGGTGACGATACTGCACACCGAATCGCCCAGTCCCCTCAATCCACTCGGGGTGAAGGGCGTCGGCGAATCCGGCGTCATACCAGCCGCGCCGGCGATCATCTCGGCGATCGACGATGCCTGGCGGCACGTCGGGCTTCACCTGACGCATGCGCCCGTCTCCCCCCAGAGCCTGGCCGACGCGCTGCTTGAAAGATCCACCACAGAGGCGGCATGAGTTCAGAGCCTGGCGATATGTTCGACGACCTGATCACGGCGCACCGCATCCTCGTGAACGAGAAGGTGCTCGATGCGTTTGGACATGTCAGCATGCGCGACGCCGCCCATCCGGACCGCTTCTGGCTCGCATCCGCCAAACCGCCCAACCTGGTCGGGAAGGCCGATCTCCTTTCCTTCAGACTATCGGGCGAGCCGGTCGAAAGGACCGATCTGCCGCTGTTCTCCGAACGCTACATCCATTCGGCCATCTATGCCGCGCGCCCCGATGTCCGTGCGATCTGCCATCACCACGCGCCCGCCATCATGCCGTTCTGCCTGACGGACCGGCCGCTTGCAGCCGTCAGCCAGACAGGGGCGTTCCTGGGCCAGTCCACTCCTCTATGGGATAGCGCGGACGAGTTCGGCGCCACGCGCCTCCTCGTCGACACGCCTGAACAGGCCGCCTCGCTGACGCGCAGTCTTGGGGCCGGTTCGCTGGTCCTGATGCGCGGCCACGGCGCCACCGTCGCCGAATCGAGCGTGCGCGAGGTCGTCTTCAAGGCGGTCTATGCCTGTCGCGACGCCCATGCCCAGAAGGAAGCGGCCATGCTGGGCGCGGTCAAGCCGCTCTCGGCCGGAGAGATCGAGAAGGGCCGGGTGCCGGCGGTGTCAGCCGTTGACCGATGCTGGAAATATTGGCGGGCGCTGCTCAGCGCCGGCGGCCATTTCGAAGAGGGATAGAACATGAAGGCAGCTCCGTTTACGCTGCACCGCCCGACTACCGTCGACGAAGCCACGGCCCTGCTGGCCGATGTCGCGGAGGAAGGCGGTCTCGTTCTCGCCGGCGGGCAGAGCCTCATGCCGATGATGGCGTTGCGGGTGGCCTATCCTCCGCACCTTGTCGATATCAACGCCATCGATACTCTTTCGCGCATTTCGGTTGCCGACGGCATGCTGTCGATCGGCGCCACCGTGCGGCACGCCGCGTTTCATAGACCGCTGCCGGAGACGGGCGTCCTCGGCCGTCTCCTCTCGACCGTCGTGCGCCATATCGCGCATTACCCGATCCGTCAGCGCGGCACCTTTTGCGGCAGCCTTGCCCATGCCGACCCCGCATCCGAATGGTGTCTCGTCGCGGCGACGCTCGACGCCACAATAGTGCTGAAAAGCGCTTCCGGCACACGCTTCGTTCCGGCCGCGGAATATCTGGAGGGAGCGATGGCGACGGCGCGCGAACCAGAGGAAATCCTGGTCAAGGCACGCCTGCCGTTGTTGGCGGACGACGTCCGGTTCGGCTTCTACGAATTCAACCGGCGCGCCGGAGATTTCGCGCTCGGCATGGCGCTTGCGACTTACGACCTAGCCGGCGGGGCGATGCGCAATGTTCGCGTCGGCCTCGGCGGGATCGAGGAAAAGGCCCGGCGCATCGCGGTCGCCGAAGCCGCGCTCGAGGGGCGGCAGCCCGGCGAGAAAGTCTTTGCCACCGCTGCGGCCGCCGCGATCGCCGATGTGGATGCGATGGAAGACGCATCGACCTCGCAGGAATACCGCCGCGACCTTGCCGGTGTGGCGATCCGGCGGGCGCTCAAGGTCAGCATGGCGGCTGAGACGGCCGGGAAATGAACGGGCAGACCATGGAAAAGCATCCTTTGGAACTCACGGTCAACGGCAAGACGTACCGCGCCGAGATCGAGCACAGGAAGACGCTCGCCGACACGATCCGCGAGGATTGCGGCCTCACCGGCACGCATGTCGGATGCGAGCACGGCGTGTGCGGCGCATGCACCGTTCTCGTGGACGGAAAGCCCGTGCGCTCCTGCCTGATGCTTGCCCACCAGACCGGCGGAAGTGAGATAAGGACGGTCGAATCCCTTTCGGAAGGGGACGTGCTGCATCCGCTGCAGCAGGCCTTCATCGACAATCATGCGCTCCAGTGTGGCTTCTGCACGCCGGGCTTCCTGATGCTCGTCGTGGGCGCATTCGAAAGTGACCCGGATATCGCCGAGGCGGAACTGATCGAACTGCTTTCATCCAATCTCTGCCGATGCACCGGCTATCAGAACATCATCAAGGCCGTGCGGTCGGTCGCCTCGCAACTGGCAGGATCTTCCCGGAGCGGCGAGGAAGCGTGATGAAAAAGGGAGAGATACGATGAGCCTGATTACACTCGCCAAGCACGATCGCTATTCCTACAGCCCGATCTCGGAGCGGCCCGACTTCACTTGGCCGGAGGGAAAGCGCCTCGCCGTCTGCATCTGCAACAATATAGAGGTTTTCAGCTTCCTTTCAGGTCTGGGAAGCGACAGCGCCTCGCTTACCGCGCCGCAGACCACGCGCAACTATGCCTGGCGCGACTACGGCAACCGTGTGGGACAGTGGTATCTCTTCGATATCCTAGAGGAACATGGCCTGCCGGCATCGCACAATTTCAACTCCCTGCTCTTCGACGCCTGCCCGCAGATCGCTGATCGGATCATCGCGCGAGGCGACGAGTTTGTCGGCCACGGCCGTACCAATGCGGAGCGCCAGGATCTGCTTCCCGAAGCCGAGGAGAAGGCTCTCATCGTTGAGGCGCGCGACGCCATCGAAAGCTATGCCGGCACCAAACCCGGAGGCTGGCTGGGACCTTATCTGGCGCAGACGCCTGTCACGCTCGACCTGCTCAAGGAGGCGGGTTTCAAGTATGTGCTCGACTGGCCGGCGGACGACCAGCCGTTCTGGATGCGCACACGTTCGGGCCCATTGCTTTCGGTTCCATATTCAATCGAGCTCAACGATTCCCCCTCGATGGTCTTCCGACAGGAAAGCGCGATGTCTTTCGAGCGGATGATGATCGACCAGTTTGACGAGATGCTTCTGCAGTCCCGAAAATATCCGCTGGTCTATACGATCGTGCTGCATCCTTTCGTGATCGGCATGCCATTCAGGCTGCGGGCTCTGCGCCGTGCGCTTTCGCACATCACAAAGCACCGGAGCGATATCTGGGCGGCAACCCCCGGCAGGGTCGCGGAACATTTCGCTAAGGTCTGTCCGCCAAAAGACGGGTTCTGAGGCGGCAAGCGGAGGAAGGCTTGCCGATCCATGGGAAGAAGTCCGCTGGTCGCGACACATCTGTCAGGCTTCTTCAGCCTCAGCCTTATGCAGATGGTCGGCATGGCGACCCCGCTATGGGCCGAACACCTCGAGATGACAGCGGTGATGATCGGGCTGGCTTCGGGCGCGCGTTCCATCATGCCGCTTCTCTACTCGATCCATTTTGGGCGGATGATGGACGTTGTCGGCGTCCGCCGGTTCATCGTCTTCTTCGCCGCGCAATGTGCAATTCTGCCCTTACTCTATCCGCTGATCCCGTATGGAGCCGCCTTCCTGGTGCTGCAATTGCTTCTCGGTCTCGCCGCCGCGACGGTCTGGCTGGCGGCCCAGACGGCGATCGCGCGCAATGCAGGTGGAGATCCCGCGACGACGGGACTGTTTTCCTTCTTCACCTCCGTAGGAACGATCGTCGGGCCACTGGCGCTTGGATTTGTCTGGGATCGAGTCGGCCCGACGGGCGGTTACGGCACATTGGCACTGTGGGGAGCAGGCCTGTTCGCGGCGAGCATGATGATGCCTGCCCGGCGCGATATCGTACGACCGCCGCTCAGGCCGGCTATCTTCGTTCCACGTCTTTCCAGCTATTTCGACGGCCTCATCATGCTGAAGCGGCCTGTTGCAGTTTTTGTCATCGCCTGCACCTTTCTCCGGCTGGCGAGCGTCAGCATGCTCGAATCTTTCTACCCCGTGCTTCTGCAAGGCGTCGGCTTCTCCGCAGGAACGATCGGGCTGCTTTTCGCCATCGGCAATTTCACGAGTTCACCCTCGTCCCTGGTCACCGGCTGGTGGACACACCTCTGCGGCTCGCCGCGCCGCGCACTGACAACCAGCGTCGGCCTGTCGATCGCCGCGATGACCATCGTTCCGGCTTTCGGCAATTTCTGGATGTTTGCTGGCGCGATTGCGGTCTTCGGCTTCGGCACCGGCCTCAGCCTGCCACTGATATTCACCATGCTTTCGACGGGCATCGAGCCCGACCAGCAGGGCGTGGCTGCGGGATTGCGGGCGACGGCGAACCGGCTCTCGGCCTTCCTGCTGCCCGTGGTGATGGGGATTGCGGCGCAGTTGGCGGATGTGGGCGGCGCGTTCTGGATCGTCGGTCTGGCGCTGCTTGCAATCCTTGTCGCTATCGACGTTGCCTTCCGGCAACGTATTTGAAGAAGTATCGAATGGTATCCTGGAGCAGAGGAGTCCGGCGATGAAACCTCGAATCGCGATGATCGGCTGCGGTGGCACGATTTCGACGATCGCCGCCAACAGCCTCGACTTCATCGAATACCCGGAAACCGGCCGCAAGATGGAGATCACCGAAATCGTCGCGCGCATGGGAGATCTTGTCTCCTTCGTCGAAATCGAGCCGATCGCCTTCCGCGCGGTGGGCAGCAGCGCCATTGGCCCGACCGAATGGGTCGAACTCGCCCACACGATCGATTCCCTGTCCAGCGAACGGGCCGATATCGCCGGCGTCGTCATCCTGCATGGAACCGCGACGCTGGAGGAGACGGCCTATTTTCTCAATCTGGCGCTCAGCTCCGCCTTGCCCGTTATTCTTGTTGGGGCGCAGCGGCCCTTCAATGCCACCGGCTCGGACGCGCAGATCAACCTGCTCTCGGCATTGCGGGCCGTTATCGACCCGCAATGCGAAGGCTGTGGCGTGCTGGTGGTGATGAATGACGAAATCCATCAGGCACGCGATGTCACGAAGACATCGACCTATCGCCTTCATGCCTTCAAAAGCCCCGATGCGGGTCCGCTCGGCATGATCGACGCCGACCGAATCTCGATCCTGCGACGGCCGATGCGCCCTCATACGATGGAAACGCCTTTCGCCGTGCCCGAACGCGCCGAAGAATTGCCGCGCGTCGATATCGCCTACGCCTATGCTGGCAGCGATGCCGCTGCGGTCGAAGCTTTCGTTGCCGCCGGCGCACGGGGGATCATATCGGCGGGACTAGCGCCCGGAATGCCCGCGATACTGGAGCGCGCAGCAATGGAGACCGCCGCGAGGGGCGGTGTATGTATCGTGCAGGCGAGCCGGGTGGGGTCCGGTCGTGTCGGCCATCGCTCTTACCTTGAACGGCAAGGCTGGATCGCCGCCGGAGACCTCAATCCTCAGAAGGCGCGTATCCTGCTGATGCTCGCCCTCGCTATCACCGACGACCGGCAGTTGATCCAGGAATTCTTCGACCGCTATTGAACAGCAACCGGCGGCTATGCCCACTTTCCGTCAGCCAAGCCGACCGACAAAAGCCAAGTTTCGATACAAAGCCACCCGATTGTATCAGCCAGCGCGAATTATCCAAATTTGGTTGACTGGCCTTGTGGTGGATGATCATTTTTTGAGGGACCGGGTCCCGGCCCGTCAATTCGTCGCTACGACCTAGGGAAAGCCGCTAGGTGCGGCCTTGTGGAGGAACGGAAAGATGTCTGAAGTCATGGCACCCGATGAACATGGCCGGTTCGATTATTCGCCGATCGTCGACCGCCCCAGATTGGTCTGGCCGAACGGCGCCCGCATCGCGGTCTGGCTGATCCCCAACCTCGAGCATTTCCACTTCAACAAGCCGTCGGCCTCGCTCAACCCGGGACTGGCCGCCTTGCAGCCCGATGTCCTCAACTATGCCTGGCGCGACTATGGCGCGCGCGTCGGCGTGTGGCGGATGATCGACATCGTCCACAAATACGGTTTCAAGGGAACGGTCGCGCTCAATTCGGATGTCTGCAATCACTATCCCCGCATCATCGACGCAATCGGCGAATTGAAGTGGGAGATCATGGGGCACGGCCTCAACAATTCCGGCCTCCTCACTTTTCTGGACGAGGCTTCCGAACGCAGGCAGATCGAGGAAACGCTATCGACGATAGAGAAGGCGGCCGGCATCCGGCCGCGGGGCTGGCTGAGCCCCGCCCTGTCGGAATCGCTCATCACCCTGGATTTGCTCGCCGAGAGCGGGGTCGACTATGTCGCGGACTGGACGAATGACGACCAGCCCTACCCGATCAGAGTCAAGTCGGGACGGATGTACGCAATCCCCTACTCACTCGAGACGAACGACTATCCTGCATTCCTCAACATGTACCAGAGCGCGGAGGCATTCGGGCGCATCCTCAAGGACCAGTTCGACGTTCTTTATGAGGACGGGGCGCAGACCGGCCGTGTCATGGCGATATGCCTGCATCCCTTCCTTTCGGGTCACCCGCACCGCGCCAAATATCTCGATGATGCCTTGAAACACATAGCGTCGCGCCAGGATGTCTGGCTCACCACGGGTGCGGAGATAATCGACTCGTATATCCGCGCTCAAGCCGAGGACTGAGTGGCCTTCCGTAGAAAGTGGCGATCTGTAAAAAAAACGATAATATCGCCGGTATATGAGCTATTTTTGGCACATATTCCGTTGACAGCGATGAGGCTTGGTGGTTGCCTCAGCGTCCGGAGAAGGAACTCATGCAATGCGGCCGCCGGTCCGATTGCATGAAAATAAAAGGGAGGAGCGAGGATGAGAAAACTCTTTGCGTATTTTCTGGCGGCAGTCGGGATAGTAACGATTTCGTCCGGCGCGCAAGCCGCCGGCGAAAAGGTCGCCCTTTTTGCTACCGGACCTACCAATAGATTCGTCGCTGCTGTTTCCAAGTCTTTCCTTGCGAAGGCAAAGGATCTCGGATTGCAGGTCACCGAATTCGACAATTCTTATGATCCGGCAGTCCAGGTGCAGCAGATCGACGATGCCATCGCGCGCAAGTTCGACATGCTAGCCATCATGTCCGCCTCGGAAAAGGCGATCATTCCGGCGCTCGTGCGGGCGAAGCAGGCTGGAATTCCGGTCGTCCTGATGACCAACGACGTCTCCGACCGAGCCAAGGGTCTCTATGTCTCCTTCGTCGGTGAAAGCAGCATCGCACTCGGCAAGATCACGGGCGAGTCTCTCCTGAAAGCGCTGAAGGAGCGCGGGCAGGACGAGGCGAAGGTGGCGCTGATCACAGGCTCGCTGGCCGAGGGCAACGCCCCGGCGCGGGTCAAGGGCTTCAAGGAGGCGATCGCCGTCCAACCCGGCGTCAAGATCGTAGCCACCGAAGATGCCTATTGGGACACGGCCAAGAGCGAGCAGATTGCGGGTCAGCTCTTCGCGCGTTTTGCGCCCGAAGGCGGTCTCGACGCGATTTACGCGATGGCCGACAACCAGGCAGTCGCAGTCGAGCGGGCGGCGCAGGCCGCAGGCATCCAGCTTGGCGTCGACAAGGGAAAACTGATCGTCGTCAGCAGCAATTGCGACAGCGACGGCCTGAATGCGATCAAGGCGGGCAAACAGTACAGTACCGCCACCCAGGTGCCGACTGCCGCCGGCGAACATGCGGCGCAGATCGTTGCCGACCATCTTGCGGGAAAGCAGGTGCCGCCGGCCGATAATCTTACCGCCGAGCCCATCACCAAGGAGAATGTCGACAAATGGGTGCAAGCCTGCACCTATTGAATCGGCATCGAGTGGCCTCGGTCTTGTTGCTGGACATCCCGCGGCCGAAGAAACGGCGCAACGAGGAAGCGGTGCGCACTGGGTGCGCCTCTTCCCGTTGCCTGGGGTAGGATCACGCTTTCTATGTTGCAGGTCCGGCATCTAGCGGTGAGTTTCGGCCGCGTCCAGGCTCTGCGGGACATGTCCCTTGCCTTGGACCGGGGCGAAATTCGTGCCGTCTGCGGTGAAAACGGCGCCGGCAAGAGCACGCTCATGAAGGCGCTTACCGGCGTCATAAGACCTGACAGTGGTCAGGTACTGATCGACGGCAAGGCCGTCACGGTGGACAATCCGCAGACGGCCCAGCAATTGGGCATCGCGCTTGTGGCGCAGGAACTCAGCCTGGCGCCGCATCTTTCGATCCTCGACAATATATGGCTTGGCGACCGCTCGGTCCCGCTGTTTCACCGGAGGCGGGAGTTCCGGCTCCGCGCCGAGGCTGCGTTGCGCCAACTTGACGTGGACTACGATCTCGATACTCCGGTTTCGAGGCTCACCGTCGGCCAGCGGCAGATCGTGGAGATCGCGCGCGTTCTGGTTCGCAATGCGCGCATCCTCATCCTCGACGAGCCGACGGCGACGCTGTCGGATGTGGAGATCGAACGGATGATGGCGGCGCTCCGGCGCTTGAAGGCGGAGGGCAAAGGCGTCCTCTATGTCACGCATCGTCTCGGTGAAGTGTTCGACATCTGCGATTCCGTTTCGGTATTGCGCAACGGCGTCGATGTCGGCGCGGCGCCGATCGCCGAGGTAGACCGGCAGAAGCTGATCGAGATGATGCTCGGCCGCTCGTTCCGGGAAATGTATCCCGAAGCGCCCCGGCAGCCGGCGAGCGGACTGGCGCTGCAGGTCGAGCGTCTCGACCTTCCCGGTGCAGTCCACGACCTGTCCTTCTCCGTTCCCCGAGGCCAGATCACGTGCATTGCCGGTCAGGTCGGCGCCGGTGCCGGGACGGTCATTCGCGCCATCGCCGGCCTTGTCCCGAACTGCAAGGGGCGGCTCGTTCTGGATGGCAGGGAACTGCCGATCGGCTCCGTCGGCGCGCGCGCCCGCCGCAACATCACGTTCGTTTCAGAGGATCGGGCCGGCGAAGGCATCTTCCGGCGCTCTGTGATGGAAAACCTCGTGGCCGCGAGGCTGCGTTCCCATTCGTCCTGCGGACTGGTTTCCTGGAAACGCCTCCGGCAGTTCGCAACCAGCCTCTCCTCGGAGGTCAAGGTGGATGCGGCCCGGCTGGAGGCAAATGCTTTCGACCTGAGCGGCGGCAATCAGCAGAAGCTGCTGTTCGCGCGAGCCATGGGCGGAAGCGAGCCTGGGGTGCTGCTTATCAACGAGCCGTGTCGAGGGGTGGACGTGGGTGCGAAGGCCGAGATCTATCGGTTGCTCCGGGAATTCTGTCGGCAGGGCTATGCGCTGCTTATCACTTCGTCGGACCTCGAAGAGGTGGCCGGCATTTCCGACAGGGTCATCACGCTCTTTCGCGGCGAACTCGTGGCCACCTACGAACGGCCGCAGATCGACATATCGCGTATACTGGCCGATATAACGCAACCGGGCAGACGGAAAGCGGCCTGATGCGCGAGGAGGTGGTCGTTCCGCAGGAATTGAAGGAGCAAAAGGCGTCGCTCGGGTCTCCCTTTTCGCGGCTTGCCGTAGTGCGCGTTGTGCTTCTGATGGTGATCGCGGTCTTTGCCGTGCTGACGCCCGGTTTTCTTTCAGTCCCCAGCCTCACCACGCTGCTGACCACGACCTCCTTCGTGGGATGCATCGCCATCGCGATGACCTTCGTTACGCTCAGCGGCAATGTCATGTCGTTCGCGTTGGGTGCGACGGCCGCCGTCTCTGCCGTGGTCTTTGTTCATGTCCTCAACATCGCCGGATATTTCGCGGCTGTCATCGCGGCATTAGCGGCGGGGGCGTTGATCTGCGGCGCCCAGGGAGTACTGATCGGAGGGCTTCGCGCCAACCCGATCATCGTCAGCATCGCGGCGAACGTCCTGATCTATGGCTGCGCACAATGGCTGACGAGGAACGAGACCGTGCATGTCCTGAACCCAGCGGATACGCTCGTCTTGAAAGGCAAGGTGTTCGGCCTGCCTGTCGAGTTCATCGTATTCGTGGTGGCGACGATCATCGGACAGTTGCTGCTCTCGCTGACTGTATTCGGTCGGAACCTGATCTATATCGGCAGCGGTTTCCGGGCCGCGGAGGCGATAGGACTTCCCACCGTGCGCACTACCATCGGAGCCTATCTGTGGGCAGGCCTGTTCTCGGCCGTAACCGGCGTCATCCTCGCGTCGCGTTTCACCCAGGCCAACATGGAGTTCGCGCTTCATTATGACTACGATGCCATAGCCGCGGTACTCGTCGGTGGCACGGCCATTCAGGGCGGCAGTGGCTCGATGCTGCGTACATTCGTCGGGGTGATCGCGATCGGTGTGATACAGGTACTTCTCCTTCTGCACGGGCTGAGGGAGGAATGGCGCATTCTCGCCACCGGGCTCATCGTGCTGGCCGTGATTGTCCTTTACTCCAACCGACGGCGCGGGTGATGGGACGTTTTCTTCGCTCGCGTCCTATCCTCGTCCTTCTGGCCGTGCTGGCCGGCCTGGTTCTGGTCGACCGGGGCGAGGGGAATATCCTCACGACGGCAACGGCTTTCAGTTCGCTGCAATATTTTTCCACCTTCGGGCTCGTCGCGCTTGGGCTCGCCCTGACGATGCTGATTGGCGAATTCGATATTTCCGTAGGCGGGTTGTTCGGACTCGGCGGCTGCGTTGCGGTCTTGACCGGCAACGGCGATCCGTGGATCGGGCTCGCCGTTGCGCTGTCGACGGGGCTTGTCTTCGGCCTTGTCCAAGGGCTGATCATCACGGGGTTTCGTCTGGATTCCGTGGCGGTAACGCTTGGGGGGCTTCTTACAGCAAACGGTCTTGCCTATGTCCTCACACTCAACAAGACGATCACCTTCGACAATATCGACCTGGCGCTTGCCTTGAACGAGCCGATCGCCGCGGTCCTTTCCCCCCGCAGCATCGTCACGATCGGCTTCTTTCTCGTCGCGATCTTCATCTTCGGCACGACTCGCATTGGACGCGACTTGATTGCGACCGGCAGTGATCGGAAGGCGGCGATGATCAGCGGCGTGAGGGTCGATCGTCTCCTGATTGCCTCCTTTGCGCTGTCCGCCGCGCTCTCTGCGCTTGGCGGCGCGCTCCTCAGCTACGGCCTTGCCTCGGCTTCGCCCGCGGGGCTGACCGACGTGCTCGTGCCGGCGATCGCGGCCGGCATTCTCGGCGGCGTCTCGCTTTCGGGTGGCGTCGGCGGTCCATTCGGACTGGCGATCGGCATCCTGACGATTTCCGTGTTGCGCTCCGGCCTGAACGCGCTCGGCGTGCCGCCCTTCGTTAACGACGTCGTCTCGGGCGCGATCCTGCTGACGGTCGCGATCATCGACGCGCCATACCTATCCCGTCGCCTGCGTTTTTTGGTTCTGTCGCAAACTCGAAGTTGAGACGCGGAAAGACATGACCACCGAAAACGCTGAAGGCTCTTAACCCGGCGCGCCGAATTGCGAAGGCCCTAATCACCAAGATATAATCTTTCGATTGCCCCATCCTTCGATAGGGCTGCGGCGTCACCGCCGCTCAGCACGATCTCGCCGCCCCGCAGCACGTTGACGCTGTCGGCATATTTCAAGGCGATATCGATGCGCTGCTCCACCAGAAGCACCGCTGTGCCTAGACTGGCCCAGCGTTTGAGGAAATCGAGGATCGTCGGGATCAGCATTTCGGCAATGCCGAGCGAAGGCTCGTCCACCAGCAGGATGTCGGGGCGGGCAACGAAAGCCTGTGCGAGCGCGAGCATCTGCTGCTGGCCGCCGCTCAGGCTGGATGCCGAGTGATCGAGTTTCTGGCGCAGGACCGGGAAGACATCGTAGACGTCCTTCAGCCGCGTTTCCAGTTCCGCCTCGTTACCCCGTATCCCGAGCCGGATATTCTCCCAGACCGTGAGGCGTGGGAACACGCGGTGTCCATCCAGAACCAGCCGCAGCCCCTTGTCGACCATCTTCTCCGGCGCAAGCCCGGTGATATCCTGTCCATTGGCGGCCACGCTGCCGGCAGTCGGCCGATTAAAACCGGCCAGTGTACGGAGGAGGGTGGACTTGCCGGCACCATTGGGACCAAGTACCAGAGTGACTTCGCCCTTTGGTGCTACAAGATTGATCTTCCGCAGGATCGGCACTCTGCCATAGCCGGCTTCGAGTCCCTTGACCTCAAGCATCACCGCCTCCGGTAAATAGTGCTCTTACTTTAGGGTCCGACTTGATCTCATGGGGGCGGCCCGTAGCGGCGATCACTCCGGTCTCCATGACTGTGATCTCGTCGGCCACGTTCCAGACCATGCTGAGGTCGTGCTCGACGAGCAGGATAGTCTTTCCAAGACGGTCGCGGAAATGGACGAGCAGGCGAGCCAGGTCGGCGCGTTCCTCAGGCGAAAGGCCGCCTGCCGGTTCATCGAGCAGGATAAGTTGGGCGTCCGATTGCATCACACGGAGAATTTCGAGCAGCCGGCGCTGGCCGTGCGGCAGGAGCGACGGATCCTGCCGGTGCCATTTCGCTGCCTGCGAATCGAGCTTGTCGATCTCGTTGCCGCCCGGCGCGGATTTGTATCCCTCACGCCCGATCTGGACATTGCCCCAGATCGACAGGCGGTCGAAGATACGCGGCGTCTGGAAAGTGCGCCCCAGGCCCATTCGCGTGCGACGCCAAGGCGCAAGCCTGGTCACATCCCGGCCGAACAATTCGACCTTGCCGCTGTCGAGTGGCATGAAGCCTGAGATCGTATTGAGCATGCTAGTCTTGCCGGAGCCGTTCGGGCCCACTAGCCCATGAATGCTTCCCTCCTTCACCGTCAGTGAAGCGCCGCTCAGCGCCACCGCATTGCCGAAGGATTTGCGGGCATTGCGGACCTCTATCAGCGGTCTCTGACCAAGTGTCTCCACCGGGCGCGTATCATCGTCCCTGAGAGCGTCGTGCAGCGAAATAGTAACCTTTTCCACATTGCTGCGGCGCGAAGCGATCCACTTCGCCAGGCTGCCTACGACGCCGTCGGGAAAGACCAGCATAACGAACAGAGCGACCACGCCGTAGATCAGCAACCGGTAATGAGAGAAGTCTGCGAGGAAGACGTTCGGCACGAGATACAGGAGCCAGATGCCCATGATTGGCCCCAACAGCTTGCCCTGACCGCCCACGATCACAGCGAAGAAGAAGAAAATCGAGAAGTCTACCCGGAAGGCTGTCGGACCTACGAAACCGACCAGTGGCACATAGAGGACGCCAGCGACCGCGGTGCCCAGGGCGGCGATGAGGAAGGCGGTCGAGCGGATCATGCCGGGATGAATGCCAAGCGCTTGCGCGGCCTCGGGGCTGTTCGACACGATGATCATCTTGCGCCCCAGAGGCGTACGGGGGAGCACCGCATGAAAAAGCAGCGCCAGGGCGGCAGCAACGACCGTGAGAATGGACAGGGGCGTGATCGAGCCATAGATCGGGGTGGCAAGCGACATGACGTAAGCAGGAACGCCGTTGACGCCGCCGGTGATATTGTCCAGCGCGATCAGCAATTGCGGGAAGACGAGAGCGGCGCTTAGCGTTACGAACCCTAAGTAGTAGCCCTGGACCCGCAGAGCCGGCGCGGCGAACAACGCGCCCAGCACCAGCCCGGCACCTACGCCCGCAATGGCCGAAAGCCAGAAGGGCTGTCCGTGCAGCCCGGTCAGCACTGCCGCAGTCACCGCCGCGATGCCGAAGACGGCACCTTGGCCGAACGACATCTGGCCCGCCTCGGAGATCAGGATGTTCTGCATGATGGCAACGACGACGTAGAGCGTCACCAGCGTGAAGGTGTACGTCCAGTACTGGTTGCCAAGCGCGCCGGGAACGAAAACCGAAGCGGCGGTCACCAGGATGCCGAGCCAAGCCGACATGGAGATTCGCCGGTGCGGTGACACGGCCTGGCGACCGGACGCATTGGCGAGGATCAGGTCTTGGGACATTGTTCTTATACCTTGCGGGCGGCCGCGAGGCCGAAAATGCCTTCCGGCCGAAACATCAGGACGGCGATCAGCAAGCCCATCGTCACCGTGTCCTGGTAGATCCCGCCGAAACGATAGGCGGCGAACATGGAGAGCACGCCGACGAGCGCGCCGCCGGCCAAAGCGCCGACATTGCTACCCAGACCGCCGATAACGAGCGCGGTAAAGCCGCTGAGGAGATAGCCGATACCGGCGTCGGCCGAGATGTTGATGACCGGCGCGCCGACAAAGCCGGTGGTCGCCAGCACCAACCCGGAGATGCCGAATGCCGAGAGCTGGATCTTCTTCACGGATATGCCGGCTGCCTTCGCGGCATCGAGATCCTGCGCGATCGCACTCATGGCAAGGCCGGTGAAGGTTTTCTGATAAAACCAGCGGATGACGAAAAACCAGAAGACGGCGAGCGCCATGACCAGGAAATAAGCCGCAGGCGTGCTGAGACCGAAAACGGAGACCGGCTGCAGGATGGCCGGAACGCGGAAAGCCAGCGATCCGCCATAAAGATGGATGCAGGCCGACAGGATAACCGAAACCGCCATCGTGGTGACCAGCCAGGAATGCTGTTCGACCGACGATTTGAGCGGGAAAAGCGTGACGATACCCTGTAGCGAGACGAAGAAGAGGAGGCAGGCGGCGATGCCAACGGCAGCAAGGGTCCACACCAACCAGTCAGGCGATCCGGGCAGGAGCACATAAGCCAGAACGCCTGCCAGGATTAGCAGCGCTCCGTTGGCGAAATTCAGGATTCCGCTCGAATTCACCACGACATTGAAGGACATCCCGATCAGGGCATAAATCGCGCCCTGCCCGAGGCCGCGCACCAGAATCAGGGCCAGTTCATCAATGCTCATCGTCACACTCCGGTGCGGGACGGCGCCACGACAGGACCGTCGTGGCGCCGGGTGGAATCAGCAGCCTGCGCGCTCAAGGATCCCGTACTCGTCGATGGTCGCGGGCTTGACGGTCGATAGAGCGCCGGGGCCGACAAGGAAATGCGACCCCTCGCCCACCGCAAGGCCCGTGTTGACGCCCTTGAAGGACTGGATGTTCTCACTGATCCACTTCGCCACGGCGGGGCCCGAGGTGTCGCCGCCATCGCCTTCCACCGCCGCCTTGAGGATAAAGACGGAATCGTAAAACAGTGCCAGGAAGTTCATCGGATAGCGGCTGGCCGCTTCTGGCTTGTACTTACGCACCGCGTCGACCAGGTCGATCGCCTTTTGTGGCTTGCCTTCGGCCGGACAGTAGGTGAAGCCGGCATAGCTCAGCGCAATAACATTGTTAAACAGCTTGGCGCCGCCTGCGGCAAGCGCCTGGGTCGAAAGCGAAACGCCGTAGCTTCCGGAGATGTTGACGTCCCAGTTGAGCTGGGCTCGGCTGAGCAGAACGTTCGCAGTATCGTCACCGGTCGACGTGAAGAGCAGGATTGCATCCGGCTTGCCCGAACGCAGCGCCAGAAGCTGCGGCGTCAGGTCCTTGGCGTTGTAGTTATACTCTTGGACCCCGGTGAGGGCGATGCCCTTCTCTTCCAGCACCTTCTTCATCTCGGCGACCGCGCTTTTGGCCTGGGCACCGTTGTCAGAGAAGATCGCTACCTTCTTGGCGCTGAAATGAGACACGGCATTGTCGACCATGACGCGCGCCTGCGTTTCGGCGTTGGGCAGCATGCTGAAGCTGTAAGGGCCGACCGCCGGCGTAATGGCCGACGAGCCGGAGACGTTGATCGACGGGATCTGCGCTGCGCTAAGGAGCGGCAACACCGCCAGCGTCACTTGGCTGTAGGTCGGGCCAACGGCCATGTCGATGCCCACCTGATGAACGAGACGGTTGGCCTCGCCGACGCCGATCGTCGGGTCGGTCTGGTAGTCGGCGATCGTGGCTTCGACCTGCCGACCGGCGATACCGCCAGCCTCGTTGATCTGCTTGACGGCGAGCTCGACCGCGACCAAGGAAGCCTCACCGAGTGCCCCCGCGCCGGTGACCGGAACGAATGCGCCAAGCTTGATCGGCCCGTCCGGCTGCGCGTTTGCCGGGAGAGCTGTCACCATCGCTCCAACGAGGAGCGCTGCGAATATGCGGGATGTCATTTTCATATAATGCCTCACCATTGTTAGCCCGGCGAAAACCTTTGCCACCCATTCGAAGCCGCGCCGAAAGCTCCGCATGTGTCTCCGGAGGAAATGCGGTGCCGCGCTGTCGAGAGCGCCTGATCCGGCCGCACATCACCTTCGTTTTCTGTAGTACCGTTTTTCGGTACAAAAATTCATTTTCCGGTCATATAATCGAGTGCCCGTGGGCGAGTCAATTGCACAGATGAAACTGCCGGTCGGCGGCTGGTCCGGTTGACCTCGGCCCTCAAATACATACTACGATAAGGCGTCTCATGCCGGCCGTGAGCAGAGAAGGACAGACGAGCGGTGATACCAACCAGAAACCACGTACCGAAATCCGGACCTCTGGAGCGATACATCATGCTTCTCGAGGCGGTCGTCAGTTCCCCCGACGGGCTGACGACACGTGAGTTGGAGGGCATGCTCGATCTGCCCAAAACGACGGTGAACCGGCTGATGTCGGCTTTGGTCGCGAGTGATCTCGTGGAGCCCGGTGGCAGGCGCGGCTCCTTCGTCCTCGGCCGCAGGCTGTCGCAGGTTCTGCAGTCCGACACCGCCTGGATCGAGCTCGCCAGCAAGCGCATCCTGAAGGCCCTGGCGGAAGAAACCGGAGAGACATGCTTCATCGCCCGCCTCTACGGCGCAACCATCCGTTCAGTGGTGATGGAATCGCCGGACGCGAGCGTCGGCGTCTATGTCACACCCGGCCATGTGCTGCCGCCGCATGCGGCGGCGAGCGGCAAGCTTTTGACCGCGATGCAGGAACCGAGCCTGCGCGAGGCTATCCTCCAGACCGAGCTCAACCGGCTGACGCCGCACACGCTGCTCGACCGGGACGAATTGGAAGAGGAATACCGGAAGATCCGCGAACAAGGCTACGCCGTCGAAAACGGCGAGCATGTGCGCGGGCTGTTTACGATCGCCTATCCGATCATCCTGACTGAAGATATGCCGCCGATTTACGCCATCGGCATGACCGGCCCTGCCGAACGAATCGGTTCCCGGTCGGTACCGGCGCTCGTACAGAAGCTGAAGGACGCGATGACCGAATTCGCCAACGTTTTCTCACCGAACGGAAAAAAGCACGCCTGATCCTACGTCAGGCGTTGCGGGCGATTTGCCGATCATGCCAGTCGAAATAGCGCATCGCCATCCCCAGGAACCAAGGTTTGCCGGTATAGAAAGGCATCGTCGGCGGATTCCCAGTGGCAAAGACGCTCTCTTGGTCGGGCTCGCCGAGGATTCGTGACGCGATCTTGCTGCCGAAGGTCGTGCCCATGGTGATGCCTGCGAAATTGTAGCCGACGCCGTAATGGACGTCCCCCTTCCGGCCCATATGCGGCATGAGGTCGAAAGTGCCGGCGCAATATCCGTCCCAGGCATGACTCAATCTGATATCACGCGCGTCCGGCAGCACTCGATCAATGATCGCCTTCATCCGGCGGGTGACCTCCTCAGGACCGTCAAGTGGAGCGGCGGTGGCGCCACCGAACAGGATACGTCGCGAATCCGGCGCCGGCCGGAAAAAATCGATGTTCGTGTTGGAATCGATCACCGTCCTGCCATGCGGAATCAGGCGATCGAGCAGTTCCTGCGGCATCTCCTCTGTGGCCGCCATATAGGCACGGAACGGCACCAGCCGACGCCGAAACCAGCCAAGCCGGGACGTATATCCATTGGTGCCAACGACAACGTCTCTCGCAATAATGGTGCCCCTGTCGGTGCGCACTTCGCAACTGTTGTCGGCAAGCTGCCGAATTGCCACCACCTCCGTACTGCCGAAGATGCTCACGCCGGCGGCCCTCGCACGGTCCAGCAAGCCCTTATGATAAAGACCCGGATGCAGGGATCCGCTGTCGGGAATGATAGCGCCGCCCCTATAAACGTCCGTCGCCAGTCCTTCTCTCACCTGCGAGGGAGCCAGCATGCGGTGCTCGAACCCCATGTCGGCCTCGAGGGCGGAGAGATCGCGGGAAAGCGCCTTGTAATGCCCCAGCGACGTGGCGCCGATGAAGCGTCCGGGACGCGCCGGAAAACAGGGGATATCCTCTTTCTCGATCAGTTCGAAGGTAAAGCGATAGGCGGCGTTCAGTTCGCGATAGATGGCCTGTGCCTTTTGTTTTCCCTTCGAGGATACGAGCTCGGAGTAAGACTTCTTGAGCACGCGTCCAATGAATCCGGCATTGCGACGCGAAGCCCCCGCTCCCGGATCCTGCCGGTCAAGAACCGCGACACTGCGGCCGGCACGCGCAAGACGGAGAGCCGCGCTCATTCCAGTGAAGCCGCTGCCCACGATCACTGCGTCGTAGCCGCCCGCCGGTTCGCCGCTCGAAAACGGCATCGGCGGCGCCGCATCCCACCAGTATGGCTGGAATTTGAAATCGGTGGTCGTGATGTCAGGCATTGGGAGGCCGATCCGTTAACAGTAAAAACCGTTTTTCGGTACAAAATACCATTTACCGGTACATACTTCGCATGTATGGTCTCGTCAATCGCGCCGATGGCGTGTTGTGGATCCAATCGTCGGAGATTTTTGGAATGAGCCGGGTGCTCCACCGTTCCAGCCGCTCAGCGCCTCCCATCGTGGTAGAGGGGCGCGGCTGCTGGTTGATCGACAGTGACGGCAAGTCCTATCTCGACGCCTCAGGCGGCGCGGCTGTCTCCTGTATCGGGCACGGCGATCCTCGCGTGATCGAAGCGATCGCCCGTCAGGCGGCAAAGGTCGAATATTCTCACAATTCGTTCTTCACCAGCTTGCCGGCGGAGGAATTGGCGGACCTCCTGATGTCACACTCCCCCGCCCCGCTGTCGAAGGTCTATTTCATCAGCGACGGCTCCGAAGCGGTCGAGACGGCGCTGAAGCTCGCGCGGCAGTATCACGTTGAACGCGGAGAGCCGGAGCGCAGCGTCGTCATCTCGCGACGCCAGAGCTATCACGGCAATACGCTGGGTGCGCTGGCCGTGGGCGGCAACATGGCACGCCGGGCAGTTTATGCGCCGCTGTTGATTCGGGTGGAGCACGTCTCTCCGTGCTTCGACTATCGCGGACGCATGCAGGACGAAACTCCGGAGAAATATGCGGATCGGCTCGCCGTCGAACTCGAGGAAGCGATCGATCGGATCGGAAGCGGATCGGTCATGGCCTTCATCGCCGAAACTGTCGTTGGCGCGACGGCTGGAGCGGTACCGCCTGTGCCTGGCTATTTCCGCAAGATCAAGGAGATCTGCGAACACCACGGCATTCTGCTTATACTCGATGAGGTGATGTGCGGAACCGGCCGCACCGGCACTTTCCACGCCTTCAGCCAGGAGGGGATCGTCCCTGACATCCTGACCAACGCTAAGGGGCTGGGCGGCGGTTACATGCCGATCGGCGCGGTTTATCTCGGCAGCAAGATAGACGAGGTGATCGCGCGCGGCTCGGGCGCATTCAAGCATGGGCACACCTATAACGGCCATCCACTGGCCTGCGCCGCTGCCCTCGCGGTCCAGAAGATCGTCATCGGGGATGCGCTGGTGGAGCGTGCCGTAAGCCAGGGCGAAAAGCTCGCTGCGCTGCTGCGGGACCGTTTCGGACAGCATCCCCACATCGGTGATATTCGCGGCCGCGGCCTGATCCAGGCGATAGAACTGGTCGCCGACCGGAGCGATTCTTCGCCCTTCGATCCGAAGCTCGGCCTCGCGGGACAGGTCAAGGCCGAAGCCATGAAAGAGGGGCTTTGCGTCTATCCAAGCTCGGGCACAATCGACGGGACGCGCGGCGACCACGTTCTGCTGGCGCCTCCCTTTACCATCTCGGACGACGAACTGGCGACCGCCGTCGATCGTCTCGCAACCGTCGTCGACCGTTGCCTCGGCAGCGTCCTCGCCTGAAGCATTTCAAGAGAAAGGAGCCGTCATGAACGAGATCGCCGTTAGCAGCCTCCCCCGCGTGACTTATTCCAACATCAACGAAGATTTCTCCGGGGTACATGCCGTTCTTGACCGGGTGATCCCCGACGTGAAAGCCAAGCTTGGCCGCGTGCACCCGAATTTCATCGATGGCCGGGACAACCGTGAGGGCGCAGCCTATGAGGCGCCATATCCGGTCGACCGGTCGCTTGGCTTGGGTACCTTCTTCGCCGCCTCCCCCGCTTCGGTTGCAGCCGCCGTGGATGCAGCAAGGAAAGCCTACCCAGACTGGCGGAAGAGCGGCTGGGAACGGCGCGTCGAACTCGCCCGCAAGGCAGCGGATCTCCTCGAAGAGCGGAAATTCGAAGTCGCCGCAGCCTGCCTGCTCGAAGTCGGCAAGTCCCGCATGGAAGCCATCGGTGAGATCGAGGAAGGGATCGACATCCTGCGCTTCTACAGCGGCGAGATGGAAGCCAATCGGAGCTTCGAACGCAATTTGCGGCGTGCCCAGGAACGCGAAGAGACGCTGGACATCCTTCGGCCCTACGGCGTGTTCGCCGTGATCGCACCGTTCAACTTTCCGGTCGCTCTATCGCTCGGCATGTCGATCTGCGCCCTGCTTGCAGGCAATACGGTGGTCTTCAAGCCGAGTCCCATGGCAGGGCTGACCGGCCGGCTGATCACCGATTGCTTCACCGAGGCGGGCTTTCCCAGCGGCGTGTTCAATCTGGTGAATGGCAGCAACGAGACCGGAGCCGCGCTTGCCGCTCATCCGGGAGTGGACGGGATCGCTTTCACCGGGTCGCATGCGGTCGGCATGCAACTCCTGCGCAATTTCGGCTCGGGCGGCGCCCATGCCAAGCCGGTGCTGGCGGAAATGGGTGGCAAGAACCCGACCTATGTTACGGCCTCGGCGCAGATCGATACGGCGGTTTCGGGAATGTTGCGTTCAGCTTTCGGCCTTCAGGGGCAGAAATGTTCGGCGGGCTCCGTCGTCTTCCTGCATGAATCGCTCGCGCAACCCTTTCTCGAGCGGCTTATAGAAGGCGCGCAGGCACTCAAGCTCGGCGACCCCTACGAACGCGACGTCTTCATGGGTCCGCTGATCAACGAGGCGGCGCGTGACCGCTTCCTGGGCTCCGTCCAGGCGGCCAAATCCGCCGGATCGACAGTTCATGGCGGCGCGCAACTGAACGGTGGCATCTACGATGGCGGCTATTTCGTTCAGCCGACAATCGTGACCGGCCTACCAGACGACCACGCGCTTCACAGGGATGAACTCTTCATGCCCTTCCTCACCGTTCGCACTTTCACCGATCTCGATGACGCCATTGCGCGCGGCAATGCCGTGCCCTACGGGCTCACGGCCGGCGTCTATGCCGAAGACGAAGCCGAGGTAGAGCAGTTCCTCGACACTGCGGAAGCCGGTGCCCTCTATGTCAACCGCGCAAGCGGCGCAACGACCGGCGCCTGGCCAGGCATGCAGACCTTCTGCGGCTGGAAGGGATCGGGCACCGGCTCCAAGGGTGGTTTGGGCTCGTGGTACCTGCCGCAATTCATGCGCGAGCAAAGCCGCACCATCATGCGGTGAGATCGATGCCGCTGCCGTAAAGACATCGGAAAGGCGCGGTCACCCACCCGACCGCGCCTTTCCTTCTAGGCGAACAAGATCCTGTCAGGTGCAGGCGAACGATCGCTGTTTGCGCGTATCGCGGATTTCCAGCGGCAGTTCAGGCGTGATGGCCGAAAATTCCTCCAGATCCATGTCGCGCGTGATGATGACGATCGCATTGTCGGCTCCGTCGCCGGCGATCGCGCGCGGCGGGTCGAATACGGTGCCGACGCTCTGCAGCAGGATAGCGTCCTGCTCCCCGTCCGGCCGCACGATGCCTTTCGTACGCAGCAGCCGTGGCCCGCAATAAGCGGCCAGATTGTCGAGCCACTCGAAAAGTTTGCCCGGAGCAACCGGATCCTTGAAGCGGGCAAGGAAAACCTTCATCCGCAGATGCAACGAGGGTTCCTCCTCGATAGTGATCGCGATGTCGTTCCTGGCGGCGATCCTGGCAAGTTGCGTCTCGCTCGCGACCGGGGTCTGAAAAGCCGCCTGCACCCTTTCGGGACCGCGGTCCCCGTCCACGATCAACGCCAGCGGGTTCAATCTCGCCGCGGCTTCGGCCGCCGCGCGCCGCGCCGCTTCGCCGACCTTGTCGGTCTTGGTCAGCACGATGGTCTGCGCAGCGGCGAGTTGCGCGGCAGCCTCCTCGAACCGGTCGCTGTTCAGCGCGCCGTTCATGCAATCATAGGTCGAAAGGACCGCAATGCGAAAAGGCAGTGGCAGGCCGAGCAACTGGCGAATGATCGGTGCCGGACGCGACAGGCCGCTGGTCTCCAGGACGATGCGGCGCAGCGGCGGCCTCCCGAGCCTTTCGTTCTCGTCCATCAAGGCGGCGACGGTCATAGGCAGGTCGCTCATCATCGAGCAGCAGACGCAACCGTTGCTGAGTTGAGCAAGCTGCAGGCCTGATCGCGCCGCGGCGACGGTCGAGCCGTCGATGTTGATCTCGCCCACCTCGTTGACGATCACTCCCGTGTCCCCGAAGCGTCCGTCGGCCAGGAGGTCGAGTAGCAGCGTCGTCTTGCCGCTACCCAGGAAGCCGCTCAGCAGAAAGAATTCGGGGAGTTCCTCGGCAGTTGTCATTGACGCGGACGCGGCCTCGTATCTTCGCCGCTGGCGAAGCTCTGGGCCACCATTTCCCGCACGTCCGCCAGAAGCTCGGCCGGGTCGTAGATGACGCCGCCCTTGATGGTGTACTCGATACCGCGATGCCATTCGGCCTTGCGGGTCTCGTCGTTGAGCCGCCATGCGCCGGTGCCGTAGAGATACTTCAAATCTTCCAGCGGATCGTAGCGATGCACCAGGAGGTCGGCGCACTTGCCTGGTTCGATCGTGCCGACTTCGTGGTCTACGCCTAGCAGAGCTGCGCTTTCCGACGTCGCCGCCCGGAATATCTCGAGCGGATGGAATCCCGCTTCCTGCATCTGCTCCAGTTCGCGGATGAAGCAGAACCCGTAAAGCTGGAAGGTGAAGCCGGCGTCGCTGCCCGGGACCACCCTGCCGCCCATGTTCTTGTAGTCGTTGCAGAAGCGCATCCAGCGGCGGAAATGCTCCTTCCACTGGACCTCGTTCGTCGTCGTCCACCGATACCAGTGCGAGCAATGGCCGCCGCGATGCGGCTGAAAATAGGTCCACAGCGTCTTGTGTGTGTATTCGTCGTGCCAGTCGGCCCGACGCGCACGCATCAGGTCGCGGTTTGCCTCCAGGATCGCCAGCGTCGGCACGAAGGAATGGCCGAGTTCGAGGAATTTTTCCAGCGTCTCCTGCCACTTGGCGCTTCCCGGTTCGGCTGCCTGGACGAAGTTCTGGCTGCTCGAATTGTAGCGCAGCGACTCGTCCATGAAGTCATAGCCCGCAGGATAGGCCTGCACCACGCGGTCGGTGAACATCGCCTCCGGAATGCCATAGAAATGCTCGGTCGAGGTGAGGCCCCAGGTAGCGCTGCGCAGCGCATTTACCTTGGAAACCGACATCTGCGCATGATGGCATCCGGAGCGCATGCCAAGATTGTTGGCCTCTGCAAGCGCCGCCTGCATGATGGCCGGCGGAGCGCCGAAGAACTTCAGCCCGTCGACGCCGCGTTCCTTGACCGCGCGCACCCAGGCGCGAGCCTGATCGACGGTGTAGATCGTCTTGACGAATTCATCGACGGCCGGAAAATAGGCATGAGCCACGATGTTCGGTGCGGCGATCTTGTTGGCGGCGGCAGCTTCCTTCTGCTCCAGTGTCCAACCAACGCCGTTCATACAGGCCATTTCACGTACGGTCGTGATGCCGTGCGCTAACCACAGCTTGTAGACATAGTCAGCCGACGGCATCGGCCCGGCCGGCGCATGATAATAAGTCCCGATATGCACATGTGCATCGACGAAGCCGGGCGTCACAAGCTTGCCTGCGCAGTCGATTTCGTAGTCGCCCGGTGCCGGACGCCGATCCGGCTTGATCGGCATCTTCGGTACGCCGACGAGCACCACTTCCTTGATGCGTCCATTTTCGACGACGATGTCGTAGGGGCCGACCGGCGGCGCGCCGGTGCCGTCCAGGATACGCGCCCCGCGCAGGATCATCCGACGAAACGGTCCTTTTCCCCGATCCCGGCCGGTCGCCGGTTCGACAGCGGGGTAGCCTCGAATCGCCATAATGTTCGCGAGTTCGTCGCCTGGAAGAGTTTCGGTAGCGTTCACGCCGCTCTCCATTGGTACCGATTTTCGATATATGATGCCGTTTTTCGGAACTTCTCACGGGCGATTGTTCCCGTCAACAGGAGATTGGGCGTTCGCACGCGGATGACTCGCCCGCCTCCTGTTGCATGCCGTTGAGGAACATTCTGAGAGTGACGACTATTGGTTGTTTGAGGCCGGCGAAACCTACTTGAGAGATCGGACGCTGGCTCGGTGTGCACTGTCCGAGTTGGGCCCACGGAACTGGCTTTTAAGACCGGTTTCATTTCCTGAATCCTCCTTGTTGCAAAGCCACAAGTTGGATGTTCGCTCTAAGTCAAAGCTACGACAGGATCTCGCCGAAGTGTTCCGTCGGTTCAGATGCCAAGGCCGAAGCTGATGGCCCCCGTTGCCGATCACGACCGACCGCAGTCCACCCGAACAAATTCTCCGGTTATGCCAGCAGAGGCATCACTTGCGAGGAAAAGCACTGCCTCCGCCACTTCTTCAGGTTCTACCCAGCGTTTGAGTGCCGCCGGCTTTAGATAGTATTGATCGGCCACAACCGTGGCCGATCTGCCTTCCTCGGCGGCGATACTGGCGACGACGCGATTCATCATTTCCCCTCGCACTGGGCCGGGGCAGACGGCATTCACACGCACGCTAAACTCTCCCACCTCCTGGGCCAGCGATTGCGTCAATCCGATGAGTGCGAATTTGCTCGCTACATAGGCGCTACGCATGGGCGCGCCGCTGAGGCCCATCCGGGAAGAGATATTTACGATCGAACCGGAACGTTGCGAGCACATGATGTCTGCCGCGACATGAAGGCAATTGACTGCGCCAAAGAGATTGGTCTCGATGCATGTGCGCCAGGCAGCCAGGTCCGTCGTGGCGAGCGGCCCGAGAGGACCGGACTGTCCGGCACTGTTTACCAGCACGTCCACCTTGCCCGTTATCCTGCGCGCGGCGGAAAACAGCGCCTGGACCTCCTCGATTTGGGTGACGTCGCAGGTGACCGCCTGACCACCCGTGAGCGACGCAACTTCCTCGAGGGTCGAGCGGCTGCGGCCGGCGACGATGACATGTGCGCCCTCGGAAGCCGCAGCTATCGCAATTGCCCGACCGATGCCGGTCCCGCCGCCGCTGATGATCGTCACACGTCCCGCGAGCCGCTGCATCTTAGTCGCTCAAGATGACCAGGTCGTCTGGTTGCCAGGAAAGATGTATCGACTGACCCGCTACCAAGAAAGGAAGACTGTTGCTGGACCCCTTCACGCTGATTACGGTTTCCCCGGCCTCCGCGATCAGTCGCGTCGTCTCGCCCAGGAAGAACTGCTCGCGCAAACGGGCTTCGATGCTGCCTGGCACCGCGGCTTCGTTTACCTTGATCAGCTCCGGCCTTATCATGACGCTGATACGGCCCGAAACGGATTCTCGCGGCGGCCCGGGCAGCCTCAGCTTGCCGAGATAGAGGCCGTCGGGCTCGATGGTGCAACTGAGGACGTTTGCTTCGCCCACGAAGCCCGCAACGAACCTGTTGCGCGGCCGTGTATAGAGTTCGCGCGGCGGCGCCACTTGCTCTATGCCGCCGTCGCGCATCACCACCACTCGATCGGAAAGCAAAAGCGCCTCGTCCTGATCGTGGGTAACGAACAGGATCGTTATCTTCAAACTCTGGTGGATCCGCTTGATCTCGATCTTGAGTTCTTCGCGCAGGTGGCGGTCTAGCGCGCCAAGCGGTTCGTCCATCAGAAGGACCTTGGGGTCGAATACGATGGCGCGCGCCAAGGCGACCCGCTGTTGTTGACCGCCGGATAGTTCGCGGGGGAGACGATGCTCCAGCCCGCTCAGACGGGTAGTCTCAATTGCCTGCTGCACCCGCTTTCGGATGTTCTCCTCCGGGAGATCGCGGACCCGCAGGGGAAATTCGATGTTCTGGCCAACGCTCATATGCGGGAACAGCGCATAGTTCTGGAACACCATGCCTATGGATCGGTGGTGTGCCGGCACTTTGATCACCGATTGCCCATCCATAAGAATTTCGCCGGCGGTCGGATGATCAATGCCGGCAACCAGCTTGAGGATCGTCGATTTGCCCGAGCCTGACGGGCCGAGCAGCGTGACGAATTCACCCGGCTCGACAGATAGGTTGATCCCGCGAAGCGCGTGAACATTGCCTCCGTAGCTGCGCGAAAGTTCGCGCAATTCCACGCTCACGCTCAAGCTGCCTCTCCTGCCGCTGTCGACAATGCCGCGCTCCTTCGAATCGGGAAAAAGCCGCGGATTTGGGAAAGAACGACCACGATGATGATAGCGGTCACGATCGTGCTCGAAGCCGCGCTGATCACCGGATCGATCTGGATTCGAATGTCGCTCCATATCTTTATGGGCAATGTCTGCGGCAGCCGACCCAGCAGAAACAGGGTCACAAGAAGTTCGTCGAAGGAATGGAGGAATGCCAGCAGCCAAGCGACACCCAGGGCGGGAGTGAGTATTGGCAACACGACTTTGCGGAAAGTCGTGTAGGCGTTCGCGCCGAGTGTCGCAGACGCGAACTCGATGTTTCGGTCCAAGCCACGCACTGCTCCGACTAGGACGATGATCGCGTAGGGAATAGCCAGGATCACGTGGCCGAGGACAAGACCGGGATAGGTGCCAAGTAAACCCGTATCCGACATGGAGACGAAGAAGAGGAGCGCGGTTACCACAACCGGAACGAGCAGAGGCGAAACAAGGAAGAGGAACACTGCGCGTTTCCCGGGGAACGGCGTGCGTACCAGCGCGAAAGAAGCAAGGGCGCCAAGCGCCACCGCCAGAGTGGCCGCCCACCCGGCAAGTTGAAGGCTCATGAAGAGAGCGTCACGCCAGGCGGCGTCGCCCAGGAACGCGGCATATAGCTGGAGTGAATAGCCTGGAGGCGGGAAGATGAGGTAGGGCGAGGAATTGAAGGAGATGAAGTAGACGATCGCAATCGGCGCAAGGAGAAACAGCACGATCCCAGCCGCAAAAATCTTTATGCATAGAGGTATCAACCAGTCGGGCCGGCCAAGAAGCAGGTAGGCGCCGTTTTCGAACCGGGAAAGCATATAAGACAGCGGCCTCAAGAGAGTGCGGACTTTGGTGGCGCGCTTCGTGCCGGTGCGGCTTTCTTGTAAAGCCCACATTTGCTCAATCGGAACGAAGAGATTCGAAAGTGCAATGACCGCGATAGTGGCTATGACCAGGACAATCGAAAGGGCGTAGCCGGCCGGAAAGTCCAGCAACGTGGTGACCTGTGTGACGATGAGTTGTGCAATCATCGTGTCGGCCGGTCCGCCAAGGAGCACCGGCGTTATGTAAAACCCGATCGAGATGATGAAGACGAGCATGGCGGCCGATATGACCCCGGGCATCGTCATGGGCAGGTAGACCCGCGTGAAGGCGCGCACTGGATTGGCACCAAGGACCTGTGCCGCAATCGTAAGCGATCGATCGATCCGCGCCATGCTCGCATACATGGTGAAGATGGCTAGCGGAAGCAGGACGTGAATCAATCCGATATAGACAGCCGTACTCGTCCCCAGGATGCGCAACGGCGTATCGATGATGCCCATCGCCATGAGCAGCTTGTTCAGTACGCCGGCGCGGCCGAGAATGATCATCCAGCCATAGGTCCTGATGAGAAAGGCCGTGAAGAGCGGCACGATGATCGCGACGACCAGCAAGGCCCGCGACCTTCTCGACAGCGTCGTCAACAGGAAGGCCATCGGATAACCCAGAACGATACAGAACAGCGTCGTCACGGCCGAGACCCGAAAGGTCCTTACCAATACGTCGAGATAGATCGGATCGGTGAAAATCGTGGCGTAGCGCGAGAGGTCGAGTTTCAGGCCGTCGATGCTGTTCCAGACCGCTTCGACGAGCGGCGCGCCGAAGAATGCGGCCAGCAGAACCAGCGGAAGTGCCAGCCGCAGGAGCGCACCGCCGCTTGAGCCGATCGTTTGGTTCGACCAGGATGAGTACCGTCGCTGGGCGTTTTTAATCATCAGGTGGCGCGGGCCTGATGTTCCGGGACGTGCCCGGATCTGGCGGCGATGCCGAACAAGCTGCCGTTGACCAGTACGCTGGCATGCGTCCAGCGCCACAATATGAAGCCCGTGGCCGGCGAAATAACTTCCTGTAGCATTTGCCCTGAATAGTCGTGGATCGTTGCGATCGTCTGGTTTTTTTCCACGCTCACGCCCGCTTCGACTGCCGGGCGGAACCACCCTTCCACGCGTGACTGGACCCAGTGATATTCGTCTGCCAGGTAAGGTGTCGAGGAAGTGGGTGGCGCCTCCGGGATCATTCCGAGCAAGTGCGCTATACGAAGAACGCCGTTGACATGGAATCGGACACTGGTTTCGTCCACCAGTCCGTGCGCACCGGCCTCGGCAAAGGCCGCGTGACGGCGCTGTCGGGCGCGTCCCGAGCAACTTCGACCTGGTTGTTCCAGTTGCGTGGGAGGCAAGGTTACCACGATCTGCGGATCGAATGCTTGCGCGAGCTGCAGGTTAAAGGCGTCGAAATCGGCATCCCCGATTGTCGGAGCCACGGTAAAATGCGCCACTTCTTCGCAAAGGTCACCACCGTGCAAGTCCACCAGGCAATCTGCGTCATCTGCCCATTCGTTGAGGAGAGCATCGCAGAGAGCCTCGCTGAATGTGCCCTCCGGCGAGCCCGGAAAGGTAAAGTTTATGTTTTTGCCATCGACCGGGCAGATATACTCGCAACGTCCCGGCAGCGCTGGCGGGTTCGCCAGCGGCATGAGAGAGACCGAGCCTTTCAGCGGGGTTTGCAGGAAGGCTTCCCGCAGCCTGAATACGGCCTCGATGCACGAAACTTCATTGACATGGACGCCGCTCATTACACAGAGCCGCGGCCCGGCGGACTGGCCGGAAATGTCCTGAACCAGCCATTGCCAGCCGGAAAGAGCTGGTGAGCGGAATGCAAGTTTGCGCTCGACCAGTACGTTCCTAGTTGCGCTCATCGTCTTTCTTTTCCGGGGAAAGCCTTTTGCGGAAAGGGCAACTCAGTGCGACAGCTCGGCCACACAGCGGTCAAGTGCCACCTCGAGATTGGTCTTGCCGTCGTCTCTCACCTCGTTCCACCAGTGATAGTTCTGATAGACCTGCGTCTTGACGTTTTGCGGGGAGCCGGGAAGCCATTTCGCTAGATCATCCGGAATGTACTTGTAGGCGTTGGAATTGATGGGGCCACCGGCGAATTCTATCGCATAGTCGGCCTGTGGCTTGGCCTTTGAAATGAAAGCGAGAAACTTCAACGCGTTGTCGTAGTTCGGGCTTCCTTTCGGAACGACCCAGTAGTCGTATTCGATCAACGACTGGTTCCAGGTGCTGCCGATCGGCGCTTTTTGCTTGAATGCGTTGTAAAGGCGACCGTTGAAAGCCGTCGCCATCGACAGTTCTCCGTCGATCAGGCCTTGCGGTGATTCACCGCCGGCCTGCCACCAGCGTCCGACCGAGGATTTAAGCTCGGCCAGTTTCTTGAAGGCCTTGTCGATATCCATCGGATACAGCTTGTCCATCGGCACACCGGAGGCGAGTGTCGCATATTCGAGTGTTCCGCCACTGACCAGGCGGTCGCCACAGCCAGCCAGGCCGCGGGGGCCAGGAAACTTCTTCGTATCCCAGAACTCCGCCCAGCTATTCGGACGCGGCTTCGTCGAAGGATATTCACTTTCGCTGAATGCCATCATGATCGAATAAAAGGATGATCCGACTCCATACTCGTCCTTCACCGCGTCAGGCATGCCCGACAGGGTTTCCTGATCGAAATATTTGTAGTCGATCTTCTCCAACGCCTTGTGCCGGAGCCAGGTCGAGAGCGAGCTTGCGCTGAGATTGGTAATATCGGCTTCCGGTTTGCCGCGTTCGACCGAGGCAAGCAGCTTTGCACGATCATCGGGGACGACGACCACCTTTATGCCGGTCTCTTGCTGGAAGGGATCGAAGAAGGCCTTCCTGAGGGCAGCTTCCCATGTGCCGCCTCCGGCCGTCACGACGATTTCTCCCGACCCCTTCAGCGACGGTTCGTCCGCATTTGCAGCTTGAGCCAGTACTAATATCGCTACAAAACCTAGCGACGCAATTCTACCTAATGACATCACGTTCTCCTCCTTGTCTTTGTTTTTGTTATCGACCTGGACGGCCACGAGTTGCTCAGGAAATGTAGTCGTCCCGATCCAAGCTGAAGTCGGCGTCGATACTGCCGAGGGCAGCCAAAAGTAGCAGGGTCAGGTTGGACAAATCCCGGAGATCGCAGACCTCATTGGGCGAATGGGCGTAACGAGCCGGGTAGGCGATGTCGATTGACGCAACACCCTCTCCCGCGAGTTGCACATACGCGCCGTCGGTCAGCAGTCCGACCACGGCACTTTTCTGAACCGGAATGTTTTCCTGTTCGGCGGCCCGGGCGAAAAGCTCGGTCAAGGCGGGATGCGGGATGACGCCGTTCAAGGTGCCCCTCCCATGAAAATTATACATGCTGACAACCGGACCGCGCCCAAGCATCGCTTCGCCGAGATGTGCGAGGTCAGGCGTGTCGGAGGCGATCGTGATATCCAACTGAACGGCTATATCGGGCTTGAGCGCTTGCGCGGCGATGAAGGCACCGCGCACGTTGAACTCTTCCTGTACCGAGAAGACGAAATGGGTCGTGGGCCGGGCGGGAAGATCTCGTAGTTCCCGCAAAGTCTCGACGAGCACGGCGCAGGCGCCACGGTCGTCAATTGACGTACCTGCCATGCAGGTTCCGCCAAGCTGTCTTGCCGCCGGCTCGTACACTACGGGCGTTCCGACATCTATGCCTTTCGCTCTTACTTCATCGGCACTGGAAAGGCCGATATCGACGAACACATCCGCGAGCCGCTGGACTTCGTACTTTTCGTGTTCGGCCAGCACGTGATTGCTCTTCGATCCGATGACACCGGAAACGTCCCGCCCTTCTCCGACGCACAAAAGCACCGGTGTTCCGGCCAGGACGCGTTCGGGAATGCCGCCGAGGCGCTCCAGCCTGAGGAGGCCGTTGGGTTCTATACGGCGAACGAAGAAACCAACCTGGTCCATGTGGCCGAACAGCATGACGGTCGGGCCGTCATGCGTTCCCTCCACCGTGACAATCAGGTTGCCAACGCGGTCTGTGCGGCCTTCCAGGCCAAGCTCGTGCAGCAACCCCTTCAAATGGCGCCGAACACGACCTTCGTGGCCACTTAGCCCCGGGATCAACATCAGGTCGCGAAGAAGACTGCCAAGACGGTTTTGCAACTGCGCTTCCCAACTCGCTTCGTGTGACACTCGGGCGCAAGATCCGCCTGGATAGATCCAGCCCTTGTAGAGTACGCAGGGTCTAAACCGCTGTAAAATATCGAATTATGAACTTTTCATTTACCAGCGATATGATTCAGGATCGCAGTCTTTCGGTTTCTGCGGCCAACCGCCGGGAGACCGCTGTTCGAATGATAGTGCTCTCCTCGATTAGCGCCTCACGCAACTTCAGATTCAGTGGTTGCGAGCCCCGGCGAACGGCAGAAATCAGTCCGATCGTGTACGGGATCGGCACGGAGAACGACCGCAATGTCACCTTCTCCTGGTCACATTTCATTGCACTCAGCGGGTTGATGATCGATACACCCATCCCGCGCTCTACGAGCTGACAAACGACCGCCGACGTCGATGCCTCGATCGTGAGTGACCGGACAGCACCGGCGTCGGCGAAAGCCTGATCAAGCAGAGCACGATGCACGTCGTCTTCGGAAAAATAGATGAAGCCGACCCCGTGAAAATCGGCGGGTTCCAGCACCTCCTTTCGGGCGAGGGGATGTTGGCGGGGCAGTATGCAGACTTGATTGCCGATGGCGATTTCCTCTAGCGGCAGCCCTTCGACCCTTCCCCCGACTTCCATCAGGGCGACGTCGTAGCGTTGCGCCATGGTTTCCCTCAACAGCGACGGCTGATCGAGCGTATGGAGCGTGAGCCTTACCGCGTGATGTTCGGCATGAAACCGCTCGCAGGCGGGGGGCAGTATTGTCTGGCTGAATACCGGAAGGCTGGCGATCCTGATGTGGCTGAGCGCAAAGTCGCGAATGGCCGCGGCCGCCCGTGCAATCTGGTCCAGGCCGGAATAGGATCGCTTGACTTCCGAATAAAGCGCGATGGCCTGATCGGTCGCATGCAGGCGGCGGCCACGTCGTTCGAACAGCGTAAATCCGAGCACGCGTTCGATCTGCTTGAGTTCCCGGCTGACTGTTGGTTGCGAGGTGTGAAGAACTGCTGCGGCCTCCGTCACGCTGGCGCTCGCCATCACGGCGCGGAACACTTCAACATGGCGCAGTGAGAGAGAAGTGGTGGTCAAGGGGATACCGATCACCAATTGTTTGACGTGGCTGAGAATGATCCTCCCATAGACCATGTTCTGGCACGGCGCCAGCCAGGACTCCACGAAGAGGGCGGCAGCAGGGCGGTTATTTCGTAAACTTGACGTCAGAACTTTACATATGTTCATAGTTTTAAAATAATTATTTACATATTTCATAGTATAGTTACATTATACTTATATAATACTTCTCCATATCGCACGTGAATGAAATTGTCAAAAATTAATATTTGACCGCTTCGGGACGAGTTTCCTTAATTCCGCGAGCCTTTCCTTGATTTTAGGGATCATGACATGCCATTCGATGTCTCGCGGGTTCGCGAAGAATTTCCTGCCCTTAGCCTGTCTGATAACGACAAGCCGCGTGTCTATTTCGATAATCCGGGTGGCACGCAGGTGCCTCGGGCAGTAATCGACAGATTCCGACACTGTCTGATCGAGACCAACGCCAACCTCGGCGGTCACTTCAGGACGACCGTCGCAATGGACGCCGTGATGGAGGAAGCCCGGCGTGCGATGGCTGATTTTCTGGGAGCGCAGTCTCCGGAAGAGATCATCTTCGGCCAAAACATGACCTCGCTTACTTTTCACATGTCGCGATGCATCGCCAGTTTGCTGAAGCCGGGCGACGAAATCGTCGTCACACAAATGGATCATGACGCGAACATCTCCCCCTGGCTTCTCGTCGCCCGTGACCGGAACTGTGCGGTGCGGTGGCTCCCCTTCGATCCCGAAACGTTCGAATTCGATGCCGACAGCCTGGGTGATATTGTCGGTCCCCGGACGCGGGTCGTGGCGCTGAACTATGCCAGCAATGTGCTCGGTACGATCAATGACGTCGCCACGCTCATTGGCAGGATCAGGGCCCTCGCCCCCGCGGCAATCGTTTACGTCGACGCCGTTCAGTATGCCCCGCATGGCCTGATCGACGTTCGGAAGCTCGACTGCGACATGCTGGTTTGCTCGCCTTACAAGTTCTTCGGGCCGCATCAGGGTGTCCTCTGGGGACGCCGCGAGGTGCTCGACAGGCTCGACAGCTACAAGGTGCGCCCCGCCGGGGATGTGCTCCCATACCGCTTCGAGACCGGCACGCTTGGCCATGAAGGTGTCGCAGGCATTCTGGGCACCGTTGAATATTTCACCTGGCTGGGTGACACGATGGGCGACCCTGTTCCCGTCGAGGGGGATAATGCTCGCCGCACCTCGATAAAAGCAGCATGGCGAGTGCTTGGGGAATACGAGACCGGGCTCACTCGTCGGCTGATCGATGGTCTCTCCGCCATGCCGAAGGTGAGGATACTAGGCATCAGCAATCCGAATGCGATGTACAAGCGAGTCCCCACGGTCGCCATCACGCATAAACGACTGAAGCCTATCGAGATCGCGCGGGCGTTTGCAGATCGAAATATTTTTGTCTGGAACGGACACAATTTTGCCGTCGAGACAGCCCGTCGACTGAATCTCCTGGAAACCGGTGGCGCATTGCGGACAGGCCTGGCCCACTACAACACCGAGAGCGAAGTAGATTTCGCTCTCGGTGTATTGGATGACCTATAGCGGAAGCCGGCAATCCAAGCACTCGTTTTGGCGGTCCGGCGCTCCACCTTCATCACCAGCCAGCTACCCATGTCGGCAGAATGCCGCTTGGTGGCACTGGGCGCATGGGTAGAACGCAAGCGCGTTTACCTGGGAGCTCGAATCTCACTTACCTTGTAGCCTATGATAGAAGCCGGACGCCGACAGAGCCTTGTATGCATCGCGGAACACGCCCAGCAGATCGTCATATACGGCGCGATTTTGAGGCTGAGGCTCCAGTTCCCGAGAAACCGAAACCATGCCGGCAACGGCCTCGCCGATATCGGTGAAGTAGCCGGCCGCGACGGCTCCTAGCAACGCGGCCCCGAGGACGCTGCATTCCCGCTCTCGCAACAAGCCGACGGGCCGGCCCAGCACATCGCAAACGATCTGCGCGAAAAACGGCGAGCGTGTGCCGCCGCCGGTCAGTCGGAGTTGGTCGATGCCGGAGGCCAGATCCTGATCGAAGGCATCGACCATCATGCGCATCTCGCAGGCGCACCCTTCCAGCATCGCACGGATAAGGTCGGCCCGCTCGTGGCGCAGGGTCAAGCCAAGAAAGGCGCCACGCGCCGACGCATCATAGTGGGGCGTTACCTGGCCGGCGAAGAACGGGTGGAAGACGATCCCCTGGCTGCCGGGCGGCGCCTTGGCCGCCTCGGCCATCATTGCCGCGTAGGCATTTTCACCATTCTCTGCGGGGCGCTCCAGCCGGTCGCGCCACCATTGCAGGCAGGCGCCGATGGCGAACGATCCTCCCTCGAGATCCCATTTGCCGGGTACGGCATGAGCGCCGAGATAGGTCTGCTCGCCCGACACCAGATCGGGGTGGTCGAGATGGGCAACCATCATCGCCGACGTGCCTATGGTGATCTCGGCCATTCCCTGGCGGACCACACCGGCCCCGACCGCCGCGCATTGCTGATCGCCCGCGCCGCGGCAAAGCGCTGCTCCGGCCGGCAAACCGGTCAATTCGGCCGCCGTGGCCGATACACCGCCGATCCTTGTCCCCGGCCGACCTATGGGAGGCAGCTTTTCCATGTCGATGCCGGCCGCGCGGCAGATCTCGTCGCTCCAGTGCAACTTGCGGATGTCGAGCATGCCGTTGAGCGTCAGGCTGGAGGGATCGCCTTCGAGCGCCGCGGCGCCGAGCAGGCGAAGTAGGTATTCCTGGCCGTTGCAGATCCAGCGCGTCTTCTGGAGCAGTTGCGGCTTGTGCCGGCCGACCCATGCGATCTTGGCGACAGCCCATGAGGCCGAGATCGGCATGCCGCTGACCGCGCGGAAGCGTTCCGGCGCTATGCGAGACGCTAGAAACGCCTCCATTTCCGTCGCACGAGCATCGTTCCAGACGATCGCCGGAGCCAGCGGCCGGAAATTTTCGTCGAGGAGGGCGAATGTGCCGCGCTGACTGGAAAGGCCGACGGAGACGACGGCGTCCCGAGATACGCCGCGCATAGCCTCCCGACTCGCCTCGCACAACGCGCGCCAGACGATGTCCATGTCCTGCTCGACCCAGCCAGGTCGCTCGAAGATGCAGGGATAGTCGCGATCGGCGCTTACAGCCATCCGGCCGTCTTCCGTGAAGAGGGCGACGGTAACGCCGGTCGTCCCGGCGTCGACGCCAGCGAAGAGCCGGGTCGCGTCGCTCATCCCCTGCCTTCGCCCAAGCCCGCGATCCAGCCTGTAAGGAGGCTGAAGAACCGGCTCCGACGCCGCGATTCCGCCTTGGGGAGCGTGTCGACCATCCTGATCTTGAACGCGATCAGGTCCTCCACCGGATCGAAGGTCTTGATCGGCACCGACGCCAATTCCGTATCACCCTCGCCGTTCCAGAGGGAGTTGACGGGGAAGCCATAGGGTATCACCGCGTCGTGCCAGGTCGCGTCGAGATTCTGGCCACCTTCCCCTCCGACTCGCACATAGTGGTGGTAATCGGGGACACCGCCCTCCTCGATCATCTCGTTGAGTTCGTCGGGAAAGGCCGTATTCGGCTTCAGCTTGGAATCGAAATGGGTGTAGATCGTCACCACGCTCGCCTCGAAACCGGCTTTGCGCAGGAGGTTACGCAAGAGGACATGCTTGCCTGAGCAGGACCCGCTGCGGTTCTTCATCACCTGGAGCGGATCGCGAGCGCCCACCGAACCATAAGGAATGCTCCGGACGGCATGATAGATCGCGGCCAATCGGTTGGGCTCGTTGCCGACGCCGGCAAGAAATCGGTCGAACGCGTCTTCGCTCATCGTCACTCTCCGCATCAAACTGACAGGTAGCGCAGCATGCGCTCCCGATCGGACACCTCTTCCGCCGCCAACTCCGCTACGCAGCGTCCCCGGTCAAGAACGTAGGCACGATGCGCGGTGGCGCGAATGAGACTGAAATTGTTCTCCACCAGCACAATCGTCTGCCCCTGCTCGGCATTCAGCCGCGCGAGCACGCGGCCGATATCCGCGATGATGTTGGGCTGGATACTCTCCGAAGGCTCATCGAGTATTAGGATCTCCGGGCTGCCGACCAGAACCCGCGCTATGGCGAGCGCCTGTTGCTGGCCACCGCTCAGCGTGCCTCCCTGCTGGCCGAGCCGTTCGCGCAGGATCGGGAACATATCGAAGATCTGGTCCCATGGCCGCGCCGCGCCGCCCACGCGCTCGCCCATCTTCAGGTTTTCGGCCACGGTGAGAAAAGGAAAGATCATCTTGCCCTGAGGCACGTAGCCGAAGCCCGCCTTCGCGCGCGCCTGCGGGCTGAGCCCGGCGACGGGGCGTCCGTGATGGTTGATAGCACCGGCCCTGAGCGGCAGCAGGCCCATCACCGTACGCATCAGTGTCGTCTTGCCGACGCCGTTGCGGCCGACCACGGCCACGATCTCTCCTTTCCGCACGGAAAGCGAAACGCCTTGCAGGATGTCGCCTGCGCCGTAGCCGCTATGGACATCCTCGACTTCGAGCAGCGCCTCAGGCATCGACCTCTCCCAGATAGATGCGCTGAACCTCCGGATCGGCCTCGATCTCGGCCATGCTGCCTTCGCGGAAAACCCGGCCCTGATGCAGCACCGTGGTCGGAGCTTCCAGATCGCGGACGAAGTGCATGTCGTGCTCGATGATGATCGCGGCGATGCCGCGCCCGGTGAGTTCCTTGATGAAGCCGCCGGTTCGGCGGCTCTCCTCCGGCGTCATACCGGCGGTCGGCTCATCCATGAGAACGACGCGCGGGCCGCTCCCGAGCACCATGCACATCTCCAGCCAGTGCTGCTGACCGTAACTCAACTCTCCCGCGGATCGGGTTGCGAGGCTTGTAACGCCGAGCCGGTCGAGCGCCCAGGAGACAAGATCGGAACCGTTGCCGCCCCGGCTCCGCGCGATCGACATGTTCTGGGCCACGGTGAGGCTCGGGAAGATGCGCGTCGTCTGATACTTCATCGACAGTCCGAGTTGCACCCGGCGGAACGGCTCCTCGCGCGTAATCTCCCGACCGTCGAGGCGGATCGAACCGGAATCGGGACGAACCAACCCCATGATCAGCTTGAACACGGTCGATTTGCCGGCGCCGTTCGGTCCGATGAGGCATCGCCTTTCGCCGGCCCCGAGCGCGAGGTCGATGCCGTCCGCGGCGACGATACCACCGAAGCGGCGACGCACGCCTTCAAGAACGAGAAGCGTCATCTCGACTTCCTCCCGACAAGTCTTGTCAGGAAACGCAAAATGGTGATGACGATGCCGTCGGGTGCCGCCATCATGCCGAAGAGCAGCAGCGCGCCCATGACGACGAAGGCAAGTTCGCCGCTATAGACGGCAAGCGCATCCGAAAGCGAGGCCAGCGCGATCGTCCCGATGAGGACCGAGGTGAGGCTGCGCCTGCCGCCCACGGCCGCCCACAGCACCGGGAAGGTGGCGGCCAGCAGCCCGACCGAGGAGGGCTGGATGAAGTTACCCCAGGTGGCGTAGAGCACGCCGCTCAACCCGGCGAGAAATCCGGCGATGGTGAAAACGACGAGCTGGTAGCGGCGGATGTCGTAGCCGAGGAGTTCGGCGCGTTCGGGATCCTCCTGGATCGCCATGATGACATGGCCGAAATGGCTGTTGGCGAGCATGCGCAAACCAACGAGGATTCCGGCAACCAGGATGATGACGAGATAGAAGAGCGGCAGGCTGAAACCATCGAAGCTGATCGTTCCGGCGGTGAGCGAGGGAATGTTCGTCATGCCGTTGAAGCCGCCGAGCGGCGCCTCGCCAATCTTCCATTCCATGCCGGCCGTCTGTCCGAGGAAGGTCTCGAGCACGAGCGTGAACACAAGCGTCAGCACCGGGACGATCCATCCGCTGACCCGGCCGTAGAACAGGAAATAGCCGAACGCAGCCGCGACCAGCGCCGTCAGGCCGAGCGCACAGAATGCGGCGAGCAGCGTCGCCGACCCCATGCCCCAGTTGATTGCCATCACGCCGTAGGCGTAGCCGGCGATGCCGAAGAAGGCGACCTGGCCGAAACTCAGCACGCCGCAATAACCCCACAGCAGCGCCAGCCCGAGTGCCAGCGGCACGTTTATGAGGAAATTGGTGAAGTTGAGGGCGGCGAATACCGAACCATAGAGCGGGAACAGCAAGGCCGCCGCAAGCGCCAAGACGAACAGCAACCAGTAGACCGGGCCACCGAAGATGGTCAGCGGTCCGTCGAGTCCCAGCCTTTCGAAAACAGTCGCTGACGCCGGCGCAATCGATCCTGATTGCGCGGCGACATGGCTCTGGCCGTTCATCGAGCGCCCTCCGGACGGGCCTTGCGCCGACGCAGCATCGCCGCCCGCACGTAATAGGACAGGCCGTCGGGCAGGAAGCGCATGATGATCAGCGCCGCCAGCATCAGGCCGATGCGTCCGGCAAACGTACCGTATTGCGACGAGAGCGGAGTCGACACGGTCGACAGCAGCACCGAGCTTGCCAGCGCGCCGATCAGCGGGTCGGCGCCGCCGCCGATGACGACCGTGATGAAGGCAGGCGCGATGAAGGCGGTTCCGAAAAGCGGCACGATGGTCGTGGTCGGCGCGTAGAGCGCGCCCGTCAGCCCGGCCAGCGCCGCTCCGAGTGCGAAGCTGAACGTATGGATCCTGCTCGTATTGACGCCGAGCGCGCGCGCCATGTCCGGGTTCTGCATGGTGGCGCGCATGTCGATGCCGAGCCGTGTGCGGTAAAACAACAGCCAGAGTGCGAAGAGCAGGACGAAGGCGAGGATCGCGACGACAAGCAGGTAGGTCGCATAGGAATATTCGCCGACCCGGAAGCCGCCAAGCGGCATCCTGATGCCCTTGAGGAAGGGACCGAAGATGAGGAGGGTTCCCTGGCTCAGCATGAGGCTGAGGCCGAAAGTAGCCACGAGCGCGTTCAGCCGGTTGCCATAGAAGCGACGAATGACGAGCCGTTCGACCACGACGCCGATCAGGCCGACGATGATCGTGGCGACGACCACCGCCACGACGAAGGGCACGCCAGCATGCACCAGGAGCGTCGTCGCATAGGCTCCCATCATGATGAACTCGCCATGCGCCAGGTTGATGATGTTGAGCATGCCGAGGACGATGATCAGTCCCATCGCCGCGAACATCAGGAAGGAGATGTTGACCAGGAACTGGTATCCGAAATTGAAGAGGTCGCCTGTCATGGGCCGCTTTCCGCAACGTGGGCGGCCAAACCGGCCGCCCACCTGGTTGATTGGTCACAGGAACTTCTTGAAGGCGGGATCGTCGGCCGGAGTGTACTGCTTGAACTCCGGCGTCTTGACGAGATTGACGCCGAGCCGGCGTGTCCACCAAGGCTCGATCGAGGGCCATTCCTGGACAAAGGTGATGTTGTGCTTCTCGTCGCAGGAGGCCATTCGGATATGTTGGCTCATGTGATGCGTCGCCGGATCCATGAACATCCATCCGGCCGGCGCCTCGATGCCGATGCCGCTTTCCAGTACCTCCATCACGGCGCCCTGTTCGGTCGTCTTGGCGAGCCGGCAGGCCACTGCATAAAGATGCGTGGCGACATAGGCGCTGTGCGCCTCTTGCTGGATGTAGGGTTCGTCCGGGAACATCTTGCGGAAGCGCTTGACGAAGGCTTGATTGCGCGGCGTCGGGATCTCTTCCATGTAGCTCACGGCAACGTTCATGCCGGCCAGCGCCGGCGGCGCGAAGCGCTTGTGCTCATACCCTTGGGCGAGATTGATGCTGGAGCCCATCGGCCGCTTGAGGCCGGCCGCGTTCGCCTGCGGATAGAAGTTCGCATGGTTCTGACCGGTGATGTACATCATCAGCCAATCGGGTTTCGCCTGCTCGATGCGGGCGATGGTCGAGGTGAAGTCCGTGACGCTGAGCGGAATGAATTCCTGACCCACCACCTCGCCGCCGAGAAGCGGCGCCATGGCGCGTGTCCACATGGCGCTCAACTGCCCGAAATTGTAGTCGGCGGCCGGGATATAGATGCGCTTGCCGAACTTGCTGATGCAGTACTGCATCGCGGGGATGATCTGTTGCTCGGCGACGGCGCCGGTGCAGAAGGTGTATTTGTCCGCGACCCCGCCCTCGTACTGGTTGTTGTACCAGTACATCTTCTTCATCTGGTCGATAACGGGACGCATAGCCTCACGGTTCGCGCTGGCGAAAGCGCCCATGATGACATCGGCTTCGTCCTGCAGGCCGAGGCGCTTCGTAAGCTGCTGGTACATGCGTGGTTCGGACTGCGGATCGGGTGAGATCAATGTCACTTCGCGCCCGTTGATGCCCTTGTCGTTCGATGGCACCAGTACATCCACCTGCTCGGTAAAGGCGCCGTCCTTGCCGGTTCCGCCCGGTCCGGTCGGACCGCTCATCAGCGTGAAGCCGTCATTGATCTCCTTGATGGCGAGTTGCGTGGCATGCAGCTTGGGCAAGCCGAACAGTGCGAAATTGCCTGATTGGTCTTCGAGCAGGCCAAACTTGACGGGCCCGGTTTCGGCGGCCTTGGCCTTTATCGCGGGGAAGCCCAGCGCGCCGACGGCACCCGCCGCTGCCGCGCCGGCCAGGAATTGCCGTCGCGTCCCGATCAACTTGCCGCCCTTGGGCCGCTCCGCCGAAATGCGTTCCGCCTGGACGGCATCCGCTACCTTTCCTGTTTTTACTCTACTCGACTGTGACATTGTCTCCTCCATATGCGCAACATTTCTACATATGATCCGGCGCTGCGCCGTGCCGGCAAGATCGGCGTATCTCGTTCGGCTCACACCGTTTCGAGTTCCGCCGACGACAGGGGCGATCCGATCTCCGCCAGCACCGAGGCCGCGAGCCACGAATCGAGAATGAGCGTGTTGACGAAGCCGCCGCGCACCGCCGCGACCACGGCCCTGGCCTTCACGGCTCCCGTGGCGACGCCGATCCGGGTAGGAATGTGTTTCAGGTCCTCGATCCCGATAGCAATCATCCTGTCGTAGATTTCGGTCTTCACGACCTCGCCGGCGGCATCGACGAAGTAGGAAAAGACGTCGCCCACGGCTCCGGCGCGTTTCAGAGCCGCCTTTTCCGGCACCCCGATATAACCGCTACCGAGAAGCATCGACGCCTCGGACGGCACTAGCGATCCGATGCCCACGATGGCCATGTCGAGGATGGGGAAGAGCTTGAAAATGTCGGCGACCGAGCTTTCGCGCAGCAGGAGATCCCGCGTTTCCTTGCGATCTACGATTCCGGGCGCGTGCAGCAGAAGCGGCGGCGTTCCGAGCTTGTCGGCAAGGCGGCGGGTCACCTCCTGGCAGTCGAAGAGGTGCGCGATCCGCTTGTTGCCGCCGGTGATCTGGATGACCTGAGCGCCGGGCACGCTATAGGGCTCGAACTGGTTGACGAGTTCGAAGGTTGTGCTGCCCCAGCCTATGCCGATCGCACCATTGTCCTGGATGATCTCGCGCAGGAACTCCGCGCCGACGACGCAGGTGCGCCGCTTCACCTCGTCGGGCGCCAGATTGCGCTCCACCTCCGCCACCACACACGTCTTGACGCCGAGGCCCGTTTCCACAGCCCGCTCTATGGCGCTCGCCTGGCCCGACGGCGCGCGGATGTCTATGCGCACGATGCCGACTTCCTCGGCCTCCTGCAGCATGCGGCTGACCTTGTGCCGGGAGAGGCTGAAACGAGCGCCGACCTCCGCCATCGTCATGCGCTCGCGGTAGTAGGCATGACAGATCTTGACCAGGAGACGCGGCGAAGTAGCCATAAGCCCTCTTTGCTCATATGAGCATCTATTGCGCATATGTAAAATTGGCGATAGGCTCTTTGTCAAGAGCGATCTACGGGAGAGACGAGATGGAAAGGCAACGGGCGCCTTGGCTCGAGGGCTCGATCATGGCCCGGCGCGGCTTGGCCGGAGGCAGGACGACCAGCGCGCATGAACTGACAGAGGCCGACCAGGGCACCTATCATTATGTCTATGGCCCATACGCCAGGCCTGTACTGTCAGTGGATCCGGGCGCGGAGATCAGCGTGGAGACCCACGACGCGTTCGAAGGCAAGATCCGGCACGAAAGCGATGTGCCGAGCGAAATCCTGAATTTCCCCTATCTCAATCCGCAGAACGGCCCGATCCATATCAACGGAGCGGAGAAGGGCGACTGTCTGGCCGTCTACATCAAGAAGATCGTTCCTCGCGGGCCGCAGCCCTGCGGCACCACCTGCCTCATGCCGGAGTTCGGCGGCCTCGTCGGAACCGGCGATACGGCGCTCCTCAATCCGCCTTTGCCCGAAAAGGTGAAGAAGGTGGAAGTCGATGCCATCAACGGCACGAAATGGAACGACAGGATCACCCTGCCCTACGAGCCATTCATCGGGACGATCGGGACGTCACCGGAGATCGAGGCGATCTCGTCGCTGCAGCCTGACTACTATGGCGGCAATATGGATCTGCCGGACGTTGGCCCCGGTGCGGTCATCTATCTTCCCGTCAATGCGCCCGGCGGCCTTCTCTACCTGGGCGACTGCCACGCGGCCCAGGGAGACGGCGAACTTTGCGGCGTGGCCATCGAGCACCCGACGGTGACGACGGTCCAGATCGACCTCATCAAGGGCTGGACCTTCCGCTGGCCGCGGCTGGAGAACGAGCGTTTCATCATGACGATCGGTTCGTCACGTCCTATGGAGGATGCCGCCCGCATCGCCTACCGCGAACTCGTGCGCTGGATGGCGAGCGACTACGGTTTCGACCAGATCGATGCCTACATGCTGCTGACGCAGACCGGGCGTGTCAGGCTCGGCAACATGGTCGATCCGAAATACACGCTGGGAGCCTCGATCCTGAAGACGCTCCTCACACCCTAGTCGATCCAGGCATCCAGCGGTGCACCCGCATGCCTATATTGAAATCAGGCCAGGGGGCCGCCCAAATTTTCGACACAGAACCCAACTCCCGATCGGCCACCCTTAGAGTTCCATATCTTTCGCTCGATCGGCAGGCGGAGCGGTTCTGCTGCAAAGATTTGCCGGGACGCAAGGCAGCGTTCGGCCGGACACATCTCAGGCGCCGATTGCCTCAAACTGTTCCTTGAGCGAGGGCTTAGGGTTGAAGGCGAAGCGCCCACCACCTATTCGCTGGCGAAGCGGCGCGATCGATGCCTCGGTCGACAGCGTATCCGTGACGAGTTCCTCTCGTTGAAGGGGATCCACGGCCAGCCCGTGGCGCGCCACCGTAGAATGCGACAGTTGTGGGATTGTCAGGGGCAGCAGGGTTCCTTGCCGTCTTTATGCTAGCACGTATGTGCGCGGAATCCATCGTTTTGGAGACTCATCCGCTTGACAGAGAGAAAGTCTACTAGCCGCTCCCTGTGCTCGGACACCGGATAACCCCACACTTTTTCTGCCCTCGACTGTTGGGTGCAGCGGGGCCCATTTCAGACCCCGCCCCGATTATTACGGCAGGATGGGCGGGTGATAGGCGAAGGTTGTCATCAGAACCGCCGCGATGAACAGCACGATCGGGAAATGGATGCAGAACTGCACCGACGTATAACCGATCAGGTCCTTCGACTTGAGACCGAGAATACCGAGCAGCGGCAGCATCCAGAACGGATTGATGAAATTCGGCAGCGTCTCCGCGATGTTGTAGACCATCACCGTCCAGCCCAGATGCGCATGGATCGCGTTTGCGGCCGTCATGATGTAGGGCGCTTCGATCACCCACTTGCCGCCGGCCGACGGAATGAAGAAGCCGAGCACGGCCGAGTAGATGCTGACAAGAAACGAGAAACCCAGGGTATTGGATGACACGTCGACGAACCAATGGGCGATCGTGTCGGACAGGCTGAGGCCGTTGGCATTGTGCACCTTCGTCAGGATATGCGCGATACCGGCATAGAAGGGGAACTGCAGCAGGACGCCCGACACGCTGGGCATGGCCTTGGAAAAGGCATCGATCAGGCTGCGCGGACGCCAATGAAGCAGGATACCGAGCAGCAGGAAGACGAAATTGTAGGTGTTGAGGCCCGAAAGCGTGATCAGGGGGTTGCCTGAACGGAATGCGTGCCAGAGCCAGCCGAGCGCCAGTACGACGATCAGGATGGTGAGGATCGGGCTGTATTCGAGGAAATCGCCAGGACGCTGAGGCTTCTTTTTCTCGATCCTGTCGTCATCCAGACTGACACCAAGATCGTCGGCCGTGACGGTCTTTTCGAGACTTGGCGTGGTGAAATAGCAGATTGCACCTGAAAGGATCGTGACGACGAGGGTCGTAAGAAGCCCTTGCCATGTCAGGATCGTTTCTGTGAAACCGATCACACCGGTAATCGGCATCAGGCTTTCCGGTATGCTTGCGGCATTCGCCTGAAGCTGGGCAGCCGAGGACGTGATACCGAAGGTGAAGCCGCAGCCCAAGCCGAGATAGCCGGCGGCGCCAGCAGCGCGATAATCGAGCTTTATGTCGGAGCGACGCGCTATCTCCCGCACCAGCAGGCCAGAGAAGATAAGGCTCAGCCCCCAATTCAGCAAAGACAGCAGGATGCTGAGGACGCCGACGAAGACGACTGCGCCGCGACTTGTGGTGGGCACGTTTGCAAGGCGCTTCAGGACGGCGGCCGCGGCTGGCGACATGGCGATGACATATCCGCTGATGGCGACAAGTGCCATCTGCATGGTGAACGGGATGAGATTCCAGAAGCCGTTGCCGAAGGCCTGGCTGACCTCGATGGGGGAGCCGCCATGCAGGATGGCGCCGGCGGCAACAACGATCACAGCAAGCAGGACGAAGACATAGGCGTCGGGAAACCAGCGCTCCGCGAAGCCGACCATGAATTGCGAAAAGCGCGCGAGCGGATTGTCTCGGGATCCGATCGATTGATGATGTTTGGCTACTGCGTCAGTCATGGAATAGTACCCCTCTTTGCTTGTTTAAGTTTTGTCAGACTGCCAACGTGACCTCCGTGAGCGGAACCGCCTGGCAGGTCAGGCAGCCTTCGCCCGAATAGTCGCCGAGATGGGCGATGCTTCCGGCGGTCACGCGCACGAGGCAGCTTTCGCATTGCCCCGCCCTGCAACCAGAAGGCAGCGCTATACCCGCGCTGAGCGCCGCATCGAGGATCGTCCCGCTCGCCGGGGCCCAGTCGAAACTTTTGCCGGCGCCTTCGATCGTTATCCGGCGGGGCTCCAGGTCCGCCGGGATTTCAGGCGGCGATACAAAAGTTTCCGAAAAAATGTCGAAGCGAGGAATGCCCAGACCGCCCAGCCAGTCGGTCAAGCCGGTAACGAAGTCCGCCGAGCCGCAGACATAGGCGAGCGGCCGCTGGCCGGAATCGATTGCCGGCGCAATGCCGGTAAGTCTGCCGAAATGGTCGTAGTCGCGCCCGATCCGTTCGGTTTTCTCCGGTCTCGAATATGCAACGGTCACGTCGAGCGTCGGAATATTCCTCCGCAACATCCGCACTTCATCGGCAAAGGGGTGCTGGCCTCCGTTCCTGCATCCATGGAGCAGCAGGACCTTTGGCCGGCTCGTCCGACCGGCCAGCGTCTCCAGGTAGGAGATGAAAGGGGTGATTCCGATGCCGCCGGCGACAAGAATGACGGGCCGTTCCCCCGTCAGCGGCGGCGTGAACACTCCCTGCGGCGGTTCGAGGTCAATCGCTGTGCCAATCGGTAGCGCATGCAGCGCCCGGGACACGGACTGGGCCGATTCAGCGGTCGGGTCACGGCGGACCCCGATGTGAAAGCCGCCGTCGGGTGAATCGCAGCAGCCGGTCAACGAATAGGCGCGAGAGCCGCCATCGGGTATCGATACGACCACGTGATGTCCCGGGCGGAATGGCGGAAGCGCACCGCCATCTTCAGGCGCGAGGCTGATCGCCGCGACATCGGCGCTCGTCATTCGCCGCGCGACGAGGGTAAAGCGGCGCTTTCCGGTCCAATGCCCGACATTGGCGGTCGCTTCCGGTTCTATGTCGCACGCGACCGCCCGCAATGGGACCGAGCCACTTACAGGGTCGCGGTCGTCATCGGAAAGGACATCGTTGATATTGGAGGAAAGACGTCCCGTCGGAGGAGTACCGGGCAAGCCCAGCGGCGGGCATGCCTCCCACCATCCGAACTCCGCGATCACGACGCGCGGTTCGATCGCCGGATTGAGATGCACCCGCATCCGGACGCTCCCGGTCTCGGTGGCGATCCTGGCCCAGTCTCCTTCCTTCAAACCTTTGTCCGCCGCTAGCAGCGGATTGATTTCGGCCTTCGGTTCCGAACTCTTGCGGCGCAGGGATGCAACATGCCGATACGCGCTATGCACGAACCAGCCGCTCTTTGCGGTCGTCAGCACAAGTGGAAACCGGCTTTCGTCTTCCCGTTGGGATGTATTTCGGTCGACCCCCTGACGACCGGGCAGAGGCGCATAGCCATGCCTGCGCATCTGCTCGGAATAAAGCTCCACCCGCCGGGTGAGGGTCGTGAATCCCGTTACGGTACTGTCCTCTTGCTCAGCATATTTGCGATGGCGGAAACGCTGCGGCACGCGCAGGCCCTCGGGATGCCGCCGCAGTTCGTCGACGTTTATGCCGAGGGGTGCGAGTTGATAATTCCATCCCGCTTCGATATCGCCGCCGAAGAAGCGTTCTCTCATGCCGAGGCGGAGCGCCAGAGCCGCAGCGATGTCATAATCGGCGCGGCATTCGCCCGGCGGATCGACGAATTTCGGTCGGAACTGGATCGTCTCCACCGCTTCCTGGGTGATCTCGAAACCGACCTTGAGTGCATCGCGTTCCCAGGGGAGACTGGCGGGCAAGACGATGTCAGCGCTTTCCGCCGTCGGGTTCATGAACATGTCGACATGAACCTGGAAATCCAGTGCCTCCAGAGCCCGCCGGTTTCGGCTCGAATGACCCTGCGACACGACGAAATTCGTTCCGAACGCCACCAGCGCCCGCACCTTGTAGGGCTCCCCTTCGATAACGGCGCGGCTGAAGTCTTTCGCCGTGACCCAGCCGCGTGCCGGAGGCCCGAGCGGCAGGGCGTCTAGCCCGAGTGCCTTCGCCTGCTGTTCTGGCGGAAGAAGCGAATAATCGTTCAGGCCGCGCGTCGGTGGAGGAACCGGCCAGAGATTGCCGCCAGGCACGTCGCAGCAACCGGTCAGCGCATAGAGGATGGCGATCGCCCGTTCGGTTTCGTTGGCATTGCTGTGCTGCCCGACGCCTGTCCATGAGTGATAGGCGATCGCCGACGAGCCTGAAATCGTCCGATTGAAAGCCTCGACGTCCTCGACGCTCAGCCATGTGTCCGTCGCGACACGTTGCGGCGTGTATCTGGCCGCTTCCTTCGCAAGGAGGGAAAAGGCGGTGCGGCAGATACGACGCTTTCCGTCGCGCAGCCTGAGCGGCGCTGCTCGCAGAAGCTCGATACCTCCAGGATCTTCAAGCGGCCCGGAGGTTTCGTAGGGCCGCGGCAGGCCATCGCGACCCACCACTACGAACGCGTCGGGAGATTTCGCTGCTCGCCAGATTTGGGAAGCCCGAAGGAACAAGCCCGTTTTCGGATCGACAAGCATTGGCGCGTTCGTCCAGCGCCGAACGAAATCGGCATCATATGATCGCGTTTCGATCAGGTGTCGGATTGCGCCCATCGCCAGCACACTATCGGCGCCCGGCCTGATCCGAAGCCACTGGTCCGCGAGCTGGCCCGATCCCTCGGGCTTCGGATCGACCACCACGACGCGCGCGCCGCGGCTGCGCGCATCCGCAATGCGGGACGCCTGGGCAAGCCATGTCCTGACGGGATTGTGGCCCCATAACAGGATCGTGTCGGCATGTTCGTAATCGGGCATTCCGATGCCACGCCCGAAAGTCAGCGCATGGGCGTAATCCTTGTGCCATCCGCAGACCTCGACGGCATAGATAAGGTTCGGACTGCCGAAAAGCCGAACGAACCGCTCGACCCATTCGAAGCTGTCAACCATGGGAGTGCCGCTCGGTGTCGTCACGGCGAAGGCGACGGCTTCCGCGCCGTGTTCGGCCCGGATTTCTCCGATCCGCCTGGCGATCTCGTCGAGCGCTTCGTCCCAGGTGATTTCCTGCCAGCCCGGATCGGCGGCGCCCCGCGGGTTGGTGCGTTTGAGTGGACGGGTTAGCCGGGTCGGGCTGGCGACCAGTTCCGGCGCCGCGCGACCCTTGGCGCAAAGCGCCCCTCCCGTCGGGTGATCGGCGATGGGTTCGACGGCGCTCAGCTTCCCGTCATCGATGACAACCGTGCAGCCGCATCGGGAGCGGCACAAGGTGCAATAGGCGGGAAAGCGTTCGCTCATGGTTTGCTTATTATGTAGCGCATTTATGTAGCGCGCTACTATAATACGCCATATCTTTCCTAGTTTGTCAAACGACCGTCGGCTATGTTCTTCGACGGATTGTGAGGAATGCCATGCCTTCGCGGAAAGCTGCCGCCGGAACGAATCAGAATTTGAGGCAACAGGTTGTCCAGCGCGTGCGCTCGGAGATCATTTCCGGCGAAAGTGGGCCGGGGACGATGTTTTCTGTTCCAAGCCTCGCCAGCAACCTCGGAGTTTCCACAACTCCAGTGCGTGAAGCTTTGCTCGAACTGAGCCGTGCGGGTCTTCTGGAACCCTTGCGCAACAGGGGCTTTCGCGTCCTCGAGCCCAGCCTCCGCGAATTGGAGGAGTTGTTCGACATGCGCGACGTGCTGGAGATTCATGCCGCGCGTCTTCTGGCCGACCGGCTAGGTCGCGATCTTTCAGCGCTGCGTGCTCATGCAGACGCCATTGCCAAGGCCGTGGAAACGGAGGACGTACAGGGCTATCTTGAAAGCGACCGGGCTTTTCACTTCGCGCTCGTCGGCGCGGCCGGGAGCGCACTGCTGACAGAAACCGTGATGAGTCTCAGGGACCGGATGCGGCTATATGGCATAAGCTCGCGCGCCGGCCACGAACGTCAAGTCGCTTCCGTGCCGGAGCACTATCAGCTGATCGAACTGGCTGAAAAAGGCGCTCGTGAGGACTTGGTCGAATTGCTTCGGCATCACGTCATGTCCTGGAAACCGATCTTCGTCGATGCACTGACGCAAGCCTCCAGGCGGCCTCGGCAGCCGATTATCCCGTAATTTGATGATTCAGGCATGGCCGGACCGAAGAGCGGCTTTCCTTCGTATTCGAGATCAATTTGATGGGATGAGGCCGTTGGCGACTTACGGAGTTCTGGCGTCATGCCATCCGTGCCGCAGACTGTGTCTATTCCTCTTGAATGCCTTCCGCTATTTCGCCACTCGCCAGCCCGACGGGGATATCGCCCGCCAGCAGTTTTTCCTTCGACAGTAGCCCGGCGTCTTCGAGCGCCTCGAAGTCGGGCAGGTCGCGCAGCGTAGCGAGGCCGAACTCGAGCAGGAATTGTTTCGTCGTGACGTAGGTATAGGGCGCGCCGGGCGTCGGGCTGCGCGGGCCGGAGGCGATCAGGCCGGCGGCGCGCAGACGGCCGATCAGGTCGCGGCTGACCTCCTTGCCGAAGAAGGAGGACAGTTCGGCACGGGTGATCGGCTGGAAATAGGCGATGCACATCAAGACCAGCACCTCGGACTGCGTCAGATCGGCCGTCTTCTCACTGCCGCCGACCGCCGTGCCAAATGCACCGCGGATGGCGTCGGCATAGGCCGGCCGGGTCAGATGCTTCCAGCCGCCGGCGACGGCGACCAGGTCGTAGGGCCGGCCGCGCAACTCCTCGCGGATGTCGTCGATCAAAAGGTCGATGCTGCAGCTTTTGCCAACGATCTTCGCCAACGTCTCGCGGCCGACCGGTTCGCTGGCTGCGAAGATCGTGGCCTCGACGCGATGCATCCATTCGCGCCAGCGCGCCTCCGGCGGCAGGTGAT
>JBDZVC010000481.1:0-3111 GCA_040255475.1 Phyllobacteriaceae bacterium | reverse complement strand
ACCGATCGTTATGGTTACCCTTCTCGGTAAACATTTAATGAAATGAGACGGGAAGCGAGCGAACCGGCAAAGCCCTTCGCCCGGATCCGGTTGCCACGAGAGGCCGGAATGCATAGATGTCCGGCAATTCCTCCAACAACTGGATTCCGATATGCCGGCTCCTGAACTGGTCATCTTCGATTGCGACGGCGTGCTCGTCGATTCCGAGGTCATCGCCGCCCGCGTCGAAGCGGAGGTGCTGACGAGGGCCGGCTATGAAATCGACGCGGACGAACTTTCCGAGCGCTTCGCGGGGCTCACCTTCACCGACATGCTGCTCAGGATCGAGGCCGAGACCGGCCTGCCTTTCCAGGCCTCGATGATCGCGCGGACCGAAGAACTGATCGACAAGAGGCTCGCCGCCGAGGTGCGGCCGATCGAGGGCGCACGGCAAGCTGTGCTTTCCGTCACCGGACCACGCTGCATCTGCTCGAATTCGAGCACGGAACGCGTGACGCTTTCGCTCAAAAGGGCCGGGTTGATGCCGCTTTTCGAAGGGCTGATCTTCTCCGGCCTCGAAATCCCGTCAAAGCGCACCAAGCCGGCGCCGGACGTTTTTCTCTATGCGGCGGAAGGGTTGAAGGCCGATCCCAAACAGACCTTCGTCATCGAGGATTCGGTGCATGGCATAACGGGCGCGAAGGCCGCCGGCATGCGGGTTATCGGGTTCACCGGCGCGGCGCATTCCTATCCAGGCCATGCAGACCGGCTGACCGGGGCAGGCGCGGAGACGGTCATCCGCCGCTGGGCGGAATTTCCGGCCGTCCTTGCCGCGCTGTCGGAATGGGCCGAGCCGCTATAAGGGCGGCGGCGCCCTTAATACGCTATTTCTTCTTCTTTGGCTTGCCAGCCTCCGGGCCTGCGTCGAACCCGACGAAGACCTGGATGTTGCGCTTGGCCGGCGCTTCGAAAGTGACGTTTGCATTGCTGTAAAGGAACTGGGCGGCCTCGGAATTATCCGTGATCTGCACCGGATGTTTCGCGAGATTGGAATAGATGACGTCCCCGTCGCGCAGCACCACGACCCGGATCGGTAGCGTCACCGATCCGGCTTTGCCCATCGGCCCCGATACGACCTTGCCGGCTGCCGCCACGGTCATGGTCAGCATGCCGCCATTATAGTTGCACGAGCGCGTCACGCCGGTGATAGCGGCCTGATAGGTCAAATTGGCTGAATTGTCCGGCGGCGCATTGGGGTTCGCCAGCGGATCGTCTTCGTCCTTCTTGGGCTTCTTTGCCCCCTTGGCATACTCACTGTAGAAGGCCGTGCCTTCACGCAGCGTGACGGACGGGCAGTATGCCAGAAGATCTTTCTCGCTAATCTTGGTAGACGGCGGAGGCGGCGCGTCTTTCACCCCGGGGTCGAGCTTGCTCAAGCCGCCGCCAGATTGGCAACCGGCCAGCGTCAGGATAAGACCGGCCGCGAACAATGAAGCTGGAAATCTGCTCTCGAACACACGAAACTCCCTCAACCTGTTTCCCCGCCGCAGAGAAGGTGTCTATATCAACGCCGGATCGGAAATGCGACCGGCGGAAATGGTTTTCCCTCGGAGCTTGAGACGAACGCGACGGACCGACAGAAAATGCAATATATCAGCACCAGAGGTGAAGCCCCGGCGCTTGGCTTTTCCGATACGCTTCTCGCCGGGCTCGCCCGCGACGGCGGGCTTTATCTTCCCCAAGAATGGCCGCATTTCGGCGCGGCCGAGATCCGCGCGCTTCGTGGCCTGTCCTATCCGGAGATTGCGGTCCGGCTGTTGACGCCGTTCACGGGTGGCGAGATCGACACGAAGACATTCTCCAAAATCGTGCACAAGGCCTATGCCACCTTCCGGCACGAGGCGGTCTGCCCCCTGGTGCAGACGGGCGCGAACGAATTCGTGCTCGAACTCTTCCACGGCCCGACGCTCGCCTTCAAGGACGTCGCCATGCAGCTTCTGGCGCGGCTGATGGATCATGTGCTTGCCGAGCGCGGCCAACGCGCGACTATCGTCGGCGCCACTTCGGGCGACACGGGCGGCGCGGCCATAGAAGCCTTCGCAGGGCGCGACCGCACCGACATCTTCATCCTTTTCCCGCATGGCCGCGTCTCGCCGGTGCAACAGCGCCAGATGACGAGCTCGCTCGCCGCCAATGTCCATGCGCTGGCGATCGAGGGCAATTTCGACGACTGCCAGGAGCTCGTCAAAGGGCTGTTCAACAATCACCTGTTCCGCGACGCGGTTTCACTCTCCGGCGTCAATTCAATCAACTGGGCGCGCATCATGGCCCAGATTGTCTATTATTTTTCGGCTTCCGTCTCGCTCGGCGCGCCGGATCGGCCGATCTCCTTCACGGTGCCGACAGGCAATTTCGGTGACATCTTCGCCGGCTATGCCGCCAAGCGGATGGGCCTGCCGATCGATCGCCTCGTCATCGCCACCAACGACAACGACATATTGGCGCGCACGCTCGAAAGCGGCCGCTATGAAACGCGCAAGGTTGTGGAGACGACCTCGCCTTCGATGGACATCCAGATATCATCCAATTTCGAGCGGCTGCTCTTCGAGGCCGCGGATCGCGATGCGGCGCTGGTGCGGCGCGAGATGGAGAGCCTGAAGCAGTCCGGTGCGTTCGAGCTGGAAGAACGGCAATTTTCCTTGATCCGCCAGGAATTTGCGGCCGGCCGCTCGACCGTGCAGGAAACGGCTGGAACCATTCGCGACGTGCTCAAACGGGACGGCTATCTCCTCGATCCGCACACCGCGACCGCCGTCAAGGTCGCTCGCGAGAAGGCCTATCCGAAAGCGCCGATGGTCGTGCTGTCGACGGCGCATCCCGCCAAATTCCCGGCGGCAGTCAGGGAAGCCAGCGGCATCACGCCGGCGTTGCCCGCCTTCCTCGCCGACCTGATGGAGCGCAAGGAAAACTTCACGGTGCTTCCCTCCGACCCGAAAATGTTGGAAGATTACGTGATGCGGCGTACACGTGCGGCGCGCGTACAGGGAGTATCTCATTAATGGGTGTCGAGGTTAGCCGTCTTTCGAACGGCCTGACGGTTGCGACCGAAACCATTCCTTCCATCGAAACCGT